>CALJNA010000084.1 GCA_937981955.1 uncultured Granulosicoccaceae bacterium
GCATCAAGAAAATTTCAAACCGCTATTGACGAAATTGATAAATCCATTAGCCATCTGCAGAAAACGAAAGAGGCTTTGCTAAGCACCGATCGGAATCTGCGTCTGGCTAATGATAAGGCACAGGACGTTTCAATCAAAAAGCTGACGCGTAAAAATCCAACAATGGCGTCAATGTTTGATAAGGCCGGCAGTTAGCCGATCATACCCATACCGGGTTTCGGTGTGCCGTCGTCTTCATCATCGCCGGGCTCTTCGTCCGGATCTGCTTCAGGTTCAAGCGAGAGTTCAAACAGCGCTGCAGTATCGGCGGAAACACTTGGCTCTTCTCCGCCTGGGTTCTCCGCTGCTGCTTCTTTCTTCGCTGCCATTGCAGCGTGTATTTGAGCAACTTTAGCAGCCGCTGCAGCGGCGCGCTCAGCTGGGTCATCCAGAACTTCTTCAGATACCGCCTCAGACTCTTCAGCTTCTGCTGATTTGTCGTCCTCACTCTCTTCGTTGTCTGTCGCAACTTCAGATGGTCGTTGACCACGCAGTAGTAGTTCGGCTGGATCATCATCATCGTCTTTCTTGCCACTGAGTTTCAGTCGCAAACGCAAGTTGTTGGCTGAGTCAGCGTTTTTCATTGCTTCCTCTTCACTGATTCTTCCCTCTTGTACAAGATCGAACAACGCACTATCGAATGTTTTCATGCCCATGTTTTCAGACTTCAGCATGGCTTCCTTGATGTCCTGCAACTGATCTTTCATGATCATTTGTTTGATTGTGTGTGAGCCGAGCATAATTTCAATGGCTGCACAGCGCTTTCCATCAACAGTAGGAACAAGGCGTTGAGAAACGAAGGCCCGAATATTATTGCCGATATCATGTAGCAGCTGTGCTTTACGTTCTTCGGGGAAGAAGTTGATAATGCGGTCGAGTGCCTGGTTGGCATTGTTTGCATGCAATGTTGATATTGCGAGGTGACCTGTTTCTGCAAACGCCAAGGCATGTTCCATCGTTTCCCGATCGCGGATCTCTCCAATAAGGATTACGTCCGGAGCCTGTCGCAAGGTATTTTTTAGTGCATCCTGAAAGCTTAACGTATCAACACCAACTTCTCGCTGGTTAACAATACACTTCTTGTGTTCATGTACATATTCAACCGGATCTTCAATTGTGATGATATGTCCACCCCTGGCCCGGTTACGATGATCAATCAATGCAGCCAGTGAAGTAGATTTACCAGAACCGGTTCCACCTACGAATAGCACCAGGCCATTTTTCGCGGTAATCACGTCTTTCAATACCTCTGGTAAACCCAAGTCATCTATATTAGGAATTTCTGTTTGAATATTTCGTGCAACCAATGACACTTCATTGCGCTGTATGAAAATGTTGATACGGAAGCGACCAATGTTTTCGATGGCCAATGCCAGATTCATTTCCAGTGTTTGCTCAAACTCAGCTCGCTGATCTTCGTTCATCAGGTTATTGGCGATTTCAGCAACTTCACCTTTTTGGTAAGGCACATCAGACAACTGCGTAAGTTCACCAGAGAATTTGGCGCTTGGAGGTGCTCCGGTGGCCAGATAAAGATCTGAACCTTCGTCGTCTACCAGTTTTTTCAGTAACGCATTAATGTCCATGAATTCGCCAGAATAGTAGTGGTCGGGTGATACCCTTGTAACGGCCTGATTCGAAAAAACTTTTAGTAATACTTCGGAGCTATAACCGGGCATTATTTGTGTGCCGGTTCAAAAAAATAATAGGGAAATACTACCCAGGAAAAGCTACCCGGATAGTATTGCGTTCGTTGCCGGAACTTATTTTGAGTGCCAAAAAACCATTCGGAGTTTTTTATTAACCGCCGATACCACTTCTTTGCCAACAACCACATTCACTTTAGAAGAGTCCTCCGAATAATGGATGACAGGCGATCCCGGAATGGTCATATTTTCAGAAAGCGTTGTGGTGCGTTTAGATGCGTCCGGGCTGGCTATGGACTCAGAACCATCGACGGCAATTTGAATTGGCTGAGCATCCAGAATGCTCATGACATAAAGTCTGCCAATCATGTTGAAAGAGCATGGGTCAGGTACGCCGCTGACCAGATTTGGGTCGGGTTCGAATGTTGTTGCCAGAAACTTGCCCTCAAACGTAATGATTTTTGACAACGACTTTTCACCGGTGTTCAGAAATACTGCCCATCCTCGTGCATTGTCCAGAGCGACTTTGGCAGCAGCGCTGACAGCTTCATCATCTGAACCTACATCGTTCGCTGTGGCGTCGTAAATGTCGGTTGATTGAATGGTGGTAAACGCCGGATCAGGATTTTTCTTGTCAATATCTCGGTCGCGCAGCATATAAAGAGCATTTCCGGTATTTGTAAGCATTGGCTGTGTTCTGTCACCAGTGCCAAATGAGACTGCCAGGAACCGTCCGCTTTTGTCACGGTTCATTGAAACGCTCGGGGCATAAAAGATGGGTTGATGATCACCATTGGATACGTCGGCGAATTTCTTTACATCCGGTGTTGCAGTTATATCGTCAAAATCCACTCGCCATACCTGTCCACCCACATCACCAAAGTAAGCACGGTCTGCTGCACCGTTCTGATCGGTGTCTATGATGGTCAGATCACTGGCAATGGAATAAATCATATCAGTATGGTTGGTGTCCCCAATTTCCCACACTTTGTCACCGTCCATATCGACCATGTATACAGCGTTACCGGCTCCAGGTGTTGCAGAGGTTGTTCCATCAACAGTGGCCGCATCGTAGCCACCACCAAACATCAGTACGCGCTCGTTTGTGCCACCGTTATCTACTGTTATAAGTGATGCTCTTGACCAGGTTTGTGCAAGGTCTGCAAACCGGGTGTCGTTGGAAGATACTTCCCATGCGAATTCAGGTCTTGTCGGGTCGGAAACATCCAGAGCGTAGTAGCTGGTTCCACCTCGGCGCATGCCAAAAACCAGTAAAACGGTTTCTCCATCCTGAACGATTCCATCACCATCGTCTTCATGCCAGCGAGTGATACTTCCGTCCAGTCCATAAACATGATCAGCATCAGCGGTCGGGTTAGCCAGCGCAGGCAAGTTAGACAGCAATTCTTTAGGCATAAAGGCAAATAGCTCGTTACCACCTGTGACATCAACTGGGTCGGCACCAGGCGTAGTTGGCTGGGTTGCATCAAACGCATGCATTAAGCCCTGATTGGTCATTATGTACACGACCTTTGTACCATCGCCGTATAGAATCGATACCGGCTTTGAATGCAGTGGGTCACCTATTGGGGCGGTGGCCAACCACTCCAGTGACTGTGAGCGAACTGCTGCGCCGGGGTTACCCATGAGTTCGTCGGTGATCAGGTCATTGGCTGCTTCAATGCGCGCATCAATATTTGCAGGAACGAATGTATCGTTTCCACCAAGGTTTGTATAAATATTTCTGATAGCAGGCGCTTCAACCAAATCGGTAATACTTTCAGATGCACCACCAATCATGACTTCGTTTCCATCGGGAACCGAAGACCAGAAGCTTTGTGCTGTTTCTGCAAATCGTAGTCCGCTATCGTCGTTTACTGTGGCGGGAAGACCATTAACATCAACGAGTCCGGTACTATCGAGAAAGTAGCCTTTCAGGTTTCCGTTCCAGCTGGATTTGCTGCTAGGCGTGAACAGTGAAAAGTAGGTTCGGTTTTCGTGCGCAAAGCCATTCGGGTCAACGTTAATCGACAATTCAGCAAAATTTTGGCTGCCAGCCAGAATGCTGTCGATAACGTTATTCAGTGCAGTTGTCAGTTCTTCTGGCTTGCTGGCTTCATAGAACTCTCCTTGCCCACTTTGTGCCAGTAACTGCAGGTAATCTTTACCTTGTCCGTCAAGGGAAAAACCCACGGTATAGGTTCTGACATTAGAGTTTTCTATATCCGGGTTGATATCGGTAGTGGCCAGATAGTCGAGCACTTCAGGGCCACAATTACCTTCTGTAGTGCCCGAGCCTGCAAAAGTGGTCAGGCTTAAGTCCTCACATTGATCAATCTTGCCAGCCGGCACCCCGGCGTCGCTCAGTACCGATTGCAGCGTGCTGTTGTTATTCAGGCGTGTCGGTTCACCATCGGAAATAAGGACGATAAAGTTTGTCTGACATTCCTGTGTGAGTGGTGAAACGTAGTGAGCTGTGCCGAACACCTCGGTATGCTCAAATTTGCAAATGTTGCGCTCGGGACTTTCCCATGTGCCGCCGCTGCCGTCCGGATTTGCTGACCACTCGCCAGATATGGCCGGGTGCAATTCGCAGTCAAATGTGACCTTACCTTCGCATTGCTGATCCCCGCCAACATAGTCAGTGCACCAACCGTAGTTGTCTTGCGAGGGATCTAAACCGGATTGGTATGCGTCTGTGGGTGTGTAGCTTGAGGGTATGGCAGCAAATCTGTTCCCGCCGCTATAACCCGTGCCATCCCAGGTATCAGGTTTGTGGTGATCTGGTACTTGTTTGTCTTTGTCCCCGTGGAGTACTTCATCACCACGAAAATAGGCAGCTGCCTCTGCGAGTGCGTTCACCGTTGCTGTCGCGCCCTGCGCGCCTGTTCTTTCCATTTGTGCTGATATGACATCAGCGACGTTGGCAGTACCAACGGGAATAGCCGGATCATATATACTGGCATCGTCTTCAAGGTCACTTATGGGCCAGCGCACACCAGAGGCGCTGTGGGAATATAAAGACCCGATGCCGACGTTAATTTTGCCAGCATTAGCCTCAAGAAGGGTATCAACGGCGCTTTTAAGAACCTCCAATTTTGACAGTGTTACATCGTCACCTTCGAGTATCTCGTTACCGTTAACATCTGATCTCATACTGCCCGAGTAATCAAGCACAAAAAGAATATTAGGCTTGTTCTGACTAGCTAATATTGCGTCAAAAATTTCCGTATCGTCGGCAGATGCCGGAACAGCGATAGTGAGCGCTGCAACAACTGAAAAAAACGGTTTTAGAAAAAATGAATTCCGAGTACGTTTGAGCATGCTGTCATCCGCTTAACTACATTTAACCAAACCACGAGCGCATTGCTGGTTGTGAGCCAGTTCAAGGCGCAACGTATGATTTCCCTGTGCTACACGTCGGCAGTACACGTAACATGCTTGAATGATGCAGGGCGAATGCGATCTGCGATTCTTTGGAAATGTGATCAGCTAGCGGAAATTGTGAATTGTTCGACGATATTGAAGTAAACCGGCCTGCTTAACAGGCCGGTTTTTCAAACGATATTGAAATCTGCTGCAGGCAACTACTTATTTGGCATGCCAGAATACCGTGCGGATTTTCTTGTTCAGGCTGGCAACTGATTCCTTGCCTACAACAACTTGCACCTTGGAAGAGTCTTGCGGAAATACAATAACCGGTGAACCCGGAATGGTCATTTTTTCCGCCAGCTCTGTTGTGCGCCTGGATGCGTCGGGTCCCGCTATTGCTTCGGAACCGTCGCTTTGAATTTCAATTGGCTGCGCATCGTACAGGTTCATGATGTATAAACGCCCTATCATATTAAAAGAGCAGGCATCGGGCGTGAGTTTCGACGTAAGGTTTGGGTCAGGTTCAAACGTGGTGGCAAGAAACTTACCCTCGAAAGTAACCACTTTTGATAATGACTTTTCACTAGGATTTAAAAACACCGCCCATCCTCTTGCGGCATCCATCGCAGCTTTTGCTGCGCTACTGGTGGCCTGATCAGATGAACCGATATCATTGCCGGTTGCATCGTATATATCAGCAGCACCAATTGTTGTAAAGGAGGCACCAGGTGCACCGGTATTAATATCGGTATCTCTGAGCATATAAAGCGCATTACCGGTATTGGACAACATCGGCTGAGTTCTGTCTCCGCTACCAAACGATATGGCCATATAGCTTCCATCATAAGTTCGATTCATGGAAACACTGGGTGCAAAAAACAATGGTTGATGGTCGCCGTTTGCAACATTAGCAAATTTGGTCAGCGAAGGATTATCGTTAATATCGTCAAAGTCCACACGCCAGACTTGACCACCCAGATCACCGAAATAAACCCGATCGGCCATGCCGTTCTGGTCAGTATCTATCACCGTAAGATCGCTCGGTACTGAATACATCAGATCTGAATGATCTGTTTCATCCAGAGTCCAGACTAAATCACCATCTTCATCGACTAAAAATATGGCATTACCGCTAGCGGGTTTTGCGTTCGTGCTGCCGTCAAGCGTAGCTGCATCGTAGCCACCGCCAAACATCAACATACGTTCTTTACTGCCGCTGTTGTTGACAGATATAAGTGATGCTCTTGACCATGTTTGCGCGAGTCTTGAAAATTCCGGATCGCTGTTGCTAATTTGCCATTTAAATTTGGGGCTGTTTGGATTGGTTACATCCAACGCATAGTAGCTTGTGCCACCTCGGCGCATACCGAACACCAGAGTGATCGTATCACTGCCGTTGACTACGCCATCACCGTTATCGTCGTTGTGCCATCGGGTTATTGTGCCATCCAGTCCGTATACGTGATCACTGGTATTGGTAGGGCGATACAACTCGGGGATGTTTGAAAGCAGCTCTTTTGGCATGAAGGCGAAAAGCTCTGCACCGCCACTGACATCAAGAGGTGTTGCTCCTGGTACCGTGGGTTTGGTTGCATTGAAGCCATGAATAAAGCCCTGATTGGTCATGATGTACACGACTTTCATCGCGCCGTAATTCACTGATACTGGCTTGGTATGCAGCGGGTCGCCCATTGGTGCGGTAGCAAGCCAGTCAAGAGCTTCTGTTCGCAGCGTGGCTCCAGGATTGCCTAAAAGGCCATCGTTGATTAATCCATTGCTCGAGACCAGATGGGCGCCGGTATTGGCAGGAGTAAAAGTAGAGTCCCCGCCAAGATTGGTATAGATGTTTCGTACCGCTGGCGCTTCTGCCGGGTCAGTGATGCTTTCGGATGCTCCACCGGCCAAAACTGCATTGCCGTCTGGTACCGAGGACCAGAAGCTTTGCGCAGTGTCTGCAAATCGCAACCCGGCATCTGTTGTCTCGGTTGCACTCAACCCGTTCACATCGATGAGTCCTGATTCATCGACAAAGAACCCTTTCAGGTTACCCTTCCAGCTGGATTTGCTGCTCGGTGTAAACAGTGAAAAGTAGGTTCGATTATCGTGTCCAAAATTATTCGGATCGATATCAATAGACAGTTCAGCAAAGTTCTGACTACCGGCAAGAATACTGTCTATGATGCTGCTCAAGGCATCGGTGAGTTCTGCAGGCTGGCTAGCCTCATAGAATTCACCTTCGCCTTTGTCAGCCAGTAATTTCAAGTAGTCCTTGCCAGGACCATCAAGAGAGAAGCCAACGGTATAAGTTTTCACGCTGGAGTCGGGAATAGCTGGATTAATATCATTAGTAGCCAGATACTCGAGCAATTCCGGACCGCAGTTGCCCTGGGTGACGGGTGTCGCTGTACCGTTAAACACGGTTGTGCTTAAGTCCTCGCACTTGCTTGCATCTCCGGCTGGTACGCCAGCGTCTTTAAGCACGTTGCGCAGGGTTGTATCGTGCCGCAGATTTGTAGGCTGACCATCAGAGATCAGGACGATAAAATTTGCCTGGCACGCTTGCGTAATCGGGGAAATGTAGTTAGGCGTTATCCAGTTATCCGGGTGTTCGTACTTACAGACATTGCGTTCTGGTATGTCCCTGGTGCCGCCGCTGCTGCCCGTATTGCCTTCCGAGGGTTCGCTAGGCCCATAGGTATAGGTTTCGGCTGGGTATAAAGTGCAGTCGTAAGTTGTTTTGCCTGTGCACTCCTGATCGCCTCCGGTATAGTCCGTGCACCAACCAAATTTGCCGACACCACTACTTGAGTCGTACTCATAGGCGTTGCTTGGCGTGTAACTGCTTGGCAGAGCAGCGTAGCCTTGTCCACCTTCATATCGTTCGTTAGCAACATTCCATTGAGCAGGTTCGTGATTGTACGGTTCATCGGCGTTCCAGTCACTGTGCAGAACCGGGTCGCCGCGGAAATACGCTGCTGCTTCGGCTAAACCGTTGACGGTCGCAGTGGTGCTGCTTGCTCCTCGCTGGGCCAGTTGAGAGGAAATGATATCTGCAACCGTTTTTGTGCCTATGGGGATGTTTGAGTCGATATTGTGCGCGTCTTCTTCCAGGTCGCTAACAGGCCATTTTACACCCGATGAGCGGTAGTTATAAATTGAACCGATACCCGCATTAATTTTTCCAGCGTTATCCTGTAGAACGCTGTCCACAGCCTTTTTGAGTATGTCGAGTTTGGTTTCCACAGAACCGTCAGTAACCAGTATATTGTTGACATCTTCGTCCATGCTACCGGAGTAGTCGAGTACGAAAACAATATTAGGCTTGGTTTGACTTGCCAATATCGCATCGTAAATATCAAGATCGTCCGCCGTTGCGGAAACAGACACAGTGAGTGCGGTAGTAAACGCAAGCAGCGGTCGATTAAGCAAACTACACAGATTACATCGTTTCATTGTGCAATTCTCCTTGCTGGAAAAGGTTAGTCCGAAACTGATGGATGTCAGTTACGCATCAATTTTGAAGCGCTAGAATTAACCGGTGTGTGTCTTTTCGGCGACAGAGAATTCCATCTTTAGCTCGGTGGGTTAAACTGTTACATGAGTCTTCCGTAAACTGCGCTTGACTAGAGGTTTTTGTGCTATCCAAATTTCACCGGTATTGGTTCAAATCAATTGACGCAGCGTCGCTGGCGGTATTCAGAATCATGTTCGGTGGATTACTGCTGTTCGAGAGTGTGAACTACGGCATTTTTCTATGTCTGGATTGCATGTACCGAAGTTCGAGCATGTTGTTCAAGTATTCAGGTTTTGAGTGGGTAGGTTTGTGGCCGGGCTTTGGGCTGGAAATTAATTTTCTGGTGATGGGGCTGGCTGCGCTGTGTGTCATGCTCGGGTACTACTATCGCATTGCGATGGTTGTTTGTACGCTGTGTATGAGTTATCTGTTTTTACTTGAACAGGCATACTACTTAAATCACTATTATCTGACCATTTTGTTCTGTTGCATTATGGTCTTTGTACCAGCGAACGCTTACTGGTCTGTCGATGCCCATCGTCATCCGCAGATAGCTTCAGATACTGTTCCGGCGTGGACTCGTCTTTGGCTGGTTGCGCAACTTGAAATAGTGTTGATATACGCAGGCCTGGTCAAAGTAAATCTGGACTGGTTGAACCTTGAACCCATGCGCCTTTGGATGAACGAGCAAAGTCAGCGCTCATTTCCAATTTTCCAATGGCTCACTCAAGACCCGGGTATTGCTCTGGCAAGCTATGGTGTCATTCTATTGCACCTGGTTGGTGCGCCACTATTGTTGTGGCGAAGAACGAGGTTGCCAGTATTTCTGGTTTATTGTTTTTTTCATTTAACGAATGCATTCGTATTCAATATCGGTATATTTCCGTGGATGACGCTCGCCGTTACGCTAATGCTGTTCGACCCGGACTGGCCCAGGCAATTTATCGGGTGGTTGCAGAGCAAACGCGGCCGGCCTGCACTTGCCTGGACTCAATCTGAGTTGACAGATAATAGTGATTACGCACATGGCAAGAACAGTAGCATTGGGATTCTTATTGTTATTGGTGTATCAATTTGGTTGATTGTTCAGATTACTGTTCCGCTTAGACATTGGTTTATTCCAGGTGATGTGGCGTGGAATGAAGCAGGTCATCGGTTCAGTTGGCGCATGAAACTCAGGGACAAGCGAGGTAGTAGTAAATTCTTTGTGGTCGTGAATGATGCGCCCGCTGTTATTGTTCACCCGAAACAGCACCTGATCAGAAAGCAATACAGGAAGATGAATTGTGTGCCGGACCTTATCTGGCAATACGCCCAATTTCTTGAATATCAATACGCTACGCGCCCCGATGACGATGTCAAAGTTTATGTCGAAGCCTTGTGTTCCCTGAATACCCGCGAGCATGCCAGTCTGATTAATCGACTGGTTGACTTAACAAGTATTGAACGAGACGAGCCTGTGGAAAACTGGGTTTTGCCAAACACGAAAGAGATGCCTAATAAGTTTCTTTCTCTGTAGTTTTACGTCAGTTATGTTTGTATATCTGTCTTTAGCGAAAAACTAATCCAGTAAGTATCTAAACAAATATTCATTAACGTTGATAAGTTTCATTTATAAATTCAGGTCTGTTTAAGTTTGATCGAAATTACGATTACATCGAGTTTAGTTAAGCCTCCTATTCACTCCCGTAACTTGATCATGTTTGACTGTAAGTTTAATTTTGACTCCGTCATAACGAGAATGTTGTGGCGTTAGAAATCATATAACTCGTAAACAAATATTATTAAACATAGGGTGACTCGAATGAAACGTTTTAACAAAGTAAACGCACTGCTAGTTACATCTTTACTTCTAATTGGTGGTTCTGCTCATGCAGAAAGTCCGGCATGCGGTGACCCTCAGGACGATAGCTGGATGGAACCTGAGGTTATGCAAGAGCAAATAGAGTCTTTGGGTTACACCATTGAGTCAATGGGTGTGTCTGAAGGCAACTGTTATGAAGTAACCGGGCTAAACGTTCAAGGCAAAAGTGTCACTGCATACTTTGACCCAAGAACCGGTGGTGTGGTTCAGGAAGACGTAGTCGAATAATCGCAAAAAAGAAACTTTGACATACAGCCTGAAATTTCCGCGATTGCCCGGACTCAGGTCCGGGCTTTTTTGACAATGGCATACCAGGCACCTGACCATGTGAGATTAGCGGTATACTCGCGCGCACCTATTTCGCGTGTTTACCCTTGTGTTCCAACTATTTTTCGAGATTCTGAGCATTCTGGCTCCGGCAGCTATCCTTGCCTGCATCGGAGTCGTTTGGGCTAAAAAAGGCATCGATTTTCCGATTCCCTTTGTTACCACGCTGGTGATCAATGTCGGTATGCCTGCGTTGCTATTTCATACGCTGGCAACCAGTACCGTGGAACTCAGCGCTCTGGGAACAATGGTTCTGGCAACATTGGCCGTGCATTCGGTGTTCACCGTTGTATCTGTGTTGATTTTACGTGCAGCCAGTAAAGACTGGCGTCTGTGCATTGCTCATGTTTGCGGAAATACGGGCAATCTTGGTTTGCCTGTTTGTTTTTTTGCGTATGGAGAGGCGGGGCTTGCCTATGCTATGGCATTTTTCTCAGTTCAGTGCCTGCTGTTGTTCAGTGTGGGTGAAGCTGTTCTATCGGGTAATACAAGCTTAAAGCCTGCCTTAAAGTCACCGATTCTTCATGCTGTTTGGCTTGGTACCGCGGTCAGGTATTTTGATATACCCATGCCTGAGTTTGCCATGGATACTGCTTCTCTGGTTGGTCAGCTGGTTATCCCCATCATGCTTATCACGCTGGGTGTGAGTCTTTCCAACATGTCCGCACAAAGTTTACCCGCAACCTTGCGCTGGTCATTCGTGCGAACAGGTATTGCCCTTGCCGTTGGGTTTGGTATAGCGACTCTGTTCGGGCTTGAAGGAGTTGCTCGCGGTGTGCTCATTATCGAAACCGCGGCACCCGTAGCGGTATTTAATTTTCTAATGGCGATACGGCACAATAGGGATAGCGTCGAGGTGTCTGGCCTAATACTGGTTACGCACCTTTCAGCTATTTTCTATCTGCCGATACTGCTAGGCGTTTTACTCAGCTAGTATAGGTTTCGGCCTAGTTGACGCACGTTTTTTCCATCACGCGTTATAACTGCTGCTCGATATACCGGTGCCACTGCCGGTCCAATCGGTGTGATGCCAACTTTGATCGCCATCGACTTTCTGATACGTATGAGCACCGAAATAATCTCGTTGTGCTTGCAGAAGATTAGCCGGTAATGATGCCGTTCGGTAACCATCGAAAAAAGCCAAAGCGCTGCTAATGGCTGGAACGGGAATGCCAATCTCTACCGTTTTGCCAATGACCTTTCGCCAGTTTGATTGTGCTGCTTCGACTTCGGTCCGAAAATATTCGTCGAGTAACAGGTTGTCCAGGTCAGGTGCTTTGTCGAAGGCGGCCTTAATTTCATCGAGAAAGGCTGAGCGAATAATGCACCCACCACGCCACATTTGCGCAATGCCGCCATAGTTCAGTGTCCATTCGTATTCTTCAGCAGCTGCGCGCATCAACATAAAGCCCTGAGCATAGGAAATTATCTTCGATGCATATAATGCGTCACCAAGCGCTGGTACCCATTCTGACTCTGACAAACCATTCGCGGGCGTCGCCGGGCCGCTAATGAGTTTGCTGGCGCTGACACGTTCATCTTTTAATGCCGATAAGCAACGTGAAAATACGGCTTCGCCGATCAGCGTTAATGGTATGCCGAGTTCCAACGCATTAATGCCAGTCCATTTGCCGGTACCTTTTTGACCGGCACGATCAAGTACTGTGTCAAGTACATACTGGCCGTTTTCCTGATAAGCAAGAATGTCGGCTGTAATTTCAATCAGGTAGCTATCCAGTTTTTCAGTATTCCAGCGAGCAAAGATTTGATGCATCTGCTCATTGCTTAACTTCATACCGGTTTTCATGAAATGATAGGCTTCACATATCAACTGCATGTCGCCGTATTCAATGCCGTTGTGCACCATCTTGACAAAATGTCCCGCGCCATTGTCTCCAACCCAGTCGCAACAAGGCTCTCCTGCATCTGTCTTTGCCGCAATTTTCTGAAACATGTCTTTGACCAGTGGCCACGCAGTTGCATCGCCACCCGGCATTAATGATGGGCCATGACGTGCGCCTTCTTCACCACCAGAGACACCCATGCCCAGATAACGAATACCGGTAGACTTGAGCGCGCGGGCGCGACGTTCTGAATCTTCAAAGTTGGAATTGCCTCCGTCGATAATCACGTCGCCTTTATCCAGCAGAGGTAATAACTGTTCAATGGTGCTGTCAACCGGTTTCCCGGCTTTAACCAGCATCATGATTTTTCTTGGTGATTTCAGTTTGCCAACGAGTTCTTCAAGCGTCTCAGCGCCGCTGATACTTGTATTGGCTGCAATGCCGTTAATGAAGTCGTGCGTTTTTTGTGTAGTTCGGTTATAGACTGCAACCTTTATGTCGTGATCATTCATGTTAAGCACGAGGTTCTGGCCCATTACCGCCAGCCCGATCAGAGCGATATCACTGTCGCCACTCATATTTGTTTATCCTTTTGTTCAATTCGTTATCGCCTGGCAATCTGCATCAGGCCATCGGTATTTATGCAAACTCTGTTTTAAGCTTGGGCAACTGCCTCAGCGCATTGCTCACTATGAAAATCAGACAACCGATGCTGTTAAAGGTTTATTGTCAAAATGGCATTGAAGGTTTTCAAGCATCAGATCACCCATAGCCTGTCTTGTTTCCCAGGTGCCACTGGCATTATGTGGCTGCAATACAACATTATCTAAAGTGAGTAACGCATCTGGAATGGCTGGTTCATCGTGGAATACATCAAGACCGGCACCTGCAATTGTTTTGTTTACCAGGCTGTTAACCATCGCAGGCTCATCGACCAGCGTGCCACGTGAGACGTTAATCAGATAACCGTTTTTGCCCAGTGCGTCGAGTACTTGCTGATTCACTGCGCCGATGGTGCCCGCAGTGGCAGCCGCGGTTATAAACAGAAAGTCTGCGTCTGCAGCGAGCGCCTCGAGCGAGGCAACAAACTTATATGGGGATCCTGCTTTCTCACTTCGATTGCAATAACTCACTTGCATATCAAATCCGGTCAGGCGCTTTGCCAGACAGGTGCCGATACTTCCCATGCCGTAAATGCCGGCTTTTTTTCCCATCATGCGGACGGTTAATGGCATCGCGCCCTGTTTTGGCCAAAGTCCTTGTCGTGCGTATTGATCGCCATTAACAACCTGTCGGCATGTGGCTAATGCCAATGCAACCGCAAGGTCTGCAACATCATCGCTAAGTACGTCAGGTGTGTTACCAACTGAAATATTGGCCGATTTACAATACTCAAGGTCAATAGCATCAACTCCAACACCAAACACCGAGATCACTCGCACATTCGGTAACTGTTTTAGTATGTCGTTAGACACGCCTCGGCCACCGTCGGTCACAACGCCAACGCAATCGTCAGCAATTGAATTGAGTAGGTCCGATTGATTTTTAGCATCCCAATAGCGTTTGACGGTGTAGCTCGACTCCAAAGTGGTCATGGTCGCCTCAAACAGCGGACCCATCAACAGAAGTGTTTTACTCATTTACTAATTCCTGTGTTGCATCGCCTGTTCATGAAATGTGAAAAAGAGTGCGATGTAATAATGACAGTATATGCTTTTTTACCTGCAGGGTTAGCGCGATACAGATCGTGAAGGTTGCCGAACGGGCCTCTAGCCTGGCGCATTTCCGTAAATCAGACTTGTTCAGTGCAGTAATTGCATTTCGGGCAATTTGGTCGGGTGCCGGTTCAATATTAACGGCGATAACGTTTGGTTCATCGACGAAGGTGTAAGTCATCAGCATCGAGAAACGGAATGCCCAGCTGATTGGCCATCAGCTTTGCAGCTGTCGATTTACCGCAACCGCTGACACCCATGACAATAATGATCAGACCTGGTTTGAGTGCAGTATTCATATAGCTACTATCACTGAAAGTCCGCAGGAAAGCGAGTAGTTTGCCCGGTGGTTGGTCAAATTGCTCTATGCCGCTGATTTGATGGGCTATTTTTTGGTATGCCGGTGACAGAATGCGTTGGCTGGATTACACTGACACATCTGTTATTAAACGTGCCTTAAGATGCAACAAGCTCTGGTCAACCGCATTGTCATCATTCTGGTTCTCGGCGTGATTTCGGTGCTGTTCTATCAGGTGGTCAAGCCGTTTTTAATGTCGATCTTTCTCGCAGCGCTCTTTGCTGCTTTGTTCACTCCTTTGTATCGATGGTTTTTGCGTCGGGTCGGTAATCGACCAGCGCTGGCTTCATTGCTGACATTGCTGCTCGTACTTTTCTTCGTCTTTGTTCCACTGTTTCTGGTTTTTGGTGCGGTGTTGTCTCAGGCACTCGATATTGCGCAAACCGCCCGGCCATGGGTACAAAAGCAGCTGGCAGAGCCTGGTCTGATCACCGCGCAGCTTGAAGCCTTGCCGTTCTATGACACCATTTTGCCCTACCGGGAAATGCTGCTCGACTGGTTGGGAAAACTGACGGGTTCGGTAAGCGGATGGACAATCAATACCATTCAGGCACTAACGCTGGGCACATTCAGCACGTTGTTGTCGATTGTGATTATTCTCTACACCATGTTCTTCTTTCTTATGGATGGAGACAGGTTGTTGTATTACCTGTTGTATTACCTTCCGCTAAATGATGATGATGAGAAGAAATTACTGCGTCGATTTACATCAGTTACGCGCGCTACCCTGAAAGGCACGGCGGTTATCGGTATGCTACAGGGTATCCTTGCAGGCATAGCCTTGCACCTTGCCGGTATTCCAAGTGCTTTGTTCTGGGCGGTAGCCATGATGTTCCTGTCGGTGGTTCCGGGGATAGGTACAGCGCTTGTCTGGGCACCAGCCGCAATCTATCTGGCTGCCAATGGTGAATATCTGACGGCTGCGTTGCTGACAGCTTATTGTGTGGTGGTGGTTGGCAGTATAGATAATGTGCTGCGGCCGAAGCTTGTCGGTAATGATACTCAGCTGCATGAACTCATGATTTTCTTCAGCACTTTGGGTGGGTTGTCTTTATTCGGATTCATGGGGTTTGTCATCGGGCCGATCATCGCAGCTTTGTTTGTCACCATGTGGGAACTGTACGGTCTGGAATTCAGGGAATGGCTTCCTACCACGGCCTTTAAGCCAAAGTCGGGAGAAATTGTATTGCCTCATCAGCGCATGATGGAAATCTCGGACGATGCCGATACTCAGGCTTCGGCCAATCGATCAGAATTCGCTGTTCAGCAACACGAACAACAAACGCCAACGCAAAACGACGCTGGCTCTATACCGCAGGTGGAACCCGATAACTCACCGCCACAGGCCTCAGGTACCCAGGCATCTGGAAAAAAGAGCACGGGTGGTAAAATTACCCGCAAAAAGCGCAAACGAAAAAAACGATGATCAGCGCACTCTAAAAAGTGCTACAAGTCAGCGAATTTAGCATGATTCGGGTGTTTTTGCGGTATGGCTGCTTTCGTGCGGATTACAATCTTTAACGCAGGCGAGTACATCTCTAATGTGTATTTGCTCATAATGTGTTGCCATCGATTAATGATGCTGCACTGTCGTGATTCAATGTTGTATTGTTTGAATATTGAAAGGGAACAATCATTATGTCCAACGCCATCGAAGTTCTGCGCCCGGTTGAGCTTTTTGCTCACCTGAACGATGAACAGCTTGCTCAACTGGCTGCTCATTCCAGAGAAGTGCAATTTCGAAAAAACGCAATACTAATGACCGAAGGTGATGCCGGCGAATCCATGTATGTGATTCAATCAGGTTTGGTCAAAGTGTTTGTCAGTGATGAAGATGGCAAAGAACTGGTGTTATACGAACAAGGCCCCGGCGCTGTCATTGGTGACATAGCCTTGCTCGATGATGAACCTCGTTCTGCCTCAGTTTCAACACTGGATAAAACCACCGCACTAATGATTGGGAAGTCTGGATTCATTCAGTGCTTGAAAGAAAGCCCTGAAATGGGTTTGGGTATTATCCGCTCTCTAACTCAACGTTTGCGACAGGCTACCGAAGGCAGTCGCAGTCTTGCTCTGGATAATGTCTACCGTCGTCTGGCCGACAAGCTGCAGGAACTCAGCGTTGGAAGTGCAGAAACTGGACAACACCTGGAAAAGAAGTACTCTCATCAGGAATTGGGCAATATGATTGGTGCTTCGCGTGAGATGGTCGGTAAGGTCATGGCCGAGCTTGTTAAAGGTGAATACATCCAGCTGCAAGATGGCGTTATACATATTCTGAAAAAACTGCCCCGTAATTGGTAGTGGGGCGTACCTGCCTGCCAAATCAACTGTTTTTTATCTGAACTTGCGAAGAAGTCCCGATTCAACGGGGCTGTTACGAACCGTTACGGTACCTTGGCCGTCCTGACAGGGTAATATGGCGATATGTACTTGCACGTGTTACTCAATCTGCATTCTGTCAGGTGGCAATTGCCAGCAGCCGGTCTGTTGCTTTGTCTGTTGCTACCCTGTCAATTTGCGCTCGCTGCCGATATTTCACGCGATGTAAGAGCAGGGCGGGAAGATGAGTCAATTGAAAACGATGGGTACTTTGAAATTTCGGTATCCGCCATTCTCAATGAAATGCCTATTCCGGGGAGTGATCACCTTGTCGGTAAAATCGGGTTGGGTGGGCATTATCGCTATAAGCGGTTCTTCGTTGATGCCCATGCTGAAAGCTATAACCAGTTTCAGTTTGGACTGAACGCGTATTCAGGTGACGTATGGTCTGTCGATGTACTTGCGGCAACCAGTGAGCACGGAGTCGACAGTGAACTGAATCGAAAGTTAGAAGAGTTTACCGATCGGGAACCTGCATCTTATCTTGGGCTTCGCGCAACAGGTTACAACGGGCCGTATATATTTCAGTTCGAAGCACTCAACGATGTATCGGATGTGCATGGAGGGACCCTGGTCACGGCTACTGCGGCAAGACAATGGTTGTATCGGAACTGGAATTTCCATGCGTTACTCGGCGCTCGTTTCGAAAGTGCTGCAGCTCTGGATTACCAGTTCGGTATTGATCCCGATGAGGCTACTTCAATTTATCCGACTTATGAAGCAGACTCAGGTACAACATTTGTCAGTGAAATTGGTGTTACCTATCCTTTAAACCAGCACTTCATTTTCAAATCAACCGGGCGCTGGTGGGAGCTACCTTCAGCGGTTGTTGGTAGTCCGATTATCACTAACGATAGCTACCTCACTTTTTCAACTTCCATAACTTTTGTGTACTAAGTATTGTGACAGGACGCAATCGACCAGTGACGCTGCGCGGTAAAGCAAACAGGGTGCTGCGTTGGGTTGTGTTTTTGCTCCTGATACCAGTGGCAGGCGTTATTTGGGGTAACACAGAAAAGTCGACTGAGTCTTCGAACTCTGCCGATGCAGCTGATAGAAGCGACACCAAGAAAAGCGCAGACTCTATCAATGCTACTCAAACAAAATTTACTGTATCGCCAAACCGTTGCGTCACCTTGCGACAAGGTCAGCCCTGTTTTGTAAAGCTGCGATTTGAGTGGCAATCGACCGAGATAGTGCAGGTCTGCGTGTATGGTATGGATAACGAAAAGTTGAAATGCTGGTCGGACACGAGTACTGGCACAGTGCTTATGCCTCAGACATTGCCAGGTACAACAGAGTATGTTCTAAAAGATGACACAGGAACTGAGCTAAACAAATCCTCGGTGTCGGTGTCTTGGGTTTATCGGAAAAAGCGCTCCAAGCGACGCTGGAGATTATTCTAATGACAACTGAAGCAGATGCAGCTCACATCATGGTGGTCGAAGATGATGAATCTTTAGCTGCCTGGATAGCCGATTATTTAAACTCTCACAATTTCCAGGTTAGTGTTGCCACTCGTGGTGATGATGCACTGGAGCTTATTCAGGCTGACGAGCCAGACTTGGTTGTGCTCGACGTTATGCTGCCAGGACTATCAGGTTTGGAAGTTTGTGAGAAGGCAAGAAAATTTTATTCCAGACCCATATTAATGCTAACGGCACAAAGCGAAGAAGATGATGAAATTCGTGGGCTTGAAATAGGCGCTGATGATTTTCTGGCAAAGCCTGTAAAGCCAAAAGTATTGTTGGCACGGGTAAAAGCTTTACTTCGACGGGAGCAATCTGACGATCCTGCACATGTTATTCGCATTGGTGGTTTGTACATTGACCCGACATCTCGAACCCTGACACTTAACGAAAAAGACATTAATCTTTCTTCTCACGAGTTTGATTTACTGACATTGCTAGCCTCGCAGGCAGGATCTCCACTGAGCAGAGAAAAACTGATCAGTCAAATGCGTGGTATCGAATATGACGGACTGGATCGCTCCATCGATATCAGTATTTCAAGGCTTCGAAAAAAACTGGGCGACGTAGCCTCAGCACCTGAGCGAATAAAAACCATTCGCGGAAAAGGCTATTTGCTTGCACCGGATGCGTGGTAGTTAATAGTGCGTCGGCTGAGCGTATCTTTACTGGTCGTTGTTCTTCTATCCACTATCGGACTCGGCTGGGCGCTCGATCAATTATTCGCAGGTTTAGCCAAAAGTGAAAACGATTCTTTGCAGGTCTATCGGGAAATAGGCTCAGACCTGGTTAGCTCGGCTCAATCTCCTGAAAAACTTAGCACTATAGTTGAATCGTGGCCCGACACTAATCCAATTGCCATGCGACTGATCAGTGCGCAAGAGATGGCTTTGCCGCTTGAGTTAGAACAACAGCTTAGTGTTGGAGAGCCGCTGGTGCTCGAATCTGAATCCGACGTTATGCTGTTTTTTGCAGTACCTAATTCTAACCAGGTCTTGTCCCTGTCACCACCTGGTGTCGAGAGCGAAACACCTTTGAGGTTTGTATTCACCATGCTGTTCTATGGCGGCATCATTTCATTAGTATTGCTGTGGGTGTATCCGCTAGCCAGACGTTTGCTGGCACTTGGCAAGTCTGCACGAGCTTTTGGTGAGGGGCAATTTGATAAACGTGTATCGACACATCAGCGCAGTTTTCTATTCGGTATAGAAAGTGAGTTCAATTCCATGGCGCAACGAATACAGAGTTTGGTTGCCGACAATAAGATGTTGGCCAGCGCCGTGTCTCATGATTTACGTACACCGTTGGCTCGTCTGCGATTTGGCATAGATCTTTTAGATGAGGCGAAAGATGAAAAAGTCAGGGCAGAGTATCAAGGTCGACTGAGTAACGACCTTACGGTGATGGAAAACCTGGTAGAAGTATTACTTGAATATGCTCGTCTTGATCAACAGTTAAGCGATATGCCAAAGTCGTCTGTAAATTTGGTTGATGTGATCAGCGTAAGCGTAGATTCGCTTTTGGGAACCAAAGGCGTCACGATAACCTGGCAGCCTCCGTTGACGGCTTGCATAGTCGATGCACACCCTCGCTATATCACAATGTTGGTGAACAATCTGCTTCAGAATGCTGTTAATTACGGTAATAAGCATGTTCTGGTAACAATAAACTCCAAACGATCCAAAATACTGCTAAGCGTAGAAGACGATGGCCCCGGTATCCCAGAAGATCAGCGGCATGAGATGATGAAGCCGTTCGTTCGAGGCCAGCTCAGTGACGGGAGTCAGTCGAGTAAAGGCTATGGCATGGGCTTGGCTATTGTGAGCAGAATTGCGCAATGGCATATGGCCGAGTTTTCTATCGATCGAAGCAAAACGCTTGGAGGTGCACGGTTTGATATCCTGTTCCCTGTTGCTGCGAGTATGTCGAACGTGACGAGGTTGGCAGCTACCGAACCAACGCAGGCGGCCACGATCAGGAACCGTTAAAAACTGCCCCAGCATGCTGGGGATAGACTTTTCTGATACTGTTTAGTTTCCCAGACAATTAAGGAGGTTCGCATGGACGCGACCACCCAATGCCCGAGCTGCGCGGCAAGCCGACAATCCATTGTGCGTGACGGACACTTTTTTCGCGCCGATGATGCCAAAGCG
>CALJNA010000085.1 GCA_937981955.1 uncultured Granulosicoccaceae bacterium
ACACGACCCCATTGTCATTGGTGCAGCCGGGCGCAAAGATGTGATCATCGATATGACTGGTGATCCTAAAACCATCGTGCCGGTAGTCGACAGTTTTTATCGTCAATCGTTCGAACTCATCAAGTTAGTGTACGAAGACGAGCCTCTGAGAGATTCGGTGTTAGCAAGCCCAATTGATTTGCCAGCGTCGGCACCGCCGGAGCCAAATCTGTCCACAGCGATAGCTCACGAAGTGGTTATTGCTGGCGGAGCAATGGGTGGTCTTCAACGGGCAAAACTCAATGGTGAATGGAAAGATTTACGTGAAATTGCCCGTCAAGGCTATGTTTGGGCACTCAACGATGTGGTTGCCAACAAGCTCGATATGCCCCCACTTATCAACACGAAAAAAGGCACCTCCATTCGCCTGACCATTAGCAATGACACGGCGTTCCCTCACCCAATGCATTTGCACGGCCACCACATGAAATTACTGTCAGTTGATGGGCAAGCATTACCGTCCCCCTATTGGGTGGACAGCCCACTAATATTACCAGGACAAAAATTCGAACTTGCATTCGTCGCTGACAACCCGGGGGATTGGTTATTTCACTGCCATGCACTGGAACATCATGCAGCCGGCCTTGGTGCACTTGTGCGCATAGTTTAGAAGTGCACTTGCACTCTGCACAGGTGCGCATAGCTTAGAAGTGCACATGCACTCTGCACAGATGCGCATAACCTAATCCCCCTTATCTCAAGGACAATGATCAGCCGTTGTTAAGTCGACGCCTTAATCGCACGCTTAATATCGGACCAAACCGATCAAGAACAGAAGCTATTACGATTGCCATTGCACCCAGACTTGCAAACCCTAGCCATCCGGTGTCCGCAAAGTAAGTTGCAATTGATGCGGCATTCATAATTCCAAAAGCCAACAAGGCCACGACGCCGATGATGATTTTTTCTTTGTTCTTTTGCATCAATGCCAATGCAATCATTGCGATTGATAACATCAAACCCGAAAGAAAGACCATTAAACCGTTATACAGAAGTTGATGGTAGAGCATTGCTATTGCGAGTACGATCGCGGTTGCGATACCGAAAAATTCGGCCATATCTTCGCTCTGAATCCGACATTCCAGATCAAGCATTAACCCGCCAAGAACGCCACAAAATACCAAAGCATCAAGACCCACACTCCAGGTACCAGGCAAAGCACTCATCGCAAGCAGAGCAGCAACCAACGCTGTGGCAGCACTAGCGCAATGCAAGGCACCAGAGAGAACAGAATTAAGTTCGTCTCGCTGAGTTAAAAAGCGTAGTGCGACAAACGCGGTTAACGCGACCATAAGGCCTGACAACGCAGTGATATCGTAAAGCCAAAAGCTGCGAACCAACATTATTATTGGAGGCAAAAACAGCAGGCCCTGTACAAAGCGACCGGCCGATGTCTTCAAATAAATGGCATCCTGTCCGAAGCGCTTAATAGCAAACATCATCGCCAATACAACCAGAACTGCCAATGGCGCTATCCAGGCTGAGTCACGCACGGGCAACATCAACAAACTGCTACTGGCAAGCAATGCTGAGCACAACCAACCACGCCCTGCCTTAGCCATGATGGAAACCCCGATAATACTGACCGGAATCAATGCGGCTAAAGCAATCAGCACGGTTGAACCCAGGGTTGCAATATCAGTAATGTGCCATGCTGCCAGGGAAGGATAGGCAACATTTAACCCGTCGAACTGTACGACAGAATAGAGTAATGCCCCAAGCACCGTAAAATTGACGGGGACTGATAACAGTGCAAGACCAAAGAATGCTCTGGAGCCTCGTGGTTCTCGCATCACAAACGCCAGTATGAATCCGCCAGCACTTAACAAGCCGGTTAACATCAACATACTGATAAAACGTTGCGTGTCGTTGACGATATCGAGACCATCAAACAAAAACAGACACATGGAAATGACCATGGCCGCTACGCCACCCATGCGAATCAATTCTGACAAAGAGCCAAAACGTCGAATGATGCTCATCACACCGGATTTTGAATCCGGCTTTACATCGCCAGGCACAGGGAGCGCAGATGCAGATTCGTGTGCTGTGTCCTCGTCTGTTTCCGTTGACTCAATATATTCTGTACTTACCGTATTCATTGATCACCGCCTACGTCCGCACGTTCATCAGCGGCTATCAATGCATCCAGCTCACCCTCCAGTTCAAGCTGTGTTTCAGCGGATACAAACTGCTCCTCCAGCGCATCGACGACGTCATAATCCAATGAGGTTCCTGCACTGATTTCAGTTTCAGTGATGGACATATCCCAACGTTCGAATATGTCGTCCACGCCACCATCTTCTATGCCATCAACACGATTGATAATGCGCAACGCTTCTGCAGTAGACTCTCGGCTGCGCATCTGATTGCGTTGTTGAGACATGGATACGGCCCGTTTCTCGATACCTGCAATGCTGGATGTGAGTTTTTCCTGTAATGCTGCATGTTTTGCCAAAGCAACTTGTAGCTCCTGCTCTTCGTGCAGGCACTGCTTTCGTCGTGCAAGGCATTGCAGGGCCAGAGCCCGATCCGTTTCGCTGTTGTCTTTAGCTCGCAATGTCCAGTGCTCAATTTTCGATTTGAGCGACTCTTGCCGACGATGCATGGTTTCTGCATCGCGATTCACGCGCTGTAAACGCACGCGTGCTCTGGCGGCTGCACGCTGTGTTTCCTTTAAAGATGCTTCGATAACCGCATCGTGATTTTCGATGTGGGAGACGGTTTTATCCACGCCCGCAAGTACGGTCGCGGAGAGTCTTGAAAACAATTTCATGATGGTTCCGGGTCTTAGACCTGATTGCCAATAGGAACCTTAAATATCGACGAAAGTACCTTATATATCTACCAATATCGAATTTGTATAGTCTAATCCGACTTTTGGTCTATTTATTTTGTACTTTGACCAGAATGGCGCCGCAAGGCGAAAACACCGAAGAGGCGAAAAACAAGCAATAACACTAACGACACAAGTCCTGCGACACCGAAAACACCAGCGCTAATGGTTCTGCGCTGACCGGTATTCTGGCTAACCGGGACACCGTCAACGGTGTAAAGCTGCACTGTGCCAAGCGCACCCTCTATGTTCTGAGTGGATAACGAATAGGCAGTTGAAGTGGTAACGCCTTTTATCAGTGCGAACAAACCCTCGGCAGTTTCGTCAAGCACACAGGTATCCAACGAAGTCGGGTTGGCAATGGTCGGGTTTTCCGAAGCACATAACACCGTTTCAGCAGATAGAACGAGTTCGTCACTACCCTCAACAATATAAAGATCGGCATCACCGGTATTGGATGTCAGGTTTACCTGTTTCGCACCAGTGATATCGAAGAATGCTGACTGCCCTGCTGCTATCTGGCCGTTGATTAGGGTGTTAACCGGAATACGCGAAACATCAATGTCGTCAGCAGCAAAGGCGTTTTGTTGACCCACGTACTGCATTGTGCCCTGGGTATGACCGGTTATCCAGTCAGTAAACGCCTCAACACGGGTATAGACACCAGGCACACCACTCAGCCCACAACCAAATCCACTACTGACTATTCCGGCAATCACAGATGCATTTTCTCGTACAACCAGCAACGGTCCACCACTGTCTCCCTGACATGTATCCTGTCCACCGGTTCGAGAACCGCCGGCGCAAAAAGATTCACGCGAATCGAACGAATCGCGATATACAGTAAAGCAATCAATATTGCTGACAATCGGAAGGGAAACCTCACGCAACAGGGTTGATGGGCGGCCACTTTCTCGCAGCGCTCCCCAGCCAAGGGCAACACCCGATTCTTCGAGCACAGGAACCGGACTGTTAGTGGCGGGTAACACGGCGAGCGGAGCGCTATAAGGTGTCAGTAATTCAATTAAGGCGATATCGTTACTCAGACTACTGCTTTCGAAGTCAGGATGAAGAATGAGACGGTTCGCAGGCACGAACACGCCATCACGCCTGACCAAATCGGTGTCACCCAGCAATACACCGACTCTTGTTGGAGAAATCGGATTGCCAAAGCTATTGTTCAGGCAGTGAGCTGCTGTGACCACCCAACGATCGGCAATCAACGAACCACCGCATGCATGGTTAAACGTACCTGTACCGTTAACATCGATGGTCACCGATGCCATGAATGGATAGCGCGATTCGTTAGGCACAACAGTACCACCAACAATATAGTCTGGACCAACAACAGGTGTATGAGCCACTTGCGCATTAACCAGAGTTATTGGCAAAAACCATCCGGACAGGCACAGTGCAAAGATGATGGATGTCTTTTTTAACAAGGTGTATTTCATCACTTAGACCGTTTTGACAAGCCACCGGATTCATTCGTTACCAGAACCGGATTGGTGACAACCAGATCGAGTTCGTTGCACGCTTCTGGCACCGACCAGGGAACAGACAACTCAGCAATCATCGGTGCGCGGCGACACAAATCTGGTTTTGTGCGAACCAAAGTTACCCGGCACTGACTATCAACAATTTTATGTTCGATGATAAAGTCGGTTGAACTGGTACAGCCGAAACTTAGTACACCCGCATGGAATGCAGAACCGTCGAACCGCACTGCACTTAAAGCTTCCGGCTTATCAGACTGATGTTTTGGCATATTTAGTTTCGAATTAATAAAGTTATTCTTATCGGCACTGGTTGACGTCCGTGCCGACAGGGTCGAATGACCGGTTAGCGGTGCATCTTCTGCATTCACTGATGTGAAAACGCCTGCACACCCACTCGACAGGACTGACAGCACTACCATGACTGCTACAGATCGAATTACCACTGTAAAGCAACCGGCACTGAATAATTAACGATTAGCATGCTGCTCATATCCTGTAAGGGTTTGCATTCCTGCAACGGTTAAAATAATTTACTAAAATCAGCAAATAACGTTGTCTAACGCGTTTTTCTTTTGAAGCCGTATTTTAAGTAAAATCAAGTATTCTCGGGGTTCACAATCCGCATTTTTACCAATGCTTAATAAGTCCATGCCTCAAATGCAACCAATGGCACAAAAAATCGTGAATATATGACTGAAATGTCAGAAATTACCTGCTTTTTAATCAAACCGGCTCAGGCTCAAGAAGGTTCGATGTGACAGCAAAACACGCCCACCATATTGGCATTGACTGGGGTTCGAGTAGCTTTCGTGCGTATTGCTACGATGAGCAATTCAAGTTGCTTAAAACGATCGAATCGGCAAGCGGTATAAAACACATCACCGATCAGGCATTTGAACAACGGCTTTTCTCATTGATTGATGATTACGCAGCACCTGATGGAACCATCGTACTTTCCGGCATGATAACCAGCCGCAATGGATGGGTCGAAACTCCTTACATCCCACTTCCCGCATCACTTAACAGTCTCACCGAACAATCTGTAAAGCGAGTTGTGCAAAACAGAAGTCTGTATTTTTTGCCTGGATTAAGTCAGCAAAAACCGCAGGCGGATGTTATGCGAGGAGAAGAATTGGCACTTTTTGGTGCAACCCAGACAACCGCTAAGGCGTTGGTTGTCATGCCAGGCACACACTCAAAATGGGCTGTCGTCAATGACGGTAAAGTGCAGGCATTTAGAACAATTGTGACTGGAGAATTGTTCGATGTATTGCTGAACAAAACCTTGCTTGGCCAGCTAGCGACTGAAAACAGCTTTAAATCGGCGACTTTTGAACAAGGTTTGCGTCGGGGCTTTTCTACGAACACGATTGTTAGCGAATTTTTTCTTGCTCGCTCAGGCGTGTTGCTGAACGAAATCGATAGCGAAGATGTACATTCCTATCTATCCGGTTTGCTCATAGGTAACGAAATAAAAGAAGGGTTGCATTTCGTACCGGATGATAACAAGCACGTTACTCTGGTTGGTGCTGATGAACTTTGCGAACGATACCTGATCGCGTTTTCGATGCTTGATATACCTGCGTCACAGGCACATTCGGCATTAATGGCATCGGCTTTTGCGCAACTATTGGCTCATTTAAAAAATTCCAACAGTTAATAACGGGGTTTTTGGCCGCCTGTACCTGCCAGGTTACCTAAGCCAGTTCACCACTCATCGCATTCAAATGCAGGCATTCAAACCCAGCGATGCGAATCTAGCGCTGCCTGCTTGCCCATGAGTAAGAGCGGCGACGGCGATTCTGTCTGCGTCGTTCCATTGAACTGGAAACGCGATTGTTCTTGCGTGCTGAGATCGGCGTACCGGCTGTTGAGACCTGTAGGTTGTTATCTCGTGACGAAACCGGAAGCAAAACGGCTGAATCATCCATTGTGAGCATTACTACATTTTGATTGTGA
This sequence comes from uncultured Granulosicoccaceae bacterium, assembly GCA_937981955.1. Lineage (GTDB taxonomy): Bacteria > Pseudomonadota > Gammaproteobacteria > Granulosicoccales > Granulosicoccaceae > Granulosicoccus. Next base: position 6,334 of record CALJNA010000085.1, read on the forward strand.
ATTGACTATATCACATGTCTTACAAAAGGTGTCTTGTCCAAATATATTCCTTATATTCAACTAGTTAGAATATGTAGCATTAGTACCGAAATGCTTATCGGTCAAGCCACTTCCTCGCCTGGGGTGCGCTTTTCGATTACCCAACGCCGGCCGTGAGATAAACTAACAGTCCCGTTCTGACAAACCTACCTGAAAAACAATGCCCAAAGCCATATCCAGCGTGATGGGAATACAAGCCTGGGCAATGCTGGTCACGCTATCTCTTGTCTGGGGTGGATCGTTTTACTTCGTTGAAATTCTTGTCGATACGCTGAGCCCGATGACCATTGTGTTTCTGCGTGTCGCACTGGCTGCCGCTTTTTTATGGATTTATATTGCCGCCAACAAAATAAGCGTGCCCGGAACTCTCGATGCCTGGCGAGCTTTTTTCATAATGGGCCTGCTGAATAACGTCATACCGTTCACGCTTATTGTTTGGGGCCAAACCATTATTTCGTCGTCACTGGCGTCAATAATGAATGCGACTGTTCCCATGTTCGCGGTCGTGCTCGCAGCGATACTACTCAAGGATGAAAATATCACCGCGCTAAAAATAGCCGGTGTCATTGTCGGGTTCATCGGCACCTTCAGCATCATCGCGCCGGATCTAAAGTCATTTGACACTGGAAACACGCTGGCACAACTAGCCATTCTTGGCGCCGCGCTCAGTTATGCTTTTGCCGGAATTTTTGGACGTCGATTCCATCGCATGGGTATACATCCGGTTACCACAGCTGCAGGACAAGTTACTGCATCAGCAGTATTAACGTTCCCGGCGATGATGTTGATAGACCAACCCTCAATGGTTGCATTCCCTGAATTATCAGTCCTTTTCGCATTGATGGCCCTGGCGCTACTTTCAACAGCATTCGCCTATATTCTCTATTTTCGAATACTTGCGATTGCCGGGGCGACTAACCTGTCTCTGGTTACTTTCTTGATTCCTGCCTGGGCGAGCTTGCTCGGCATTTGGCTACTTGCGGAAAAGCTGAGTATCAATCAAATCATTGGGGTTGCCATAATCGCTCTCGGCTTGTCTTTAATAGACGGTCGATTGTGGTCTCGTGGACGATATTCAAGCTAAGCTTCATTGGTCAAATTCAATACGTTTCAGCCTACTGTCGAAGTTGGCAATATCCGTTGCGTAGAACAGATTGGAAATAAATTGCTGTGTTTTAATTAACGTTTGGATAGATCGCAACACGGATTAGTGTGATGCCCATCACGCTTTTAATTCAAAGTCATCCCATCTCCCCAGCATCGATTGCGTTGCGTATTAAGATCTAGCAAGATCCCGTATATAAAGGCGATTTTCGTCATAATGGCGTGGTTTTTTCAGTCTCGATTCAGGTTTTTACGGCAGACTCACCGCGGCTTTGAAGAGCAAGGATACGCTTGCCAAGGGTCGCGTTGGTCTGAGATATAAAAGCGACCGTAAAACACGACGTTCGAAGTAACGAGCGAGAATTAACGAACGAGAAGCAGCGAACGAGAAGCAGCGAACGATCAGCAACGAACGATCAGCTCATCTAACGATGCTTAATAACGAGAGTCGACATATAAGAAGTTGATTCGAACACAACGGGTTATGCGCAATGGAATTCGGCCAAATAATAAGTAACCTGACTTGCAACCAAATATTCTGAAAAAGCATTACTCGGAAAATTTAAAAGAGCTCAACACCCATATGAAATTCGAAAAGATTGCTCGCGTAATGATTAAAACGCTGGTAGTACCTTTCCTATTGTTAAACGCCGGCATTGCGCTGGCAATCGATCCACCTAACAACCCGCGAGGAATCGCTCAAAGTCCAACCCAGGTTCAATGGGAGTGGGACTGGGTTAACGGTGCTGTTCAGTATGAGGTCACTGTCGATGGTCAGTACCAGGGCCTGACACCCGATCCCAGATACGTTTCTACCGATCTGTGGCCCGGTGATCACTCGATGACAGTCAAAGCCATCGATCAGAACTGGCAATATTCGTCGTCGTCGATCACAGCAAAAGTATCAACAAACAATACAGCTCAAAACGACAACAACACCGGTAATACACAGCAGTTTTCAACAAACACTGCACAAAACCCCGCTCAGAACAGCAGTAACGGCGCAGTCGGCATACCCGGCAATTTAAGAGCTGAACAGGTTGAACAGGGCACGGTTAAATGGCAATGGGACTGGACACCCGGCGCAACCACGTACGATGTCACCGTCGATGGTTCTTACGCAGGCACCACATCCGACACACAGTTTTTCAGTGAAAACCTTTGGAACGGTGATCACTCTCTAACGGTAAGAGCCGCTAACGGTTCTGGCCAATACAGTGAGCAGTCGGAAACGCTGAAATTTCAAGTTCGAGGCGATTTCAATAATGGCTCTGTCACATCAGCTGCACCACCTCCACCTCAAAACGATGCAGCAGCGCCCGCGCCAGCTAACGACAATGGACCAATAGACCCAGCTTCTTACACGTATGGCGAAGTCTACGAAAAGCCAGGATACGAACTTGCGTTCAGCGACGAATTCAACAACTCAACCCTGAACCGCAATCGTTGGAATACCCAACTACGGTGGGACGGTGAGTTCAATGGTGAGAGAAACGAATACCGTGTAGTTAATGGAGAGAATCAGTTCTACGTCAACATATTTTCTGATGATCAGGATCATCAGAACCATGTTGTACCGCAGCACAACCCATTCGAACTCAATGGTTCACGTCTGGCAATTAGAGCGATAAAGAACCCATTGAAAACCAACAACAACAAAAATGGCCACGGCCCTCTTCGTGACATGGTGGCTCAGCAAGACTTCTTGTCAGGTGCTATTTCAACGTACGACAAGTTCACCCAGAAGTACGGCTATTTTGAAGCGCGCATTAAAATCCCGAATCATGTCGGCACATTCCCGGCTTTCTGGTTGCACCATCAGAAGCGCAAATACGAAGGAACGCGCCGAACCGAAATCGATATTATGGAAAACCTTGGTCACGCTCCCTGGTACGTATACAACTCATTCCACTATTTCACCAACGTCAGCGCGACTTATGGTGGCGATGCGCATTTCATCAAACCGCAACCTGAAGGCCAGATATACAACGGAACCGATTTCAGTCAGGATTACCACACCTATGCTGTTGAGTGGGAACCTGGACACGTTACCTGGTTTATCGATGGCCAGAAGGTTAGCGAGCTCTACAACAGTAACGTAGACTATGAAGAGTTGTACCTCATTTTGAATCTGGCAATGGGCGGTTACTGGACCAACTATCCAGCAAGCTCCGGTGGCCTGGGACGTAATTCAAACGATTACTTTCCAAATCAGAACGACATCAACACGTTTGCAAACCCGGCACTGGAAATCGATTACGTACGCGTTTACAAACGGAAGTAACACTTATCGGCAATTAGCTCGATTCAAAAACAATACTTTGAAAGGCCGCGAAAGCGGCCTTTTTTTTGGTCCGCATTATGGCCTGTGTGTCCTCTGGCTTTAACAGCGTTTTGTCGAGCACAATGCAATGAATGTGCGACAGCTCAACTAGTCTTGTACTATTACAGATTGTTCCAAACGTGAAGGTTTACAGATGCCCCATATTGAAATCACCTACTCTGCCAATCTGGAAGACGTGATTGATGTGTCTGCGCTGTGTAACGTGTTGCGCGAAACCGCTATTGCATCGGACGTTGCTCCGATCGCTGGTGTCCGGGTCCGAGCGTTTCGTTGCGACCATTACTCCATTGCCGACGGCGACCGCAAACACGGCTATATTGATTTTTCAATACGATTAAGAGAAGGCAGGACTGACGAGGTTAAAGCCAGTTTGACCGAGCAGTTATTCAGCGCGGCCAAGCAATTTCTGGAACACGACTTCACATCCCATTCCATTGCTTTGTCGATGGAATTGCGGGACATCAATGCGACTTTCAGCCCCAAAACCGGCAGCATACGCCAGTTTCTTGGTAAAAGTTGAACAACCCTAGAACCTCATTAACTGCATCGGCGATTTGCGTTGCAATCGTAGCTCTGGTGTCACCAGAGCTGGTTCATGCCCACGTGTCGGAGCAAGGACTGGTACTGCTGCTCCCGACTGCGGTGTACATTACATCGGGTGTATTAGCTGTGGTGCTAACGATTTTGTTACTGGCATTCATGCCCGTACGTTGGACACATGCGCTTTTTCCAAATGCAAACGCGACACTAGACAAAAAGCAGACAACAGACCGTTCAACACCGCAAACCAATGAAGCGGCCGTAGAATCGGTACCGAGCTCCGTATCTTCCAAAACCGATATGTCCGGCTTCAACCGGGTAGAAGTTACCCTGAGCCTGCTGTCCACGATATTTCTGTTCGCGCTGTTATGGACTGGACTGACAGGCTCGCACGATCCGTTGGAAAACCCTCTACCGTTATTTATTTGGACAATTTGGTGGATTGGGTTTGTAGTGCTGCAAGGCGTGTTTGGAAACCTGTGGCGCTTCGTAAACCCATGGACCGGTCTTTACCAAGTGGCTCAAGGCCTACTGCCTGTCAGACGATCATTTCACCTGCCAGACTGGTTGGGAGTGTGGCCCGGCGTTATCGCACTGTTACTGGTCATGACGTTCGTACTTGCCGATGTTGCACCCGATGCACCAGAGAGATTGTCACGCATCGTTGCGTTGTATTGGCTATTCACGCTCATCGGCTTGCTTGTGTTTGGCGAACAATGGCTGCGACGGTGCGAATGTTTTTCGATGCTACTGTCACGATACGCACAATTGTCGGTTGTTGGCAAAAGAGTCGGTAGCTTGCGTGTTGGTTTTCCCGGCTGGCCAGCGTTTGTCACTCGCGCCACAACCATAAGTGCTGCGGTGTTTATCCTTGTTTTGTTAGGTTCGGGTAGTTTTGACGGTTTAAACGAAACCTTCAGTTGGCTTGCTTTTATCGGTGTTAACCCCCTCGAATTTCCGGGACGCTCAGCTATTATTGATAAAACGGTGCTCGGACTGCTGGCTGCGAACGCATTACTGATCATTGTTTATGCAGCCTGTGTCTGGGCGGGAACCCATTGGGCAAATCAGCAAGCCGGTACCGGCACATCCGTGTCATTTCATAGTGCGTTCTGCCAATTGGCCATATCGATGCTGCCGATAGCATTCGTCTACCACTTTGCGCATTTTCTGACCGCATTCATGGTTAATGCACAATACGCCGTTGCTGCTGCATCCGATCCGTTCGACAGCGGTGCAGATTTGCTGAATCTGGGCACTTTTTACGTCACAACCGGCTTTATGAATTCACACCACAGCGTTGAGGCAATATGGCTGACACAGGCTGCTGCTGTGGTTGTCGGACACGTTTTATCAGTCATATTGGCCCATGCCATTGCATTGGATTTGTTTGGCAGCGCGCGGCGAGCTATTATCAGCCAGGCACCGTTGGCAGCGTTCATGGTTTTTTATACATTTATCGGCCTTTGGCTGCTTGCCGCCCCGAGAGGCGCATAACAGAAACTACGTGAGCCTCCTTGCAGCGATGGCTCAAACCGCGAGGAAATTAGCATGACCGATTCGTCCAACGTACCACCCAAGAAGTCCGCAACTGACAAGAGCCGTCGAACGGCTTTGAAAAGCATTGCAGCCGGAGCCGGCGTCGTCGCCGCATCAGGCACCCTGCCTGGATTACTCGGCCATGCTCAAGCACAAAGCGCTGAACCTATTCGAATCGGATTTCAGGTTCACCGCACCGGAATCGGCGCTGCTTACGGACGCTGGTACGACCGGACCACAGAAGCCGTGGTAAAGCGAATTAACGAAGAAGGTGGTATCAATGGAAGGCCGATCGAAATCGTTGCCGAAGACGATGGAACCGATCCGAAACGCGGTGCTGAAGTGGTGGAAAAATTTGCCAACCAGCACAAATGCGATCTGGCATTCGGCACGCTGTTCAGTCACGTTGTGTTTGGTTCAGCACCGCGAGCGGGTGAATTGAAGATTCCCTACTTTGTGGTCTCTGAAGGTCATCACGTCGCCAGCGGTAAACTCAATCGCTACACGCTTCAACCCGGTATTACTGATGTGAAAAGTCAGGTCGAAGCCATGGGACCATTTATCGCCAACAATCTGGGCAAGAAAGTCACAATGATCTTTCCCGATTTCGCGTTTGGACACGATCATCGCGACTATTTCACTGCAGCGTTTGAGAATCAAGGCGGAACCATTCTGGAAAAGATTGCGATTCCTCCAACAGAAACGTCATTCACCAAGTACTTTCCTAAAATACCACGCGATACTGAAGTCATTTATCACGTTATGGTTGGACCAGCGGTACTCACCTTCGTAAAAGAACTTGGTGAATTTTTCGGCCCAAGCAAGCCAGAGATCTTCGGCTTTATCGATAGTCTGGAAGCGGTTGATTTGGCCAGTCCAGGACTTGAATTCCTGGAAGGTACCTATTTCTGGGAAGGCATGCCTCGGTATGCTCAGGCCGATCAATCCGAATTTGATAAAACCTATCGCGCAGCCGTTGGTGTTGATGAAAATGGCGCGTCTGTTTCTGATCCAAAAGATGTGTCCACCTACGCCCACATGTTCGGTTGCTGGGAAACGCTTTATGTCGTTAAAGCCGGTATGGAGGCATCTGGCTACAAGGGGCCGGACGACAGACAAAAACTCATAGAAGCGGTTGAAGCCATGAGTGATATGCCGCATTCCAACGAACACCCGCAAGGCGCAAAACGTTTTAACGGCAAGACACACCAGACCTTTGGACATCAGTACATTTCCAAAGTAGACAACGGAAAGCTGGTGTTGGCGCACACCACTTCAATAGAAGATACACTCTATGAAGATGAAGTTGATTACACCAAGCAAGCTTTCTAAGCTTTATCTATTCAGGTTTTTTCTGATGACGTGGTTGCGATGAAACATCGCAACCACACTAAATACAAGCAACCTCGTTGCCTTTAAGCTTCGAGGATTACCCCACTATATTTAATCGACGCTTACAGCAATGGAATTTGGGCCATATCTGTTTATCGCATCACTTGAAGGTGCTATAACTGCTGCGGTACTGGCACTCACTGCCGTTGGGTTAAGTATAGTTTTTGGCATAATGCGCGTGGTCAATGTTGCCCACGGTGAGTTCTTTATGCTCGGGGCTGTTATAGCCTGGTGGGTAACCAGCATGATTACCGCACACCCGGCATTGGGTTTTGTTGCAGCGCTAATCGTCGCACCTTTATTAGTCGGACTGTTAGCAATTGTTAGCGATCATCTTGTATTGCGACGTATTAACTACGACCCCGAACGAACCATTGTTGCAACGATCGGATTACTCTATGTTATCCAGCAAACCACTTTGATGACCTTCGGACCCGAGGCGCGACCAGTAGAAGCACCATTCAATAAACGTATTGCCCTTCCATGGTTTGAATTAGGCGAAAACGGCTTTGTACTGACCTGGCCATGGGGCTTAAGCACAACCACCTACAAACTCGCTGTTATTGCAGCCGCCATCGTTATTCTGTTGATACTGTGGCTGGTCATGTCCCGTACACGATTAGGTCTGATTATGCGCGCCACGCAACTTGACAGTGAAATGGCGCAGGCACACGGCATCCATGTCGATAAAGTATATGCGTTGGTTTTTGGTCTCGGCGCCGGGCTTGCCGCACTGGGCGCAGTGCTTATCGTTCCGATTCAGCAAGCACACTACCTGATGGGTGGCGACCCGTTATTGCTGTCATTTATCGTCGTCATTATTGGTGGTCTCGGCAGCGTAGCCGGGACAATCGTTGCAGCAGTACTGATTGGTATGAGCGACGGTATAATTTCAGTATTTTTTACGCCAACCCTTGCCAAAATAATCGCAACGTTACTAGTAGCGTTCGTGCTGGTGTTCAGACCCCAAGGTTTGTTCGGAAAACCTGAGCGATGAACAACAGCATGCGCAGCTTTGCTTTACACCTATTCGTACTGGCTATTCTGGTTGTCTTGTTCTTCACAGTTTCTGAATATCATAGTGGCAACCTTGCCCGCATATTGGTGCTGAGCGTGTATGCCATGGGATACAACCTGTTGTTTGGGTATACGGGTCTGCTGAGTCTGGGGCACGCATTGTTTTTTGCCAGTGGCATGTATGGACTAGGGCTGGCCATGCAGCACTTGGGTACGCCCGCTGCACCGGCCATGCTTGTTGGACTAATCAGTGCATTTGTTGTGTCTGCCGTCATTGGGTTTCTGGCGCTGCGCACGTCGGGCGTAGCGTTTATGATCGTCACCCTGATGTTTGCTCAAGCTGGATACCTGACTATATTGCTGGCAGGCAAATATACCCGTGGCGACGAAGGATTTGTCATTCCACAAGCCGATCGCGCTATTGGCAGTATCGACTTATCGCAATCAGATACTCGCTACTTCGCTGCATTGATTCTGTTTGCGGTGTGTTTTCTATTTATTGGCTGGTTAGTGCAGACCCGGTTTGGTAAAACGCTGGTTGCAATCAGAGAAAATCCAGAACGGGCGCGAATGCTCGGATATGATATTCAAAGACATAAGCTACTTGCAGTTATCATTTCCGGAACCCTGTCCGGAGCCGCCGGTGCTGCCTATGCCCTGTTGTTTGGCTATGCAGGCGCAACTTTTTCAACCGTACAGTATTCAATATACCCGTTGTTGTGGGTATTGCTTGGAGGAGCCGGTACCACCATCGGACCGCTCATTGGTGCGATATTCATGACATACCTGATTGATATATCCAGCGAATACACCAATGCGTATATGCTCATTGCCGGTCTGGCGCTAATTTTCCTTACACTCTTCGCGCCTCACGGATTAGCTGGAGTGTTACGAAAAAAATGGTTGCCGTGGTTGCCATGAGTCTGCTATCAACACAGTTACTCTCAAAAAACTATGCCGGCTTGCAGGCAGTGAGTAACGTCAGTTTTGAGTTGCCGGAAGGTCAGGTTCGCGCGCTTATCGGCCCCAATGGTGCGGGTAAAACGACGTTTGTTGGTATGTTAAGTGGACGCATCGCGTCAACCAGTGGCACGGTTATCTTCGACGGTAAGGATGTAACCACACTGCCAGCTCACAAACGCATGTCAATGGGCATGGCCTACACCTTTCAGATAACGTCGGTATTTGCAAAATTAAGTGTTCACGAGAACGTGGCACTGGCAGCAAGACGCGTAGTTCAAGGTGGAAACGCGGCTGTCAATCAACGCGTACTGGAAGTACTGAATAAAGTAAACCTTGCCGATCGATACGAGCAAATTGCCGGTGACTTGAGTTACGGGCACCAAAGGCTGCTAGAAATTGGCATGGGGCTCGCGCAAAAGCCGCGCCTTTTCATTCTTGACGAGCCTACGCAAGGTTTGGCTGAAAGTGAAATTGATGATTTTGTAGAATTGATCGCCGAGTTGTCAGAAGATACCACCATCTTGTTAATCGAGCACAACATGGACGTCGTGATGCGAACTGCCGATTACATAACCGTACTCAACTTCGGCAGTGTACTAGCCGAGGGTACACCGGACGAAATTCGTGCAAACGAAAGTGTTCAAGCCGCTTATCTGGGGAACGGATAATGCTGGTGGTTGATAACATTGATGCAGCTTACGATCAGGTACAGGTGCTTTTCTCACTAAGCCTTAGCGTTAAACGTGGTGAGATACTTTGTCTGCTTGGCAGAAACGGAGCTGGAAAAACCACCACGTTAAAATCCATTATGGGTCTGGTGTCTGTTCAAAAAGGATCAATCAAACTAGACGATCAGGTATTGAGCGACTTGCAACCGCACAAAATTCCAGCCGCTGGTATCGCTTACGTGCCACAAGGCAGGCGATTATTCGCTGAGTTAAGTGTGAAGCAAAATATGGATATCGGTTTAATGGCACGTGGCGCTGGCGCAGACACATTTGAATCGGTATTGGAGATGTTCCCGCGACTGAAAGAACGCCTGAAACAACGCGCAGAAACACTGTCTGGTGGTGAACAGCAAATGCTGGCAATGGCACGTGCGCTTTGCATGAAACCCCGGATCATCTTGCTTGACGAGCCCACCGAAGGCCTTCAACCATCCATGATCTCGCTAATCCGCGACGTTATCCTTAAACTGAAACAAGAGAATGTTGCCGTTATTCTGGTTGAGCAGCACGTTGACAGTGCAATGAAAATGGCTGACCGGGTAGCCTTTATCGAACATGGCCGCAACCCGGAGACCATGACTGGCGAACAGCTTCAGCAAAATCCCGCAACCATTCGAAAGTATTTGGGTGTTGAGTAAAACTAACCAGGACATTCGAAAGGTAAACGCAATGCCAGTTCATCAGCGCAACTCGTTCGGGCAGGCGTGCCTGTTATTCTTGATACTGGCGGCTTGCTTACTGCTGTGGACTGAGTCTGTGCTGGCACATGCTGTCACCCAAGGAGACAAGGGATACATTCAGGAAATCGCAGGTGCCAAAATAATTCCGTTTATGTATCTGGGAGCCAAGCACATGGTTACCGGCTACGATCACATTCTGTTTCTACTTGGCGTCATCTTTTTTCTCTACGGAATGAAACAGATTGCAGGTTATGTCACCTTGTTCGCGATCGGTCACTCCATCACCATGTTAATCGGTGTGTATTTTGATTTTGGAATCAATAGCTACATCATCGATGCCATTATTGGTTTTTCTGTTGTCTATAAAGCATTGGATAATCTGGGAGCTTTCGAACTCTGGTTTGGCTACCAACCAGACGCCAGAATTGCGACACTTGTGTTTGGCTTACTGCACGGATTTGGCCTAGCCTCGAAAATTATCGAATACGACATTGCAGCCTATGGCCTTGTGCCTAATCTGCTGGCCTTTAACATCGGTGTCGAGATCGGTCAGTTATTGGCACTGGCAGCTATTTTCGTGGTAATGAGGTACTGGCGCGCCACCGCATCGTTTGCGCGGCAAGCCTACGCTGCGAATGTTCTGATAATGGTGGCAGGTTTTACGCTTATGGGTTTTCATATTGCCGGATTTATTGTCACAGAACTCGCTCATTCCCACTAACATAAGGAAATACACTCAATGCAGTCCAACGCGGGTTTAGGCGCATCCAAACAACCGCCGCACGTGCGAAATGTTAACGCCACCTCTGGTGGATTGCTCAAAGCAACTCTGGGAGCCGCTATCGTCGCTGGTGCCATTCTAACTTTCGTGTGGCTACCAGCAGAATATGGTGTCGACCCGACCGGTGTCGGCCATGTACTGGGCTTAGAGGAGATGGGGCGCATTAAGCAAAAGCTCCATGCAGAAGCCGATGAAGACGCCGCATTAGCAAAACAGGGAGTACAGGCCACAGCAGGCAATAAGGATTTGCATCAAAAGCTGGACGAGATTCAGGCGCAGCTAACCTCAATTGCAATAACGGTTGGAGCACCATCTGCATCAAACAATGCAAAAACTGTTGTGCAGCAAGCCACGAACGGCCAAACCGACACCGCAAACAAACCCTGGCAGGATGAAAATGACTATACGCTAGCGCCCGGTGCAAGTATTGAAGTCAAGCTGGTAATGAAGGAAGGCGCTATTGCCGTATACGAATGGAATGCAAATGGTGCCTTTCTTAATCATGACACTCATGGCGATGCTGACAGTGATGGTCAGGAAATCAGTTATACGAAAGGTCGCTCCGTACCCGGAGACGCCGGAGAGTTAGTCGCAGCGTTTACGGGCCAGCATGGTTGGTTCTGGCGAAATCGTACAGGCAGGGACGTTGTCATTACTTTGCGTACACGAGGTGACTATGACGACGTCGTATTGCCATGATACACGGCCAATGCCATGACCGACGCTGGTTTTACCCAGCATTGGCCAGCAAGCATTCTTCTTAATCAATATTAACTGTCAGATCGAGCCCGGTATTTGTAAGATCAGTACCGGCGCCGAGTTCTATCAACAAGCCTCCCTGACCAAAATCAACCGGTACAGGGATACCGGTGCCAAATAAATCCTGTGCTTCAAGCGAAAACCCCGCTGGCAAAATAGTAACTGATGCGAATTCGCTTAGCCCGACTGTGGACGCAAGCGTTGCGGTGTTGACCGTATTGGATGCGAATCCAACATAGTAACGATCAAAACGCCCTTCAGGGAGTACCAAATCAGCGGCATCACTGTTGTTTACCAACGTCATCGTAATCGTATTTTCCGATACATCAATATCATAGAAATTGATGTAATTAGGTAATTCGACTTCCGGGTCGGATATTGGTGTTGGATCACTTAATCCATATATCGTTTGAGCGCCACCGGTTAAAGTAGCATCTTCGAACGTGTTGGCGACAGTCACACTATCACCGAGAAAACTGACTGTAGTTCCAGCGTTGGTATCATCTGCCCCACCACCGCTTTCGTCGTCATTGCTGCTGCACGCCGCCAAAGACAGCCCAAGTGCAAAAATAAGAAGGAGGTTTTTACTTTCTTTAATCATGGTCTGTTTCTCTATTCATGACAACATCAATACTGAATAATCGCCGATAGCAAAATTGTGCTCACGGGAATCACTGTTTGCGAGTCGCAGAAACCTTGCTGGCTCACCGGCTGGTATGCTAGGTGAATTCAGCTAGTTTGATAAGCACAGATAGTTAGAATGCATTGTTCTGTTGGAGCGGTTAATATTAAAGGCGGATAGCTCTGGCCCTTACTGGCCTGCTTGTGGCATGAACAGGGAATCGTCGAAAGGCGCTGATACGGTGTGTTGCTATGTATTGAACTGATCAGTTCAACACTCTATTCGATCTCCATGACTGGGAGGTGTGGACGTCACGATGAACGACAGATCGTTTGAACTTTCATTGCTTAGTTGGTGAGGTATGCCGGCAGCAACATGAAGGCCTTGCTGCCTGCACAGCTTGTATTTAACGCCATTAACCTCGAGTATCGCCTCCCCACTAAGAACAAAGAAAAACTGTTCTGAAGAAGCATGGTAATGCAGAACTTCTGCACTACCGGGTGGAACACGTTCCTGAATAACGCTTAACGCATCCGTCTTTACAAGGTGCCATCCATCGCAGCCATCACCCCACGAATAGTGCTCCGAATTTTCTTTAGATATCACCTTCTTATCCATTCGATCTGTTTTTGTTTTCGACTTTCGTTCTACGAATGACCATGCTGCCAAAAAGTCATGTTATTAGGAATACCGACCACTCTTCTTGCACCGTTATTGGTTGCCGGTTGCAATAAAGTTCCCAGAATTAAGATCATGCAGTGCCTGACGAATTTCGTCTTTGGTGTTCATAACAATTGGTCCGTGCCACGCTACCGGTTCCTTTAACGGTTTTCCAGACACCAGAAGGAATCGGACGCCTTGCTCTCCGCTATTGACCACCACCTCATCACCGTGATCGAACATAACCAGCGTTCTATTGCCGGTGTGATCAGTTAGATGCAGCTCATGTCCGGCTATTTCTTTCTCGACTTTGATGCCCACCGGATCAGATGCATCCTTGAATGCCGCGCTACCTTCAAATACATACGCAAAAGCAGTGCGGTAAGTATCCACAGGCAATACCTTTCTCGTGTTTGGCGGTACGCTTATATCAAGATATTGCGGATCTGCCGCGATGCCGTCTACCGGTCCGCGTTTGCCCCAGAAGTCGCCAACTACAATTCTGACAACAGTTCCATCATCATCTATAACTTCAGGTATGTCGACACCCTGAATGTCCTGATATCGCGGCGCTGTCATTTTCAGAGACGCAGGCAAATTGGCCCACAGCTGAAATCCGTGCATACGTCCGTGATCATCACCTTTTGGCATTTCCTGATGCAATATGCCACTGCCCGCAGTCATCCACTGAACACTACCCGGACCAAGAGAGCCTGCATTGCCCAAACTGTCGGCATGGTCTACGGAGCCAGCGAGTACATAGGTGATGGTTTCGATACCACGATGTGGATGCCACGGAAAACCTGCCGAATATTGTTCCGGATCGTCATTGCGAAAATCATCCATCAGCAAAAACGGATCGCTAATATCGGTGTCACCAAAACCGAATACTCTGTGCAGATGCACGCCTGCACCTTCACGCGTTGGCTGGGTGCCGCTTAAGGACTTTACGGGTCTTATTGACATGATGCATTACCCTTGATGCGTTATGTTATTTTGTAAGGAACTCATAGTAGTATGGGGTCTGATGTCAAAGGATACAACGCATGCACCACTTACAGGGATTCGAACGCGCATTTGGCACTTTCCCGTTAAAAGGCGACGAGCTGGCGACAGCGCTTATCACTGCTCTCGATGTTGGCTATCGCGCAATCGATACAGCGCAGATGTACAAAAACGAAAAAACCATAGGTTCAGTGTTATCCACATCGCGTATAAAGCGAAATGACTTGCTGGTTACCAGTAAAGTGCCCATCGACCAGTTTGATGCTCAACACTTTATCCCATCCGTGAAGCAAAGCCTTGAGGACTTGCAGCTGGACAATCTGGATGTTTTGCTACTGCACTGGCCTCCGGCTAATGGAAAAATTGAAGCCAGCGTTGAGCAACTGCTTATTGCAAAACAAAACGGATTGACAAAGCACATTGGTGTCAGCAACTACACCTCAGTCATGCTCGAACAATTGGTTCAGTTCAGCGATGAAACGTTTGTCTGTAATCAAGTTGAATTTCATCCGCTGCTTGATCAAAGCAAACTGTTGCAGGCTTCTAATAAAACCGGCATTCCCCTGTCATCTTATTGCTCAGTCGCTCGTGGAAAAGCTTTAGAAGATCCTGTCATTGTTGATTTGGCAGAAAAATATCAACGCACACCGGGACAGATCGTATTGAAATGGATTTTACAAAAAGGTTTAAGCATTAACACCATGTCGACCAATCCGGACAATATTCGTGCAAACTTTAATTTGCTTGATTTTAATTTATCGAACGTTGACTCCGCATGCATTGATGCATTAGGTCGACACAACTACCGGATTGTGAATAAAAACCTTGTTCCGTGGGCACCGGATTGGGACTAGATGACTGCCTTTTCTATAAAAGGATTGCCATTGGCAATACGCTCATAGTTGAATGGTGTTAAATCAAGGCTTCGATACTCTCCATAGGTAATCAGTTCTGCTGTCCCTCTTCCCATAGCCGGAGATTGCTGAAAACCATGGCCAGAGAAACCATTTACGAAAATGAAGTTTTCAACCTCAACGTGCGGACCAAGAATGGCATTTTGATCAAACACATTAAACGCATAGTGCCCAGCCCATGAATTGGTCAGCTTGATGGCCTCAAATTGGGGAATTCTATTCGCAATTGCGGGCCATGCCTTTTCCTGCCACACCGAGTGGTCCTCAACATAGTCTTCGTAATCTACCGGCGGATCATCGTCAGGGGGGCAACCTGCCAGGTAGTATTGACCATCTGTTCGCATATGAACACCACTTGGGTCTATCGTGAGTGGTAAATCCCTATCAAGAGGCTGCTCCGCATCGAAAATAAACGTATAGCGTTTTCGAGGCTCAACCGGTACTTCGATACCGGCCATTCGACTGGTTAGTACGGCCCGTGGTCCTGATGCATTGACCACCGTGTCGCAGCTTATCGACTCTCCACTATTCAATGTCACCGAGGTGACTCTTGTACCGCTTGCGTTTCTGGTCATATCGACCACTTCATTCTCAATATACTCAGCACCGTTTTCACGAGCGCCACGTCGCCACCAGTCAAACACCGTTGCACCGTCAAAGTACCCTTCATCGATCAGGTTGTGGCTTCCAGCAACAATCCCATCAAGGTTATAAAATGGGTAATCACGCTGTATCTCTTCGGGTGTCATGATTTTTGTACCAGCACCACAAGCTTGTTGCACAAGCTGACTTTCGCGCAGTACATCAGCAAACGGTTCATTGTCTGCCAAATACATATAGCCATAACTTTGCAAAATGATGTCGGGAACTCGCTCATCGTTATTGAAATACTGTCTGAAGTTTTTGACAAACTCTGCTGCGAACTGGGAAATGCGCACATTCAGCTCAGATGAAAACTGTTGTCTCATACAACTATTAGTATGAGTTGTTGAACACGCTTTATATTGGTTATCGCGTTCGACAACCAGAATCGACCCGGTGAAATCCGGGTTTCCGGATAAAAACCATGCTACCGACGAACCATACATCGCACCACCGACGATCACAACGTCATAGTGCGACTGTCGTGGCGTACTAATAACAGGCTGAGGCTTCATGGAAATATCCTTTTATCAGTAGCAAGATGTTACTTGCTCTTATACGACGAACCGACTGTGGGCGCCATTATACCCACTTCTGAGCGGCATATGGACACGCACACGGTACCTGTGTAACGTCCATATCCAGGTCACACTTTGTGTGCTGCGAAGCCGCTCAATTGGAACCTGGTCTCATAAATCAGGAACTGACTTTTAGACGAATTTGGACCAGTCGATATCTTCTCGGTAACCGACAAATAACCAGGTAGAAAAAACATGGCAGACTCCTACAGGCTGGTCACCCGCAGCGACTTTGACGGACTCGTCTGTGCCGTGCTGCTTACTCATCTTGACATGATTGACGATATTTCATTTGTGCATCCAAAGGATATGCAAGATGGAAAAATTGATATTACATCCAAAGACATCACCACAAATTTACCGTTTGTTGATGGTGCTTACCTAGTGTTTGATCATCATGAATCGGAAACACTGCGGAACGATGTTAATGTCGACAACTATATTATCGATGCCAATGCTGATTCAGCTGCTCGCGTGGTTTGGAAACACTACGGTGGTAATTCAACTTTCCCAACAGCATGGAACGATATGATGGCTGCCGTCGATAAAGCAGATGCAGCACAATTCAACATGGACGAAGTATTGAACCCGACTAACTGGGAACTGCTGAACCTGCTAATGGATTCCAGAACCGGCTTAGGCCGGTTCAGAGAATTCCGCATATCAAATTATCAGCTAATGATGAACCTGATCGATCACTGCAGAACAGATACTATCGAAGAGATTCTACAACTGCCCGATGTTCAGGAACGTGTGGCTCTGTGGCAGGAACACAAGCCTGCCTTTGAAGATCAGCTGAAACGCTGCAGCACAGTTTATGAAAACCTGGTTGTACTTGATCTACGCGATGAGAACATAATCTATCCTGGAAGCCGGTTTCATATATATGCAGCGTTTCCCGAATGCAACATTTCAATTCATCAGATGAATGGCTTTAAAAATCAAAACACTGTTTTTGCAACCGGTAAATCTATCTTCGATCGATCCTGTAAAACCAACATTGGGGAACTGATGTTGCAGTACGGTGGCGGTGGACATAGCGCCGCTGGTACTTGTCAGGTCGACAACGATAAAGCAACTGAGGTGCTGGCTGAATTAGTTGGTGCCATAAACGCAAACGAAAAAATGAAAAAGGCCGGTTAGCCGTTACTTTTAATCAACCAGATTAAAAGGCCAGACAGCGATCTGGCCTTTTTTTGTCTCCATTTCTGCATCTTTCGAATTTGATGTTGTTTAGCAGCCTTTGCCCGGTTTCAAGTTTGCTCCAGCCTAGATATACTGCACATCCGGGTCAACAAAACTTACAGGCAACAAACTCAATATGGCTGGCAACAAGCAGTACAAACCACCCAAAGTCTGGAAATGGGATGCGCAGAATGGTGGTAAATGGTCGAAGATCAACAGACCTGTCTCGGGTGAAACCCACAAAAAGAAACTGAAAGTCGGAAAACACCCGCTACAGTTGCACTCGCTGGCAACACCAAATGGCCAAAAGGTTACGATCATGCTCGAAGAATTACTCGAGCTGGGCATAACAGAAGCTGAATACGACGCCTACCCAGTACATATTGGCAACGGAGATCAGTTTGGCAGCGGGTTTGTGGCGATTAACCCAAATTCAAAAATTCCGGCGCTGATTGACCGCAGCGCGAAAAAGCCGACTCGCGTATTTGAGTCTGGCGCCATACTTCTCTATTTAGCTGAAAAGTTTGACGCTTTGATGCCAGGTCGTGATACTGACCGACCCGAGTGTTTATCCTGGCTATTCTGGCAAATGGGTAGCGCTCCATATCTGGGTGGTGGGTTTGGTCACTTCTATCGGTACGCACCGTTTCCAATTGAATACTGCATCGATCGTTTCACCATGGAAACAAAACGCCAGCTAGACGTTCTGGACAAACATCTGGCAAAGAACAAATATATTTGTGGTGATGAATACACTATAGCGGATATCGCCATCTGGCCCTGGTATGGTCAAGTGATGCTCGACGTGGTCTATGAAGCAGCTGAGTTTCTAGATGCTAAAAGATACAAACATGTGATGCGCTGGGCTAAAGCCATCGCAAAACGGCCTGCAGTCGTCCGTGGGCAAATGGTCAACCGGCTCAACGGGCCAGATGAATATAAGGTACCCGAGCGCCACGACGCCAGTGATTTTGTTGGCAAGGCATTGGTAAAGAGTAAGAGTAAGAGTAAGAGCAAGAGCAAGAGCAAGAGCAAGAGCAAGAGCAAGAGCAAGAGCAAGAGCAAGAGCAAGAGCAAGAGCAAGAGCAAGAGCAAGAGCAAGAAAAAGGTATCGACCAGCAAAAAATCTGCAAGTCGGAGTAAAGTTAAGCAAAAGAAAAAAGCGGTGCTCCGAAATAATTCGGCTGCAAAGAAAAAGCGTTAGCTATTAACTAAGGTTTATCACCAATGCTTATGAACAAACATTAAACGTATAGGACATTCTATCAATGCCAGCACCAAAAAATGAATTCAAAGAAAAGCTTGCGCGAGCTGAAAACCAGTTCGGCTGCTGGGTTGGTATGGCCGACAGCTATGCAGCAGAGATATCCGCCGGTGCCGGCTTTGACTGGCTGTTAGTCGATGGAGAACATGGCCCGAACGATCTGCGCAGTATATTGGCCCAATTGCAGGTCATAAGCTCATTTGACAGCCACCCAATTGTTCGCTTACCTATTGGTGAAACTTACATGATCAAGCAAGCCCTGGATGCCGGCGCCCAGAACCTGCTTATACCTATGGTAGAAAGTGGAGATCAAGCGCGCGAACTGGTGCGCGCGACTCGGTATCCACCTGAGGGTATTCGCGGGGTGGGTTCTGCTCTGGCTCGTGCATCCCAGTTCAATGCCATTCCCGATTATTTGACAACCGCCAACGATCAAATTTGTTTGATCGTACAATTGGAAACTTGTGCCGGGGTTGAAGCACTGGACGATATACTCGCTGTAGATGGCGTTGATGGAGTGTTCATCGGACCTTCTGATCTTGCCGCAGATATGGGAATGCTTGGTAAAGCAAATGCACCAGAAATTCAGTCCACAACAAACGAACTGTTGCGTCGTATTAAAGCGTCCGGCAAGGCTGCAGGCATTCTGGCACTGAACAATGATTCGATCAGTCAGGCTTTGGACGCAGGAGCCTGTTTCATCGGTGTCGGTATAGACGTGTTGTTATTTGCATCGTCCATGCGAAAACTGGCAGCTAACCCGACTAAACCAGATTGAGAAATCGCCTGCCAGAATCGCGGATTGTACTGTCAACCATCAATGCGCGTTATATCCATGCCTCTCTGGGATTGCGCTACCTGTATGCAAATATGGGTCAGCTCAAGTCTGACACTACACTAGTCGAATTTACGTTGGTACAACGTACTGACGATATTGTTGAGCAACTGCTGAATCACAATCCGAGCATTATTGGTTTTGGTGTGTACATATGGAACAGCATTGAAACTCTTAATGTTATCCGCATGCTGAAAATACTCAGACCAGACATCAGCATCGTTCTGGGTGGGCCAGAGATAAGTTACGAGACAACTTCGCAGGAACTCTATCGAATTAGTGACCATGTTATTACCGGTCAGGCTGATACCGCGTTTGCTCAGTCCTGTGCGGAGATTCTCGAAGGCACGCCTCCCGCCAAACTACAAAGTGCATTGCCACTTGATATTAACGATTTAGAACCACCCTACCCGGAATACACCGATGAAGATCTGGCAAACCGGGTCTTGTATGTTGAAGCTTCACGAGGCTGCCCATTCAAGTGTGAGTTTTGCTTGTCATCGCTGGACAAATCTGCCACAGCATTCCATCTGGACCTCTTTCTTCAGCAAATGCAACAACTACTGGAACGGGGTGCACTGCATTTTAAATTTGTTGACCGGACGTTTAATCTTAAAACAGACACAAGCCGGAAAATACTATTGTTTTTTCTACATGCAATCGAAAAGCATAATCGCACGCTTTTTCTCCACTTTGAATTAATACCCGATCGACTACCCGAGAGCCTGAAAGAATTATTGCCGCGCTTTCCAGCAGGTTGTCTTCAGTTCGAAATAGGCATTCAGTCATTCAACGTTGATGTGCAAAAGCGTATCAGCCGAAAACAACAACATGAGAAAACCTGCACTAACTTGCAATGGTTGCGTGAACATACAACCGCGCACATTCATGCCGATCTGATATTTGGATTACCCGGTGAAAATCTCGAGAGTTTCGGTTCAGGATTCGATCAACTTGTGGCTCTTGCCCCCCAAGAAATTCAAGTTGGTATTCTTAAAAGACTACGCGGAACACCGATTGATCGGCATTCCAAAGACTTCGACATGAGATACCTTGATATTCCACCGTATCGCATACTATCCAACGCGCATGTCAGTTTTGATGAGGTGCAGCGCATGACCAGGTTCGCACGGTACTGGGATTTAATTGCAAATTCAGGTCGGTTTCCTGCTACTTTGCCGCTCTTGCTTGGTCAATCGCCTTTCGAACGATTTATGAATATCAGTGACTGGATATTCGCTGAAACTTCGCAGACTCACAAGATTGCCTTGCCAAAACTCTTTACTTTACTTTATCGGGCTTTAACTGAATCGATGGGAATTGAAGAAACGAAAGTTAATGATGTGTTGATAAGCGACTTCAAACACAACAAACTAAAAGGCAGGCCCGGCTTTACTAAACAAAGTCCCTCACCGAGTCTGAAAGACGCTAATAATCAAATTGCGAAAAGACAGCAGCGATTCTCCCCGGTTTCAGAAAAGCGCATCGAAACTGCAAGCGAACAAATCAATCAATGAACACTCACGCATTGGGCAAGGTTGAACTTAATCCGCGTCTCAATGCGCTACTTGAGCAGCTTGTTCAGCAGATTAGCGGGGATTGCGATTTCTCATCTGCAGCACTGGCAATGTATGCCAGTGATGCATCAAATTACCGGCAAGTTCCTTTGGGTGTGGTGCTACCGGCCAACTCCAACGATGTGAAAATAACAGCAAAGCTGTGTCATGAACACGGCGTTCCCATGCTTATGCGCGGTGGTGGTACCTCACAGAACGGACAATGCGTCAATAACGCCATTGTTGTGGATTGCTCGCAATACCTCAACCGGGTACTGAATATCGACGTTGAGAATCGAACCGCTTTGATCGAGCCAGGAGTTGTTTGCGATGCGTTGAAACTGGAAGCAGAAAAACAGGGTCTAACCTTCGGTCCCGACCCGGCCACCCACAGTCGATGCACGCTTGGTGGCATGATCGGTAATAATTCTTGCGGACCGCATTCCATGCTGGCTGGAAAAACAGTTGAAAATGTTCTTGAGTTAGAAGTGTTAACCAGCGACGGCGCGTGTTTCTGGGTTGGCCCCACCAGCGAAGAAGACCTGAACAACATTATTTCAAAGGGCGATAGACGTGCTGAAATATATCAGCATTTAAAATCACTACGCGATGAGTACGCCAACGATATTCGCGAAAAATACCCAAATATAAAACGCCGCGTTTCGGGGTATAACCTGGATCAACTACTACCTGAGAACGGATTCAACGTCGCAAGAGCGCTGGTCGGTTCGGAAGGAACCTGTGTCAGCATATTACAAGCTCGCGTGAAACTTATTGAAAACCCGACTCACGTGCAATTAGTGGTTTTGGGGTTTAAGGACATATTCAGTGCCGGTGATGCAGTGCCGCACATCATGCCGTTTTCACCCATTGCCATGGAAGGTCTGGACTGGAATATTGTCGGTGGTTTAAATGAGCGTAACTTACGACAAAAGGAAGTAGCCCTGCTTCCCGAAGGGAAAGCCTGGCTGCTGGTGGAACTTGCCGCCAACACTGGTAATGCAGTCAAGGAACAATGCAGCGCATTCTGCACCGCTATGCAACAGAACGAGCTCGTGCAATCGGTTCTGGCCGTAGATCTCTCTGAAGACGTTACCGCACTCTGGAGTATACGGGAACAAGGTGCGTCAGCAACATCTTTAGCGTTAAACTCTGGAGATCCTGATCCTGTTGTTGGCTGGGAAGACACTGCTGTTGACCCAATGCAACTTGGTGACTATTTGCGCGAACTCTATGCTTTGGTTGATCGCTATGAATACCAAACCAGTCTATACGGACATTTCGGTGACGGGTGCATACACGCAAGAATGACATTCGATACGCGTTCTGAACTAGGGGTGGCGAAATGGCGCCGTTTCAGTCACGAAATCGCATCACTGGTGGTCAAATATGGCGGATCCCTGTCAGGTGAGCACGGCGACGGACAAGCCAAAGCGGAGTTTCTGCCACTCATGTTCGGTGAACGCCTTGTTGGTGCGTTCGAACAGTTCAAGTCAATCTGGGACCCGGCGGGGACCATGAATCCACGCAAAGTTGTCAACCCCTATCGCATGGACGAAAACCTGCGATACGGACCTGAATATCAGACCCCAGACTTTGTTAGCACCCTAAAGTTTGTTGACGATGCAGGTGGGTTTGGTCGCGCATCCGAGCGTTGTATTGGTATGGGTAAATGCCGATCCGCAACCGGTGCCATGTGTCCGAGCTATCAGGCAACGCGCAATGAGCGGTACTCAACCAGAGGACGCGCAAGACTTTTTCATGAGTTACTTCGTGGAGAAATTATTACTGATGCCTGGAAAAACCCGGATATTGCCGAATCTCTAGAACATTGTTTGTCGTGTAAAGCGTGCAAGTCGTCTTGTCCGACCAAAGTAGATATCGCCGCGTACAAATCTGAGTTTATGCATCACCACTACAGTGATGGTAAACGACGCCCGCTCACACACTATGCATTTGGGTATATCGGCAGCTGGCTTCCGATTGCAGCACGCCTTAGTATAGTGACCAACCTGTTTTCCAAATCCCCACTGGATAAGCTGTCTCGCAAGCTTCTGGGCGTTGCAAATAACAGGACCTTTCCATCGATAGCAAAACAGACTTTTTCTAACTGGGCCAGATCAGGTGCAACCCGTACCGATGAGCATTTCTTTTGGCACGGGGAACCAGACAGGCCGCCGGTTGTTGTGTGGGCTGACACGTTCAACACACACTATGCTCCACAACTGTTACAAAGCGCGGTCAGAGTTTTGAATCTGTCCGGGTTTCAGGTAGCTATAGCAAAAGCGCATTTTTGTTGCGGCAGACCACTCTACGAATACGGACATTTAAACCAGGCATTTAAGCAGACCACCACTATTCTCGACACCTTCTACCCTGCCCTGCCCAACAACGATGCCAGCGTTATCGTTCTTGAGCCCTCTTGCCTGTCTGTATTCAAAGATGAATTATTAAAATTGCATCCAACCGATGAACGCGCCAGCGACTTGTCGATCAAAACACAGTCTCTGGCAAGCTTTCTGGTAGCTAATTCAATTAAACCGAAAAACAAACTCAGGAAAGGACTAGTTCACTATCACTGTCATGATAAAAGCCTGCAAACGGATACGGCTGAACGTCATTGGCTGTCCAGTTGTTTCGATGAACTTATAGAACCGGAGAGCGGTTGCTGTGGTATGGCAGGTAGTTTCGGGATACAGAAGAAAACACAGTCAATAGGTGATTCGTTGAAGCAGCGAAGTCTCGCACCCGCCATAACCAATGCTGATCAGGAAACCTTTCTAGTGAGCAATGGATTCAGTTGTCGGAGCCAAATATCCGACATTGCGCGCAAACCCGTGTATCATCCGGTCGAGATTATCGAGAAATGTCTGTAAAATGACTCTCTGGGTAAGGGATACTTACCCCACCGCACTTTAATTTTACGTGCCTAACGCATACATTGCCTTTACCAGAATTAAAACCGAATCAAGTACCAGGAGGAGACACTATGTTGTCATTTAACACGCCATCAATAAAACAATACCTAAAGGCAGTCGCATTTGGTGCGATCACGCTATTCGCTACTGCTTCAGCAGCACAAGCATCTAATGCTATCGGTGTTTGGATTACAGAAAAATCCGACAAAGGCTCATCAATGGCTGTTGAAATATTTGACTGTGACGGAAAATTGTGTGGAAAAGCCGTAGACGTGTTTGATGCTCCCAACAGAGATAGTGTTGGCCTGGAAATCATCAAAAACATGCGCATTAAATCCGACACTGCTTTCAACAAAGGTAAGATTTACGCGCCAGATACCAAGAAATGGTACAAATCAAAAATGACTTTGCAAGGTGAGGATAAACTCAAAGTTTCTGGTTGTGTTTTAGGCGGCGTCATCTGCCGATCTCAAACCTGGACACGACAAGAATAATCCACCAACGGATCGTATGGGATTGGCTCAATATCAGAGTCGAATAGAACAAGATCGTATGAACTGACGCTAATACCCTGTCAGGCTATTAGCGTCAGTTCGTTCTTACACCTGCATTGTTGATCAGACTCTATTGATCAGACTCTAAAAATGATATCGGTAATTCACACCAACACTGGTCGTGTCATTTTCAGACCCTACACTATTGGTGGGTTGAGTATCGTGCGTAAAGCCAATACTTAGCTCGTCTCCACCCAACACCCGGATACCAGCACCAGCATCGAGCTGCAAACCGATCGTGGCTTGAGGCCAGGAACGAGCCACATTAGCATTAAGATAGTAACGTGGTGACGAGGCTTGAGGATAATCACCCTCAATGCCACCACGCGACAAAGACGCACCAAACGACAGTGAGGTACTCTCGTCGGTCAATATCGAATTAATATAGAGGCCCTGAGCCAGATTCAATTCCGCTGGCATAGTTGCAGCAATATCATTCTGGGTACGGTTTGCGGCCACACTGGTAGACCAGACATTACTACCAAAAGCGCCCCGAATACCAAGTTCTACTCGTGTCTGTAAACCACGAGCAATGCGACTTTCCTGCATTCGCGTAGTAATGTCGTTTATGTTTGCCTGAAATTTAATATACTCACGATGTCCAAGTGCCTGCTCGTAACCTAGTGTGGCACGGTTTTGTTTTGCAGCTACGCGCAAGATAGCCGATGCCGACGCAGCTTCGTTATAAGCAAGCTCGGCACTCAGTGTTCTTGTACCCGACCGGTTACGCAGATGATGACGAGTCAATGCATAGACCAGAGAGTCTGAATCGTTCATGTTGAACCCGGCTGTGACCTCACCACCGAAGCCACGATCACCGTGAAACAGAGTTAGCGCAACATCGGACTGAGAATCAATATCGGCAAGACCGTATCGATCGGATGAAAACTGTCTTTCGGTGAAATCTACCGCAAACCCCAGGTTCATCGAATCGAACGAATGTCGCACACTGAATCCGGTTTCCGCAATGCTTAGGCCATTCATACTGGTTTGTTTGTGTTTGCCACTGGTAAACCGCGGTCTCTCGCTTCGCATGGCCTGCACCTGGCCACGAGCAATTTCACGGTCTGACAAGCTTGGTGCGTGTACCGATGCACGTTTGGCCATGGTGAATGCACTTTGATCTTCACCGAGTTGCCTCAATGCTAATATGTGATTACCAACCGAAACTTCGCCAGTGCCGTTTAACACTGCGTGAATCTGGCTAACATTATCCGCCGCCATAGCCAGAGAGAGTTCCTGCCATGCCGGCGTAGCCAAACGTTGATCGTGTAGTTTGGCCATGACCAATCTGGCGTGCTCATGACGCTGAGTGGCCATTAGCCATGATATCGCAACATCTTCGCGCCAGTATGAACTTGAGTCTGTTTGTTCTGATGCGGTACGCAACATCATTACAGCTAACCGTTCTTTGTCTTCCGCACTTCCGTAACGATTAAGTAGTTGTGCATACTGTCGAAACAGCACATCCTGATCAGCTTCACTGCCATCGCTTAGCGCCGGCCGCAATTTTCGTATCGTATAAAGTCTGACTTGTCGAGCGGGTTCTGCCCGGCCAGCGTATTCCAGCGCGTCAGCAAAGGTCAGTAACATGTTGTAGTCGGCTTCGATACGATCAAGTTGGCGATCGAACCAGGTCAAGCTCTGCTCTGCCAGTCCCAATTGCAAAAAGCCGATACCGAATGGTGACCACAATGCTGGCTCCGATTCAGCGGTATCTTTATGTGTTTCAATAAACTCGGCAATGGCATCTGTGTTCTGGGCATCTATATGCGACCATAAAAGACCGCTTAGTGCGGATGCGTTAGAGGGCTCGATTTCCAACGCTTTTTGGTACGCAGCAACCGCGGCATCACGCGAACCATTTTTTTGATGGATAGATGCAGCCAAATTCCAATAGCCAGCATGCTTCTGCAGCTCCACGGTTTCTTCGTTCTGCTGCAAAAATAGTTCTGCATCATCGGTATTACCGGTTTTGAATGCCAGATTCATGGCAGTGAATGCAATATCTGTCGACTGTGTGCTTTGCCACAAGCGTGCGGCTTGCTCAATGGCTTCTTCGTTTCGGCCAGCATCCTCAAGCGATTGCACTAATCGTTTACCCAACACAATAGTTTCGTGTTTGTCTTCTATAGTGTCCAGGTGAGGCTTCACCAATTCTGCCAGTTCTGGAATTCTAAAGCGCCACGCTATTTCGGAGATCAGGTGTACCTGGTATTTGGATGCTTCACTGACGTTACTCGTACCAACCAAATGCCGTGCGACTTCCGCCGCACCTTCCGGCTTTTTCAACCGCCACAATAACTCCATGCGATTCAGAGTCTCTTCAGTATTTCGACCAAAGCGCTTCGCAAAAACATCCCATGCGCCAAGAGACTCCGGAAACAGAACATGCCGTTGGTACAGGCGAGCCAATTCACGTTGTGTGAATGCACGTATACCCGCTTTCGCCTGCAGTTCAATTAGCATCGAGGCAGCTACCAGCGGCTTACCTTCGAGTTCGTATAGCTTGACCAGACGCTCAATTTTCTCATCATCGTTTGGCGTTAGCATAACCAGTTGATGCAGACTCCGAGCAGCAACACCCGTTTCCCTGTTCAATTCTGACAGACGTATTAGCTGCCCTATGTGTTCTGTGGTCGGGTAACGTTCTGCAATCCATTCCCACTCACGCTGAGCAGCAACCGGGTCCCCAGACCATTCTGAAACCTGTGCCAGACGAATGCGTGCTTCTTTCGAGTTTGGTTTCAAACCAACCGCATGACGAGACCAGGTTGCAGCAGTCTCAAGGTCACGACTGGCGAGCGCCAATTCAATTTGAATATTCACAGCATCAAAGTCTGTCGGATTTAGCTGCACCAGTTGTTTGTTCCATTGTGCTGCCTGTTCAACTTTCCCTAATGCACGAGCAGAGGCAATACCTTCACGCAATAGCGCTTCATCGTTGGGTCTATCGTTTATTCTCCGAAGCAGTCGGTTAAACGCCTCATGGTTCTGACCAGCCGCCACCAGCAACGATGCAGCACGGTCCAACAAGTCTGTTCTTTCAGACCCTGTGCTTAAAGCCGCAGCCTGATCAACAAATTCTGCAGCCTTTGCTGGGTGATTAGATGCCTGTGCCCATTTAGCTGCTTCAAGTAACCAATGTACCTGTTTGCTTGCATCGGTTTTGGCTAATTCGGCATACAATGGATAAGCGCGATCAGGGCGTTGATTGGCCAGCATCGTAGTAGCAAGCAACTCCTGTTGCTCAGTGGATAAAGGTTTGTGCACACCCAATTTTTCAATGAC
>CALJNA010000086.1 GCA_937981955.1 uncultured Granulosicoccaceae bacterium
ATGTGCCCGCGTGATATGGCCGAATTGGTGGGCGTTAACATCAAAACGGTTGCATCGCGTTTGCGTTGGCAAGCGGCATTATCCCGACGGAAGAACCGCGAATACTTGCGCGCTTATCTTGATGTACAAGGACCAATCAAATGCGTGCTGCTCGGCACACTGCCCAGTGGGGATAGCGTGATAACCAGCCCCACTCATCTGGAGCAGTTTTTAACGGATACGCAGTCGAAACCCGTCGTCGGTAGTTCCACCATTGCCGTCATCTGCAGTGACTCTGATTAACCAGTTGCCCTGGTTGGCACTGGTTGATGTGCCTTCGATAACGCCTGTTGGCGATATCTCAACACCCGGTGGTAAATTTATTGCTGTGAAGTACAGATGATCATCATCGGCATCGTCAAAATACACGGATACGTCATAACTGAATTCGTCAGTCACTGTTGCATTGCGAATATCGCTGACCGAAGGTGACCTGTTGCGGTTCCGGTCGCTCAATACAGTTAAAAAGAAACTGGCATCAATAGCATCTAACGAATCAGAGACGGTCATGTTGACCACATATAAGCCACTGTCATCTTCTTCCGCAAATCCTTCGAGTACACCATCGTTAGTGATATATAAGTTGCCAGATTGTGGCAGTGAGCCGTCGGTTACGCTGAACTCCAGCGCATCGTTCTCTGCATCGCTAAAAAATGACTGCAAATAGGCAATTTCAGGATCACGATCATCATCATTAACAGTGACCGTAATTTCAGGCAGATCATCATCTTGTGCGGGCGGCGAATTAAAATCCATGATCTTAATGCTGACGGTCGCCATACTTGTTGAATTTCCATCTGATACCAGATAAGTGAAATTGTCACTTATCGACCCGTTCATTGAAATAGGTGCCGTAATTAACGGTTCATAAATAAAACCACCGTCAGTGAACAATTCAAAGCTGCGAGCGAAACGTGGCGGTTTAACAGGGGTAGGGTCAACGACCAAAGGCTGGTTCCTGACATCATTGTCATCAGAGTCGTTCGCCAGCAGGCTTTTTGGAGAATCGCCCGTCACCTCTAACCAGGTGCCGCGCAGAATCGTAATAGGATCATCCATTGCCATTGGCGGATTGTTTATAGCAACTGCGCACATGGTTTGTTGTTGTTCTACAAACAATCCGGATTCTGATTCAGCCGTAAAGCTTAGCCTCAATGCTGCTGGAGAACGAAGTTCGGGAGTCGTAATTGCAAATTGCGTAACGTCTCCCAGTGTGAGTTCTTCTATGACCAATTCACAGTTGTTGCCGTCAGCACAGGATTGGCTTAATGAGTTGGTTGCGATAGATTGATCAAATCCATCGATGCCCTGACATTGGTCGAAGCTTGCCTGACCTTCCAGTAAGTTCCATGTCCAGCCACGTATACGATTACCTCGGCCGTTAAACGTTATGGACTGTTGCGTATTCTCGTTTATCTGAAAGGAATCGTTATTATTCAGATTCACCAATAAAGGATTAACAGTGATCGATTCGCTCGAATCCTGCTTACC
Organism: uncultured Granulosicoccaceae bacterium; assembly: GCA_937981955.1. Lineage (GTDB taxonomy): Bacteria > Pseudomonadota > Gammaproteobacteria > Granulosicoccales > Granulosicoccaceae > Granulosicoccus. The sequence continues at coordinate 1,531 of CALJNA010000086.1, forward strand.
CGTTGAATCTACCCAGCTACAGCCGCTGGCTGCTAACAGCACGAATACTGTTGTTGTCAGTTTTACCCTATTCACATCTATCACCCTTTTCCACTCGCTATGGTGGAGGTCTTTTTATTTGCAGCTATGATAAATGTTGTGCGAAACCAGTCCATGTAATGGCGCACACTCCTGCACAATGTGAAACAGCGTAGATAAACCGTGTTTTTAACGGTTGTGCTGCGTATTGGTGGTCGTTTCGTTATGTCATCGGTTGTTTTGTTTCAAAAAAACACGCAAAATTTCCAGATAGGTATTCTTACTGATAAATGGTGTATACCTGCGCCCAGAAAAACTGTGCACTGGCTCAGCTTTACCGGTTTTTAAACATTGCGTGTAAGAGGCGCCAAATACAATTCATTATGCGTGTTTCAGCAGCACAATCTGGCTCCACCAGCACCGGCTTTGCCTGGGTAACTCTGGCTCTCTCCACGGCGGCACTTTTGCTGCTGTGTGTGTGGGCGTTGCTGAATCAACCGCGGTTATTCCCGAATCAGATCCAGTCAGCCAAGAGTGAGAGCACCGCATCAGATAAATCTGGTGAGGAATCAGCAGCCTTAGCGCAGGGCACGAACAAAGTTGATACGTCCTCACAATCTCTTGCGTCAGAACAGAAACAGCGAGACACGCCATCACGGCCATTGGTCGGCGTAGAGTCGAATCAACAGTCTGAGGAAACACAGGCCGAACTAGCGAAAGAAAAATCGGAAGCTCAAAAGCTTGCAGAACTATCGGCGGCACGTGAGACCTTGGTCGCGAAAAACCTTCTGGCTGAAAACTCGACTCAAGAGAACGCCACCGCCGAAAAGCTGGCCGAGGAAAAAGCAGCCGCAGAGAAGTTAGCGGCCGAAAAGCTGGCCGAGGAAAAAGCAGCCGCAGAGAAGTTAGCGGCCGAAAAGCTGGCTGAGGAAAAAGCAGCTGCAGAGAAACTGGTGGCTGAAAAACTGGCTGAGGAAAAGGCTGCTGCCGAGAAACTGGTTGCTGAAGAGAAAGCCGCAGCAGAGAAACTTGCAGCGGAGAAAAAACTTGCAGCAGAAAATCTCGCGGCTGAGATCATCGCTGCCGAAATAATTGCTGCTGAAAAACTCGAGGCGGAACAGCTGGCTGCTGAGAAGCTTGCAGCGGAGCAGGCTGCTGCAGAAAAGCTTGAAGCGGAAAAGTTAGCGGCCGAGCAGGCAGCGGCAGAAAAACTCGCAGCAGCTCGACTTGCAAAGGAACAGCTTGATGCAGAGCAACAAGAAGCTGAGCAACTAGCCGCCGCTTCACGGGCTGCTCCCGAAGCCGGAGCAGCGACGAATAGCGTTCAAAGCTTACCTGCTAATGAAACAGCTTTTGAGAAACTGCGACGTGAAGAACTGGCTACGCTGCCGGGATTGGCAGCACGTGTGCGCTTCGTGCCAAACGAGCTGGATCTTAGAGAGTCTTCCAAGAAGCCGCTTGACAGGGTATTTGAGTTGCTATTCCTGTACTCCGAAACAGCAGTTACTGTGCAGGTAGCAAGTAATGAATATGAGACCGATAGTAATAATCAGTTAATCAGTCGTGAGCGAGCTCTCTCCCTGGTCAATTATCTGATAGAACGCGGTCTGGATGAAGATCGATTCCGAATTCGAGCACTTGGTAAACAGCGCTTACCGTTTGACAGTCATCGTGTCTCGGTAATCGCAACGGTGATACAACAATGACTAGCATGTTAACTTGGCAATTATTGGCGGTGTTACTCGCCGCGGCGCTATTGGGTTTACTAATGGGTATATCCGGTATGCGGTTACATCAGGCGCGTCAACAAGAAGCTGTGAATAAGGCGCAAAAAGCGGCGCTTGAAAAGCTCAAAGCCGAATGTTCACAGCTTAATGCCGAGAAAGCCAGCACGAAGCAAGCGCTTGAATCAGAGAGAAAGCTGGCAAATATCGCCCGTGACAAACACTCTCAACTGGCAGCTCAGCAGGAGGCTTTGCAAGTACACTCCGGCTTGCAGGCCAAGAAAATATCAAAGCTCAACGCAGAGTTACATGCGGCCGAGGAAAAAAGCATTCGGCTGGAACGCGATTTTGCCAGCTTTAAGGCGAGTAAATTGCGCGAGGTTCGCATGCTCAAGGCCAACCCGGATGAATGGCTGGACAACGAAGAGCTGCCGGTTCTGAATAAGAAGGTGCAGCGAGGTCGACGCAGTGAATTAATTGCATCGAGTAGATCTTTGCTGGATAATCCGCTCGACAGTCCAGAAACGCCCGTGCCTGATATGGATCAAACTCAACCGATTATTGCCAGTGAACTCGACATACCTTCGTTGGCCGAATCGGAATTGCCGGATTCAGTTGAAGAGCTCGAATTCGAATTGGTCGATACCGCAGAAAATCGAGATTAAATGAGCCTATTAACTGGTGGGTAAAGCGCACGAGAAGCCAATGTGGCATCAGCTGTTCAAGCTCGATGCCGAGAAACCTCAGAGCCTGCAATCTCAGCTTCGCGAAGCACTTGTTAAAGCTATTCTCGATAATCGTATACCCGTCGATGTTCCATTGCCATCCTCGCGAGAGTTATCCAGGCAGTTAGGAGTGGCTCGTAATACCGTTGTACTTGCCTACCAGCATCTTATTGATGAGCACTACCTTCTGGCGCGCGAACGTCGTGGTTATTTCGTTAATCCTGATATTCTTGGCGGTCGAGTAGATTCGATCAAGCCAGCCGGAAAATCAGATGCCGGCGAACAGGCCTTCTCTGAAGGGCCGGAGGTCACGCTCGATGTGCTTTCGCAGAGAAATATTCATCGACCCCTCGACTGGCAGCGATTCCCTTATCCATTCATCTATGGTCAGGTTGATTCATCATTGTTTCCCGTGAACGATTGGCGTGAAGCCTGTCGTTTGTCATTGCGGGTGGGCGCAATCAGTCAATGGACACACGATCGTGTAGACAATGACGATGATTTGCTGGTAGAGCAGATACACACAAGAGTATTACCTCGCCGCGGTGTCTGGGCGAACCGTGATGAAATTCTGATTACCAGTGGTGCGCAGAACGCTTTGTTCTTGATTGCTCAATTGCTGCTGGACAAAGATTCGTCGGTCGGCATGGAAGATCCCTGTTATGTCGATGCAAGAAACATCTTTGGTTTGTTTGGCGGCGAGCGTGTGACTTTCCCGGTAGGGGAGCAAGGTGTGATTACAGATGAACGCCTGTCGGGCTGTAAGCTCATGTACGTTACACCGAGTCATCAATGTCCAACCACTACCACCATGCCATTAGCTGCCAGACAGAAGCTACTTGATGAAGCCAATGACCATGATGTGATGATTGTCGAAGATGATTATGAAAGTGAGCTCAATTTCGTAGGCAAGCCTACACCTGCATTAAAGAGTCTCGATACACGTCATCGCGTTATCTATGTAGGTAGTTTGTCGAAAACGCTGGCACCTGGTCTTCGTGTTGGGTTTATGGTTGGTCCGGCTGGATTTATAAAAAAGGCTCGTGCATTGCGGCGTTTAATGTACCGTCATCCCCCGACTAACAATCAACGAACAGTCGGGCACTTTCTAGCGTTGGGTCACCACGATTCTGCATTGTTAAGGTTGTCTCAGGCATTTCGTGCGCGTTGGGAAATCATGGATAAGGTGCTTTCAGAGCACGCGCCACTTTCAGCTACTGCACCAGCTTTCGGGGGTTCTTCTTTCTGGGTGCAATTGCCCGAGCAAATAAGCGCTAAGAATCTTGAAGAACGGGCAGCCGCTGCGGGTATAGTGATTAACGCCGGTGACAATTACTTTGCCGATCGCAATGGGCCAAAGCATTATTGTCGACTTGGATTTTCCTCTATTCCCGAAGAGCGCATTGAAGAAGGGATAGCCAAACTGGCCGACATTATCGCCAATATGTAAGCTTAAAAGCCGTTCACGAACTAGTACGATTTGTCTACCGGATTGTAAATATGTGACCTGTGTTGGGCCTGGCACAGCCGACTCAAAACGGCTGGTACTACTTATGCCGCATCTCCCCGCTAAACTACGCAATTTCCATCATGGTAGTGCCTGCATAATGATTATCGGTGTCCCTAAAGAGATTAAAAATCACGAGTACCGCGTCGGTTTGACGCCTACCAGCGTACGAGAACTGATTGCACACGGACATCAATGTCTGGTTGAAACCGGTTGTGGTGCAGGTATCGGCAGCGACGATCGCTCATATCAACAAGCCGGAGCGGAAGTCGTTGCAACGGCCAAAGATGTATTTGAGCGCAGTGACATGATTGTCAAAGTCAAAGAGCCTCAAGCCGGCGAGCGGGCCATGTTGCGAGATGGACAAATCCTGTTCACGTATTTGCATCTGGCTGCCGATCTTGAGCAGACAAAAGATCTTGTTGGCAGTGGCGCTGTCTGCATCGCGTACGAAACGGTGACATCGCCGTTGGGTGGGTTGCCACTACTTGCTCCAATGTCCAAAGTGGCTGGGCGCATGTCCATACAGGCCGGTGCATATTGCCTGGAACAACCCCACGGTGGCTTGGGTATGTTGCTTGGTGGAGTGCCGGGTGTCGATCCTGCAAAAGTTGTCATCATTGGCGCAGGTGTAGTGGGAACGCATGCAGCGCACATTGCTGTTGGGCAGGGCGCTGATACATGGGTTATTGATCGCAACCCGAATGTTATTGAGTCGCACTGGCAACAATTTGGTCGTTCAACCAACAGTGTTTTCTCAACACAGGACGCATTGGAAAAACACGTTCTTGAAGCCGATCTTGTTATAGGTGGCGTACTTATACCGGGTGCAGCTGCACCGAAGCTTGTGACAGCCGATATGGTCAAACGCATGAAACCCGGTTCTGTCATTGTGGACGTCGCCATTGATCAGGGTGGTTGCGCAGAAACATCGAGACCGACCACGCATGCGGAACCCACGTACATTGTTGACGATGTCGTGCATTACTGTGTTGCCAATATGCCCGGAGGTGTGCCGCGAACCTCTACCTACGCATTGAATAATGTCACGCTGCCACATGTTATTACGCTTGCTAACAAAGGGTATAAACAGGCGCTACAGGACGATCCGCATCTGAAAAACGGGTTAAATGTGCACGCTGGGGTTATCACCATTAAAGAGGTTGGTGAGGCGTTGAACATGGATTTCCGCGACGTCAATGATGTGCTCTAACTAAAATTGCATCCGTAAACAAAAAGTCCTGTTTGTCACAGGCTTGGGTTGAGCCTGCTTACTCAGACTGAAAATTGATGGAAACTGGCCGTTCTGTTGATTGATCTGGTGGTAACATCGAGTTATTCAGCATCAAAACAGGTAAAAACCCATGGCTACAGTTTCCTTTATCGGATTAGGCGTTATGGGGTACCCGATGGCCGGGTATCTCGCCAAGAATGGACACACAGTTCGAGTCTACAATCGCACGCAAAGCAAATCGGCTGCCTGGGTCAAAGAGTATGGTGGTTCGGCACACGATACCCCGGCTGCATGCGCTGAAACCGCAGAAGTTGTTTTCGCCTGTGTAGGCAACGATGATGACCTGCGCTCGGTTACCATTGGCGAGCAAGGTGCGTTCAGCACCATGCAAAAGGGCACAACCTTTTGCGATCACACAACAGCCTCAGCACAGGTTGCACGCGAACTTTATGCTTTGGCTGCAGAAAAGGGTGTCGCGTTTATCGATGCTCCCGTTTCAGGTGGGCAAGCAGGTGCAGAAAACGGTGCACTGACTGTGATGGTTGGTGGAGATCAGGCAGCCTACGATACATGTGAGCCATTGATTCAACATTTCAGTAAATCGGTGCGGCTTATGGGTGACAGCGGCGCCGGACAACTCACAAAAATGGTTAACCAGATATGCATTGCCGGTCTGGTGCAGGGCTTGTCTGAAGGCTTGCACTTTGCCGAAGCAGCCGGTCTCGATGGTCGTCAGGTCATAGACGTTATTTCCAAAGGTGCAGCGCAATCGTGGCAAATGGAAAATCGCTACGAAACCATGCTTGATCGTAAATTTGATCATGGCTTCGCCGTTGACTGGATGAGAAAAGATCTGGGCATTGTGCTTGACGAGGCCAGCCGCAATAAGACGAGCTTGCCTGTCACCGCGCTTGTCGATCAGTTTTATGCCGATGTGCAGGAACTAGGTGGTCAACGATGGGATACCAGTAGTTTGCTGGCTCGTCTACCCGACCGCCGCACGAAAAGCTAATACTTGTTCGAACTCCGGGCCCCACGATTGGGCCCGTTATTAGTGTAAAACACCGTTGAATGGCCGCTCTCGGGCGGCTGCATGTGGGCTTCGGTCGGAAATTTGCAAGCAGGTGCTGCAAACGATCAGAGCACAGTACCCTATGCGCAGCGCATCACTTTTGCTACTTCCCTTTCTGCTGTTGTTTCTATCGCAGGCTAATGCACAAACATCCGACAGCACGACATGGCAATTGGTCATCAGTGCGGATGGCAGTCTTGCTCAGGCTCGACACGAATCGGGCGCTGTTGCTGTAAACGGCAAACTTTATCTGTTGGGTGGTCGTGCAGTACGTAATGTGCAGATGTTTGATCCGGCGGCAAAGACCTGGACTGACCTTGGTCCAATGCCGCTCGAGTTACACCATTTTCAACCAGTCGTTATCGACGAATCGATATATTTGATTGGCAGCTTCACGTGTTGTTATCCGGTAGAAACGCTGGTGCCGGACATACATGTTTTCAACACACAAACACAAACCTGGTCGGTGCAAGGCAGCATGCCTGCGTCGCGAACCCGTGGCAGTGCTGCAGCGATTGTGCGAGACGGAAAAATTTACGTGCTTGGTGGAAATACTCAGGGCCACTCCGGTGGTGCAGTTGCCTGGTTTGATGAATACGACCCGGCCACGGGTGAGTGGATAGAATTAGCTGATGCGCCGAACGCACGCGACCACTTTGCAGCTGTATTGGTTAATGATTACCTGGTCGCCGCAGCCGGGCGACAAACTAGTCAGCCCAACCCGTTTAAAAACGCGGTTCTACCAACCGATGTTTATGACTTTGTTGCCGGTCAGTGGCAAAGCGCTGATGCCATTCCGACACCGCGTGCCGGCGCACTTGCTGGTGCTGCCGGTGATGAAATTATCGTTGCTGGTGGTGAAATAAATACTTCCACAACGGCTTTATCTGAAGTTGAGGCGTTCAATCCTTACTCGGGAAAGTGGCGCGCACTTCAGCCACTGGCCATAGCCCGTCACAGCGGCGGAGGTGTTGTGATGAACGGTGAGTTTCATGTGCTGGCCGGCAGTTTGAATACCGGTGGTGCGCCGGAAACGAGTGCGCATGAAACACTGGCTTTGAATGAAATCAAAAGTCTGGATTTTGATGCTGACGGGCTTAGCAACTTGGATGAGCGAATGGTGCACGCTACCAACCCGGGTAATGCCGATTCTGATTTCGATGACCTGAACGACGCTCAGGAGATCAACGAATACATGAGTAATCCGCTGGCTGCTGATTCAGATGGTGATGGCATTGCAGATGGTATTGAAATCAACGCCTGGAACACAGACCCCAACCGTAGCGATACTGATAATGATGGTTTGGATGACTATGAGGAAAGTTACACGCATGGCACCAATCCTTTATTAATAGATACTGATAATGATCAACTGGATGATCAGGCCGAGTTAACATTACATATGACTGATCCTGCCAACTCGGATACTGACAGTGACGGAATAAGCGATGGGCAGGAAGTGCAAAACGGAATGGACCCGTTAGACTCGGATTCTGACGATGATGGTATTCCCGATGGTCAGGATGAATTTCCAAACGGAGGTGAACCAGCAACACCGGTGGAAGGAGAAACTCCTGTTACCAGTCAAAATTCAGGTGGTCATGTTTCTTTATTGTTGCTTGCTGCATTACTAGTCGGAAGATTGTCGCGTACAAGATTAAAACGCGTCAATGTTACGACGAATTTGTTTATTAATTAGGTTTGTTATTGAAATTAATTTCGCCACATTAGACAATTGACCGGATAGTAGTTGAATACAGTCAACAGACCTCCGGAGTGAATCTGTGAACAAATCTTACGTGGCATTTTTTGTTGGAATTGGTGGAAGTTTTCTCGCAATGAGCCCCGGCTTTGCGCAGCAAACGGATAACACTCAAACATTACCTGATGCAAAACCGGGCGAATGCTACGCCAAGGTTGTCACCCCCGCAAAATTCGCAACTCGCACCGAAGAAGTGGTTGTTCAGGAAGCCTCGGAACGAGTTGAAACCATTCCGGCCAAGTTTGAAACCATTGAGCAGACCATTGTTGTTAAAGAAGCCAGCCGTCGCATATCGGTTGTGCCTGCTGCATATGAGGAAGCCTTTGAGAAAATCGAAGTGCGGCCGGCGGAAACAAGCTGGGTTTTATCCGGCTCCGGTTCGGCTCCTGCCAGTCCGGGAGCGCTTGAAGGCATTGTTCGCTCTGGCATCGAGCTAGCCAGCGTAGAACCAGGCAGTTGTTTCCGTGAATATTACACTGCAGCTGAATACCGAACTGAAACCAAGCGCGTGCTCAAGCGTGAAGGCAGTGAAAAAATCGTGGTTAGCCCGGCTGAATACGAAACAGCTGAAGAGCGGGTCGTTGTTAAAGAGGCGTTTACCCGTACAGTAGATGTGCCGGCTACCTACCGCACTGAAAGTGAATCAGTGCTTGTCGAGCCTGCGCGTAGTGTGTGGAAAAAAGGCCGTGGCCCGATTGAAAAAATCGACAACATTACCGGTGAAATCATGTGTCTGGTTGAAATACCGGCTCGATATGAAACTCTGACCAAAACCGTACTCGACAAACCTGCGTCAACCAAATCAGTTGAAGTTCCTGCGGTCTACGAGACCAAGAAGGTCAGACGTCTGGTTAAACCAGCAACCGAAAGCCGTGAGGTTATTGAGCCCGAATATGACAACATCACCACCAGCACGAAAGTGTCGGACGCCGGATTTTTCTGGTTGAAAAAAGGTGAGTCTGCGAACAACGGATCTAAAGCCAGCGGTCGGGAAGTTTGTCTCGTAGAGAACAAGGCTGAATTTCGTACTATCAAGAAGTCTGTGTTGAAGTCACCTGCGACAACCAAGGTGGTTGAGATTCCCGCTGAATATGAAACCGTTAAGGTTACCAGGATGTTGTCTCCAGCATCGGAAACCCGCGTGCCAATTCCGGCACGAACCAAGACTGTAACCCGTCAGGTTCAGATAGAGCCGTCACGACTTGAATGGCGCCAGATATTGTGTGAAACCAACACCACGCCCAAGCTGATTACTTCCATCCAGCGTGCGCTGAAGCGGGAAGGTTACGACCCTGGTCCTATTGATGGTGTCATCGGACAGGATACGCTCGATGCTATTGAAGAGTTTCAGCTGAAGAAAAACCTCGATCGAGGTGGTCTGACCTATGAAACCTTGAAGGAACTTAAAGTTCAGGGCTAAACTTAAGTCGATGATGCGAGTGCAGTAAAGTTTACTGCACTCGCACATAGTCAGGCAGCATCAAGTCCTGCCACGAAATCCTGCTTTGCTTCCATATCTCTACAATGCCGTCGGCAGGCGGCGTCCAGAACCAAGCCACCAGACACACAAACAGAATCAGGCAGCTTGCTACCAGTCGTTCTGTATCTATTAGTTTCAGCGCACTGCCGAATGAGCGTTTGATTCGCGCACCGACAAAATCCACGCTGTAAATTTCATCCAGTAGCAAATGGATGATTACGCCTGTTACAACAAAACCTGCCAGCAACCAGCTGATCTCCGACGACACGTTTAATACGTGCTCACCTGTGACAGCGCTGAGCAGACCGAACATTAACGCGGCTGCCAGAGAATGCAGTGAGCCTCGATGCACTGTGAATTGATGGAACAAAGCCCACAGCGGAAATCGAACCAGCAGAAAGATCACTATCGCGAAGACCCAAAGTTCAGACACTGAGAAATCGGCCAGGCGGGCAAACATCCAGGTGATCGCAGCGATACACCCAAACACTGAGAACATAATTTTGCTTGGCACAGAGTATTTGAGGTCAATATCGGGCAATATGCCGCCAACGGTGCCACCGGCGGTCAGTAATAATGCAGCAGTCACCGGCAGATCAAGCAGTTTGGTACATACCGTAGCGCCGAGACTCGCTACTGCCGCCGCGGTAAAAACGTGTGTGTTAAAGTCAGCCATGTGACACTTTTTCGTTGAGTCAGGGATTTGTTGAGTCAGGGAAAAGTGTAGCGGCAAATTAACTCAATGAGGTCGACCAGTGCTTGTTACGTTTAAGACAACTGCCTACGCAGACATAACCATGTTTGGCGATGCAGCCACAGCTTTGTTAAAGCTGATGGGGCATAGTGGAAACATTCCCGGTGCCATCATGGCCGATGATGTCGCGAATGCGCTGGCACAGTTAAAAGAGAATCTGAGCGCACGCCCGGAAGAGTCTGTGGAGAAGACGGACGACGACGATGAGAATAATCGTGTGGCACTCGCTACTCGCGCGGTGCCACTAATCGAGCTACTGGAAGCTGCAGCGGCTTCGGGTGCAAATGTGCAGTGGGACTCGTAAGCCCTTCGACGCAGCCCTAGACAAAGCCCAGATCTTGTTGCGCGAAATTGGCAAGATCGGGCAGTGCTCTTTGAAGAGCAGCTTCTTCAACACCCATCCATCGCGCCAGTGTTGCTGCATATTGATTTACCGATAATTGCGGAATAATCCGACCGGCAAAGTTTCCGTTGTTATCTCCGGCATCGTCATCATTGTTGCTGGTCGCCAGATTTGGCATCTGGCCGAAGATTTGTCCGCCGGCTACCGGGTTACCGAAAACGAAGTTGTGTCCTCCCCAACCATGGTCGGTGCCGTTACCATTACTTGTTAATGTTCGGCCAAAGTCCGAGGCAGTAAAGCTGACGACGGAAGACGATTTGTTGATGTCGTCGAGAGTGAGCTGGAAATTTGTAATGGCTTCGTTCAAAAAAGTAAACAATTCAGGTGAACGCTGGTTCTGATCTGAATGAGTATCCCAACCGCCCATCAAAACGAAAAATACCTGCTGCTCCATACCGAGTTGTTCTCTGGAAGCAATTAACCTTGCAACCAGGTGCAGTTGTGCGGCCAGTTTGTTTTTACCGTCGTATTGCATTTGTGGTAACGGATTGTCATTTAATGCTGTGTGTAACTCAGCTGTTGCGTTCGTTGCTCTGGCCACAGCGTTCGATACTTCATTAAGCATGTTGGCATCGCGTGCCGCTTGACCTTGTGCAATGAGACTTTCCAGAGAAGGACCTATACGGTTAAGCCGATCTGATGGAATCCACTTCGAGATGTTGTCATACCCGAACATGCGCTCGACCGCGACATCTGCGTTCAGGCTGATGTAGTTGTTATTGGTTGATGTGAGCCAATTGGTGTTGCCGGCAATGGAGAATGTAGGTGCGATACTCAGGTTACCGTTGCAGTTGGCCGCGTGATCCCCAATGGCGCCGCCCCAACCGAATGAATTTCCACCGCTGACAATGCCAGCGCCGGTTTGCCAAAGTTTTTGCTGTGTATTGTGAGCAAACAGTGATTCGGGCAAGGAATTGGTTGCCAGATAATCAGATTTAGTGGTTGGTCGTATGAGCGTGCCAACGTTTGCGACAACTGCCAGACGGTCCTGTGTGTATAAATCTTTGAGCCCCGGCAACAAAGAGTTGATACCAAACGTTCCTTGAGCCGCATCGGTTATTTCAAGCAAGCTGGTGTCATCTACCGCTAGCTCGCCGCGTGTTGCGCGGTAGGTGTTATAGGCGCTATTGCCGGGCACAATCATGTTGAATGAATCTGCGCCGCCAGCAAGAAACAGACACACCAGTGACTTTCCAGTGCCGCAAGTCATGGCGTGAGCCTGCTGTCCGCCGGCCATCAAAGACACACCGCTTGCCAGTGGCACTGCGGCAAGTTGTTTTAGTAATCGACGTCTATTGCGATCTACAGAGCTTCTCATAATCAGTTTTCTCTTATCGCTGGATGTTTAAAGCCGGGGACACCATAACCATGAATGTACTATCCAGCGCTCGAGCATAACGACCTTCGTCGTTGTTCGGTAAGGTGAGCATGTATTCTCTTAAGGTAGCTCGCATGGTGTCCGGCATTGTTCCGCCGAAAAACACCAGGTTGTACCAGTCAAGCAAGTTATCCGGATTCGCTGCCAGCGCAGCCAGTGTTTCAAAGTCGCTTATTGTTACGCGGGGGTTGTCATCGTTAGCGGCTAAGTCCTGGCGATTATTGAAGCGATAAACCAGATGATGATAGTTAATGTGAGTCGCTGCAATATAGGCTTCTGTCATGTTTTGCATTTCAGGGGAAAGTAAAGGTTGCCCTGGTCGTAGCTGGTTTTCCGGTTGGTAAAAGTTGAAAACCGATGGTGATCTCATCACCGCCTGTCCGCCCATTTCATCGAGCCGGTTTAATACGAAGTCTGGCGTGTTGTGTATGCCGTTTGCTTCCAGACCGGGTGTGCTATTGAGTGCTCGCCAATAGTGTGCGAGTTTTATATTGGGTTCACGAATTTTTCCGAAGTCGGGATTGACTGCAATACCTTGCTGAGCTTCGTTGTCCAGTAGTATTGCTTTAACAACACTGCCCAGATCTCCGCGTACACCGTTACCGTTGTTGTTAAACACACTGCTGACACGCCCAACATAGTCAGGTGATGGATTACTGGTGGTAAGACGTTGTATCAGCAATTTCGATATGAACGGGCCAACGTTCTGGTGCTGGAATATGTTGTCCAATGCGGCTGCCATGTCTTGCTCTGTGCTGAGTCCGGCGGGAACAACTGCGCCGTTCAACAAGGTCTTGCTGCCAGTGTCGTGAAATTCTTCAACCGGCACCATGCGTCCGATAAACGATTCGTTGGTTCGGCGCGTATCGTTCCAGTATCGCAACCCGGGGATACCCCACCCGGTGAACACGCGAGCAAACTCTTCAATGTTATCTTGCGTATAGCTCGGTGTTGGATTTGCCTGGTTAATAATTTCACCGCGGTTGTCCAGCTGAAAAAGGCCAATGGAGAACAACTGCAGAATTTCACGAGCAAAGTTTTCGTCCGGTCGAATATTAGCTGCCGGGTTGGCTTTTTCGTTATACAACATACTCAGGTATACACCCATCGTTGGATGTAGTGCTACATCTTCAAGCAGAGTACGGTAGTTGCCAAACGCGTTACGTGCCAGCATGTCGTAGTAGTCGCTCATGCCGTACTGTGCATTCCCTAGTGCTTTGTCAACATCAGAAATAACAAAGATCTGGCTTAGCGCAAACGCAACTCGCTGTCGTAGCTGGTCTGGTTCGTCAAGCGCGTTGTCCATCCAGATGTAGTGACGAAATGTGGTGTTACTGCCGTTGCTGTTAGCTTCGGTGTATGGGCGCGTTAGCGAAACAGGCAGCGCCATCTGCGCATCTATCCAGGCAGCCTTGCTGCCGAAGGTTCGGAAGTTTGCGATAGATTCATCAGTAGCACCAAAGGTTGCCTGATTTAAAAATCGGGCTGCATCAGCATCAGCCGGATCAAGGTTCGAGGAGGCTGTGGTGGTGACCGGATCTCCGGTGCCTGTATTGGTGACTATCGGTGCGCCACCGTTGTTGCCCCCGGAACTGCCGGTGTTGTTGCTGGTTCCGCCTGTGGGATTGGACGCGCCATTATTATTGCTGGCAGTGTTGTTGTTCGCAGAGCTGTTGTTGCCGGTCTCGTTGCCAACATAGACACCGCTGTCGCTGCACGCGCTGAGCAGCACCGTTAAAAGCAGAGTTGTAAGGATTCTAGTCATAGCAGCATTTTACGTTGAGTTCCGTCTGTCGCGCGTGCGGTAGTGCAAGTGTTACACAATTCGTAATCTGACCCCCAATGCTGCTGAGAAGTTGCATCAGTGGGCTGGTGGGTCGGATACATTCTGTTTGAGCCCTTTGCGCAAGTCTAAAGCTGTGGTGTCGTTCACATGAGATCGGATTGTTAAATCTCGTGTCGTACAATGCAGTCAGTTCCGATACACTTTGCCCATCCATGCACGACGATAGCGGCATTGCTGGAGTCTGGCTATCGCCGGGCGGGGCACGATAACGGGATATCTGTACCTCGTCACAGGTAATATGAGATGGGTGCAGCACTTATAAGCTTCGTGGCGGAAAATATAATGAGTCAGAGAAAAATATCGGTTTGCCCGCACGATTGTCCGAGTACCTGTTCGCTTGATGTCGAAGTGCTCGATGACCGAACCATAGGTAAAGTCTACGGCAACAAAGGGCATAGCTATACCGCGGGTGTGATTTGTGCAAAAGTGTCTCGTTATGCAGAGCGGATCCATCACCCTGACAGGCTAATGCATCCGCTTAAGCGTGTCGGTTCGCGAGGCGTGGGCATAGCATCTTATGAACGCATAAGCTGGGATGATGCGCTCGATACCATCGCTGAAAATTTTTCCGATATCATCAAAACGCATGGTGCCGAAGCGATCTGGCCATTTCACTATGCCGGCACCATGGGCTATGTGCAACGCGATGGTCTTGATCGATTTCGGCATTGTCTTGGAACTTCACGCCAGCATTCAACTTTTTGCGTTACGCTGGCTGATGCCGGTTGGAAGGCGGGTACCGGCAGTAAGCGTGGGTCTGATGCACGGCTGATAAACAAGAGCGAATTGGTTGTAGTTTGGGGTGGTAACCCGGTAAGCACGCAAGTTAATGTGATGCACCATTTGAGTCAGGCGCGTCGAGAGTCGAATGCCAAACTGGTTGTTGTCGATCCGTATAAAACCAAAACCGCTGACAAAGCCGATTTACATTTAATGCTCAAGCCCGGTACCGACGGTGCGTTGGCCTGTGCCGTCATGAATGTGTTGATCGAAGAAAACCTGCTTGATCTGGAATACTTGAATAAGCATACCGATTTTAATGCGCAAGTCGCAGAACACCTGTCCAGCCGAACCCCTGCCTGGGCGGCCGCAATCACTGGTTTAAGTGAAAACGATATTGTTGAATTTGCTCGACTCTATGGCAGTACGAAACGTAGTTTCCTGCGTATGGGGTATGGATTCAGTCGATCTCGAAATGGAGCGACCAACATGCACGCGGTTTCGTGCCTGCCTGCCATGACGGGTGCGTGGCTGGAAGAGGGTGGAGGTGCGCTGTACAGTCAGAGTGATATTTACGGATTGGATAAAACACTGATTAGTGGTCTGGATGTACCTCATGCGCATAACCGCCTGTTTGATCAATCTCGCATTGGTCCGATACTTTGCGGAAATCCTGAAGATTTGCAAGGTGGTCCGCCGGTTAAAGCCCTGTTTGTACAAAACACTAATCCGGCGGTGGTCGCCCCCGATACAAACAAAGTTTTGAAAGGCCTGGCTCGTGAAGATTTGTTTACCGTTGTGCATGAGCAGTTCATGACTGATACAGCAAAATGGGCCGATATCGTTTTACCCGCAACCATGTTTCTTGAGCATAATGACATTTATACAGCGGGTGCGCACACATCTATTCAACTCGGCCCCAAGCTAATCGAACCACCAGGTGAGTGCCGCAGTAACCATGATGTTTTCATTGCCTTGTCTGAACGCCTCGGCTTGTCTCATCCTGCCAACGATATGACTGAGCGCGAATTAATCGATCGCACGCTTAAGGCAACGAGTCTGCCCGGCATTGAAGAGCTGGAAAAAACCGGTAATCTCGATTGTGCACTGGAGTTCGAATCGGCTAACTTTGCAACGGGTTTTGAAAATACCGATAAGCGTTTTCACTTTTCTCCAGACTGGTCTTTGCAAGGCGCGCATGCTGAAGGTATGCCTGCTTTACCTGATCACTGGGATGTGATCGATAAACCATCCGACGACTGTCCAATGCGGTTGGTCACAGCACCCGCCAGACAATTTCTGAACACCAGTTTCACCGAAACGGCATCGTCGGTTCGAATGGAAAAACAGCCTTACGCGTTGCTGCATCCGAACGACATGGCGCGCTATAAATTAACGCCTGGAGAACTGGTACTGCTTGGAAACGAGCTGGGTGAAGTGGCAATTGAGGCCAAACTGTTCAATGGGGTGCAAGAAGGCACCGTTGTCGTCGAAAGTTTGTGGCCCAATTCGTATTTTGTTAACGGCATAGGTATTAACTCATTGATCAGTGCCGAGCCCGGTAAACCCAATGGGGGAGCAGTGTTTCATGATACGGCCGTTTGGGTCCGATCGTACGCACCTGCCAAGGCGAAGCCCGAGGAACTTATTATGGCGGAAGCACACTAAATAAGATCATTTGGTCAACGAAAGAACTTAAGAAAATGCACGCTCAACAATTTCCAAAGCTCGTTCTTCTGGTCGCGTTTTTCTTTGCTTCTCAGGTTTATGCTGCCGAGCCCGTTTCCAAATCAAAGCTCGGCGGTGTTGCTATCGGTGGTAAAGACACAGTGGCCTATCACTCGCTGAACCAAAGCCCACAGCAAAGCGCTTTAACTGGTAAGAAAAAATTTATTGTCAAACACAAAGGCGCGAAATGGAGGTTCGCGGATAAGGCCAGTGCGGATAAATTTGCTGCCGATCCCGATAAGTATTCACCAGCGTATAACGGTCATTGTGCCAATGCTTTAAGTTTGGACAAAGGCTTACTCCGCACCGATGGCACTCACTGGGAAATCTACGGCGACAAGTTGTATTTGTTCTATGCCGCCAAGGGTCGCACACGCTGGAATGATGGAAACTGGCAAAGCTATAAAGTGGATGCAGACGCCGCTTGGGCAAAGCTGCTGAAGTAAGCTTAAGGCGCCATTGCAAAGCTACTATCGCGGTAAGTGTTTTTATCCAGCCTTGCGTTTGTTTCGAATTTCCCGCAACCACAGTAAAAGCAGCGTAACAAAGGTGAGCGGGCCAACAAAACCAAGCATGGCCTTATGCATCAATTCGATTGACTCCGATGAGTGAGTCGCCAGAATCAGGTACGCCATGTAGGCCAGGTAATACAGAAAAAACAGTAAGCCTTCCCAGCGGGCAATCAAGTGTCCGGTCGCAAAAATTGGCAGGCAGGCAACGGTTGCGGCTAGCATAACCGGCAGGTCGAAGTGGATCAGTGCCGGGTCCACGTTAAGTCCATCGGCCGAGAAAATAGCGGCTGCGCCGGTTACGGCAAGCACATTAAAAAGGCAGCTGCCAACCACATTGCCTACCGCCATATCACGCATGCCACGCATTGCAGCGATCACAGTGGTTGCGATTTCAGGCAGCGATGTGCCGATTGAGATGACGGTTAGTCCAATCAACAATTCACTGACACCGAGCCAACGCGCAATTACAACCGCGCTGGCAACAAGCATATCGGCACCGAACACCAGCATACCCAAACCGACCAGAACCAGTAGCATAGACAGTGCAGGGTGACGGTTGGCCGAATACTCTTCGCCGTTCTCATCGGCGATGGCAGCCGTTTCTTTTCTGGCACTGAAAATGGCGTAAAGGGTATAGACGATGCTGCCACAGAACAAAATAGCACCATTCAGCACGCTGATACGTCCATCAAACGCGAACGCAAAAAATAGAACCGATACGCCAATGAGTATGGGTACATCAGTGCGCACAATGCGGCTACCTACAACCAAAGGAGTAATCATCGCTGCCAGTCCCAGAACCAGCATGATATTCAGAATATTACTTCCGATCACATTACCCAATGCAATATCGGCTTGACCTTCCAACGCGGATTGAATGGCAACCGCCAATTCAGGCGCGCTGGTGCCAAAAGCGACGACCGTAAGACCAATAACCAAAGGTGGGATACCAAAGCGCGCAGCCAGTTCCGCTGCACCACGAACCATGACTTCAGCTCCTGCAACAAGTAAAACAAAGCCCAGAATGGTTTGAGCAAGAATGATCGGTGTCATGGCACGCGTGATTTTATAGGATTTGTTCTGGTTTTAACGTCAGCTTTGATCAATAACTGTAGTTCAATCGGTTCAACTTTCCTGCAAGCCTGTGCCAATTCTGAATACATGCCCGTCAGGATGGCGTATGTGCATTTCGCGCAAGTTCCACGGCATGTTGGTTGGCGGGAAAGTTATGTCGATATCTTTGGCAACACATTGCTGGTAAACCGCGTCCACATCATCGACCCACAAAGACATCCACACACCTTTGTCTGCTTTCTCACCTCCGGCGCGATCGAAAGTTTGCGTGTTCGAGCCTTTGCCTCGACCGCCCTGTGCATTTTCGCACAGGAAAATTTCTGCTTTGCCCGAGCAAACCGATCCGAAGCCGACCGGATCGCCCCACTGAAAGCCTACCTGCCAGCCGAGCTTTTTAAACCAGACGAAGCTTTGTTGAATATTCGATACGTTGAGTATTGGCGTTAGACCTTCAACATTCATAACACTACCGTTTATTTACTTTATCCGTTATCGACGGGAAGGGAGTAGAGGACGAACTCTGACTGTGCAACATAGGTTTCATAAAGCCGCTTGGCTGTGTGGTTACTCTGTTGTGTTAGCCAGCGAACATTTACGATACCTTTTTGTTTGGCAAAGCCTATGACATGATCAATCAAGGCCTTGCCGGTTCCCGATTGCCTACAGTGCGGGTCGACAAATAAATCGCTGAGGTAACAAACCTTTGACCCGCCGAGTGAGCGGTGCATTAACTGATATTGTACGAAACCAACTGGCTTATCTTGTTCATTAACTGCAACACTGCACCAAAAGGGCTCGTTGTCGTCAAAAATCCACGACCAGACATCATCGCTGCAATCATCGGGCAGTATGACGCTATAGAAATCGGCGTACGCATCAAATAGGTGCTTCCATGATTGTTTGTCTGCAGCCTGCAGTTCTCGGATCGTGATACTCATAAATATATGGGCAAACCCCGGTACTGATCAGTTTGCGCATCTCACAACCTGATAGTGATGCAAGTAGTGAGCTACTTGTTGCGTATGAGTAAAGATTGTACCGGGAAGAGGGTATGGGGTCGAGCGGTCTCGTACCGGCACTCATTGCAGTTGCAGCCTGCGCCCGAAGTGATTTCGGGAGCAGGCTTTAACTCAGGTTAAAAGCGGTTGTTTGCTTATCCCATCAGGCCGCCATCGTCGCGACGAATTGCGATTACCGCAGAACGTGGAACGGCGTCTCCACCTTCAGGCCAATGGCTGTTGCCTTTTTCTCCAGGGTGCTGAATGCCGATAAACATGGTTAGTTTGTCTGCGCTCCAGGTTAAACCGGTCACTTCGCACTCGTTTGGACCAACAAGGAATCGGCGAATTTCACCCGTTGCCGGATCGCCGGCCAGCATTTGGTTGTTGCCATGTCCTGCAAAGTCTTCTGCGTTAGTGTAGTTGCCGTCGGTTTGTATCCATAGTATGCCGTTGGAGTCAAACTTCAAGCCATCGGGTGAATTGAACATGTTCGCTTCAGAAACATTATCCGATCCACCATAGGCGTCGCTATGGATTGTTGGATTTCCAGCCATAACATACAGATCCCATGCGAAGCCGTCGCTGGTGTGGTCACCACCGTTAGGGCGCCAGCGTACCACCTGACCATACAGGTTTTTGTCGCGTGGATTAGGGCCAGCTGCAGGTGTTAAATCACCACCAGCATTGGGCTTTACACCACGATTCTTGTTGTTGGTTAAGGCGCAGTACACTTCGGGTGCTTTTGGGTTAGAGGTAACCCATTCCGGGCGGTCCATTGTAGTCGCACCTACTGCAGATGCAGCTATTCGAGTATGGACACAGACCTCGGCCATGGAGGCCATTCCTGCCGATTCCGGAGTCAGCTCAAGCCATTCGCCGGCGCCGGTGTCGTAGAACTTCGCAGCATATAATTTGCCGTCTTCAAGTAAGGAGTCAGTTTCGGCACCGGGTGCGAACACACCGTTAGACACATAGCGGTAGAGAAATTCCCCTCGCTCATCGTCTCCCATATAGACAACAATGCGGCCATCACTGTTGACAACGAGTTCGGCGTTTTCGTGTTTAAAACGGCCGAGTGCACTGCGTTTTTTCGGCGTCGAATCAGGGTTGGCAGGATCCAGTTCGACCACGTAACCAGCCCGGTTTGGTTCGTTCGGATTTTTTGATACGTCGAATCTGTCGTCGACTTTCGCCCATCCGTATCCCCAGTCTTTAGAAGATACACCGTAGCGTTTAAGCTCTGCTGATACTTTGTGCTCTTCATCGGCAGCAGAGAAGTAGCCGTTGAAGTTCTCTTCACAGGCAAGGTAAGTACCCCACGGTGTAGAGCCATTACCACAGTTGTTCCATGTGCCAAGCGGCGTTGTACCGGCAGGGTCTGCCGCAGTTTTTAACAATTCGTGTCCGGCTGCGGGGCCGGTCATAACCATTGGAGTATCCGGAGTTACGCGGCGATTAAATGGACTGTCTTTGACGATGGCCCACTCGCCACTGTCGGATTCGGCAATTTCAACGACGGTCAGGCCATGGGCCATTTTGCCTTTAATCACATCATCATCACTTTCCGACTTGCCTTCTTCGCGGTTACCCCAGATGATTTTTCTGTTGGTGTACTCGTTGTTAAGCACTAACAGAGTTTTATCACCGTGGGCAAAAACTTCCATGCCATCGATGTTGTCACCGATCGACACCTCCTGACTTGCGGCAGTGCCACGACTGGCGTGATCGAAGTCGACACCATCGGACCACATCGGGTCGCCCCAGCGAGCCACGATTTGCGCAGAATAGCCTTGAGGCACTGTGATGTCATCGAGTGTGTTTGCATCGACGGCATCGAATGCAAAACGACTATCAGCAGCCTGTGCTTCACCCGGCATAATAGTGGCCAACGATCCAAGCGTTGCAACACTTCCAACCGCAAGTACGCCCTTTAAAAGGCCTCGACGACTTAGCGCAACTTCGAGAATTTTATCGAAGTCGTTTTCATCGGGTTTAGGGTTAAGAGCTTCATCGTAGTCGTCAAATGAAATTTCTTGATCTGAAGCGTCAATACGGTTGGTCATGGTGTTTTCCTCGGTAGTTTCTCTGTGGTTTATTGTCGGCCTCTGTCATGTTTACGATGTTAGGCCTGTTTTGTGACAGTTCTATTACGCGATACAAGTAATTATGCTGTGCATAAATACCAATGTGACAAACGCCTTTTGTCGAAGACTCGAGAAATGTCCTGCGTTGAATAAGGACAAGGTGTGTAGATGCTTACAACACAAGCTTAGCTGGTGTCATAAGCGGATCAAAAGGCGTGTAGCGAGATTGCCAGAGATTGGCAATCGGGTCAAGGCTGGGAATGGGTGAAAAAGGGTTTAGTCGTTACCCCTTTGTCGCACCTAATGTCAGGCCGGCGATAAAGTGCTTTTGCATCAGGAAAAACATGAACACAGGTGGCACAGCAGCCAACAGTGAGGCGGCAGATACCAAGTGCCACTGCTGAACAAACTCTCCGTTCAATGTTCGCACTCCAACTGTAATGGGTAAACTCGAGTCCTCTTGCAGCAGCACAGTGGCCCAGAAAAAGTCGTTCCAGATGAACGTAAAAATCAGCACACACAGCGCGGCAATGGCAGGCTTGACCAGAGGTAGCACCAGATACCAGAAAATCTTGAATTCACTGACGCCTTCCAGTCGCGCTGATTCGATCAGTTCAAACGGCAGTGCCTTTATAAAGTTACGCATGAAAAGTGTGCAAAACCCTGTTTGAAATGCTGCGTGAAACAACACCAGCCCCGGCACTGTGTTGAACACTTCCATTCGAACTGACAAATCGACGACAGGCAGCATAAGTATCTGGAACGGTACAAAGTTGCCGGCGACGAACAGGAAAAACAACGGCAGGGCCATTTTAAATCTGTACACCGCCAGTGCATAACCCGTCAGACAGGCTAACGCTACCGACATCAGCATGGTTGGTACCGCAATGAGCAACGTGTTGATCAAATAGCGAAGTGCGTTGGTTTTGGCGAATACCTCGCCGTAGTTTTGTAATAACTGAAATGAACTTGGCAGGCCAAATACGTTGCCGGTCGCGATATCAGACGCTGGTCGGATGGATGTCATGAAAATCGCCAGCAGAGGCAGCAGCCAAAGAAGCAGGGCGATCGGGAGTGCCAGGTTATATGCAACGCGGGAACCGACTGAGCGTTGTTCTATTGGTTTCGGGAACATTAGTGAGCCTCCTTTTCGTCCTGATACATTTGCCACAGAAAGTAGCTTATGTAGACCAACATGATCAGGAACAGCACGGTGGCAATGGCAGATCCATAACCGTAACGACCAACACCTTCACCGACCGCCTGATCGTACATGTAATACGCAAGCACATTGGTGGAGCCGTATGGACCGCCTTGTGTCATGGTGGCAATCATATCGAAAGAGCGAAGTGCTCCTATAACGGTAACAACAACCGCGATGAATGTGGCCGGCTTTAATTGAGGCAGTACGACGTACCACAACATTTTCCAGCCTTTCGCGCCATCGAGCTGGCCGGCTTCGATTTGATCGGGTGAAACATTATTCAACCCGGTCAGATATAAAATCATGCAATATGCAATCTGTGGCCAGAGACCGGCAGCAATAATGCCGTAGGTAGCGCTGTGCTCATTGCCAAGAATAGAGGGCGGTTCAACTGAACAGACTCTGGTCAGGTTGCCCATGATATTTTCTTTGGTTTCACAAAAAAACCAACTCCAGAATTCACTTAACAATCCGAATTCAGGATTGTATGCCCAGGTGAATATCAGACCAACAACCACCTGTGAAATAACAAACGGAAAGAAGAACAGAGATTTGTATATGCGAATACCGGTAACGGTCTGGTTCAGAAAGAGTGCAATAAACAATCCGACTGGCACCGCCAGCATATAAAGCACCAACCATAAAAGGTTATTTTTTAGTGAGGTGTAAAAGTTTGGATCATCAAGTAGTAATTTATAATTATGAAACCCTACCCATTCTCCAGTCCATACGCCATTGATGTCATATAAGCCGTCCCACTTGGTGAACGAGTAAGACATCGATTGAAAAATCGGGATGATGACGTAGACCATGAACAAGCCAAGACCAAGTGCCAGAAACAACCATGGAGCCCAGGCGATTTTATTGCGTTTGTAGAACGAGAAACCTGTGATGAAGTAAAGCGCTGCACCGATGGCAACGATGGCAACAGCCAGACGAATGAAAAATGTTGGCACCCTTGCGTGGATTTGTTGCGAGTATCCGAACAAATCCTGGACCATCGATGTGCTGATTACAAAATATAGCAAGAACAGGCACGCAAGCAAAATGAGTCCTGCGACGGTAACTTGCTTCGCTGATGTCGCGAATCGATAGTGGTTGCCAAGTTGGGAATTTTCCACAGTCTTATGACCTCTTTATCGATCTACAGAAGTTGCTTTAAGGGGTACGTCGGGAGGAACAGAGCCGGCCAGATGGCCGACTCTGTTCGTACTACAGGTGATACAACTTAATATACTTCAGCTTGAACTTTATCCAGATTCTCCAGAATTTCATCGAGAGCTGATGGGTCTAGCATGAATTTCTGAAAACCTTCCATGCCGGCTTTAGCCATTGCCGCCGGTGCATCACGGTCGTAGAACTGGGCAAGGCCAGATGCTGTTGACAGAGTTTCCATGCCTTTGACGATGAACTTGTCGTCTTCGTTGATCAGTGCCTTGGCATTAGGTGGTAATTGCCCAATTGCTTTGTTCCAGGCTGTTTGTGTGCCTACGCTTGCAACGAAGGCCAGGAACTTCTTGGCGTTTTCAACGTTTTTAGCTTTTGCCGGAATAAAGAAGGCATCTGCAGGTGCTTCTTCTGCACGCGGTAGACCCGGAGTAATTTCAGGGAACTGGAAGAAGTCGATTTGATCATCAGTTAAACCTGCTTCCTTGTATTGGCCGACAGAAAAGTTACCCATGACATACATTGCAGCGTCACCGTTTGCGAAAGGTGAGATTGCGTCCTGCCAGGACATGGTTGCGTGCGTGCTAACAAAGCTGCAGCGATCAAGCATTTCTTCCCACTTTGCGAAAGTGTTGCGAATGCGCTCGTCGGTGTATTTGATCTTGCCTGCTGTCAGATCGTTATGCACTTCATAACCGTTTGTACGCAGGTTCAGATAGTCGAAAACACCAGCCGCGGTCCAAAGGAACTTGGTGCCGATAGTGAAAGGTGTTACACCTGCTTCTTTCAACGCATCGCAGTTACTCAGCAATTCGTCCCAGGTCTTGGGCTCGCTGATACCAACTTTGTCATAGATATCTTTACGATAGTAGACACCCCACTGGTAGTAAGAGTAAGGCACGCCCCACTGTTTACCATCGCGAGTCATGGTTGGCTTGATTGCATTGAAGTTGGATGACAGATTTTCATCTGAGCTCCAAAGATCTGAAATGTCCATGAACAGCCCTGCATCGACAAACGGACCCATGCGATTACCGGGATACCAGGTAATAACATCAGGTGCGTCGTTTTGCAGTGCGTTTCGAATGGTGCTCTTATGGGCTTCGCGATCACCGTTGTTTGCAGTCACAGTAATATCAGGATGTGCACGGGTGAATGCTTCAACTGCACTTTCAAAAGCGAGCTTCTTGTCGGGGTTAAGATCATCGAATGTGATGACAAGCTCGCTGGCAACTGCGGTGCCGGAAACAAGCGAGCTCAATGCAACACATTGTGCGATCTTTCTTAGATTGAACCTATTTAACATAGTGTGTTTCTCCAAGGGAGTGGTTGATTACAATATCGCGCATAATGCGCCATAGCAGTTTTTATTGGGCGCCTGCCATTGCCCTGATCGTTCCTTGAACTTTGGAGGAGTTCATCGTGAGCTCCATAATGAATTGGTTTGCTGCTGTTGTAAAGACAGCGAACTAATCCTTTTAATCCCAAAACGGGTGTTGTGATGGGGCCATCCCATCGGTACCGAGTTGTTACTGAGTATTGCTGCATGTTATCCATCCGTACTGGTCGATTCTGTCGCGGAACCTGTCCAGGCGCACAAATCGCCAGCTTGCAATAGTGGCTGCCCCAGAATCACTCTGGAAGGGTTTTCATTGCAGAAATGCTGCTGTATTTCTTCTGTCACCAAGACTTCGTCCGGCCCGTAGTTGAAGGCCATGGAAAGTTCACCACGCTGCATAATGCGCAAACCATCACCCAGGTTTAACGAATGAATTCCACATTCATTCAGTCTTGCTTGAAGCAGCGATAGTAAGCTCGCCCGATCCGGGCATGCATTGATGTAGTGCACCTGCTTTTGCTGAAAGTGAAAACCCCAGCCGTCTTCAAATGCATCTTCTGCCGGGAATGTGGCTTCGACTCGTTCCCGCCAGTCAACCACTTGTACATTGTTTTTGGTTGTCATGCGTATCGCTTTTGGTAAGGTTTCTACGCGCGTGACTTTAAGATCGATTAACTGCTGAAAGTCACCAGGTGGCAGTTGATCCGGAATGGCGCACTCGGTAGTTTTGGAACCCGTACGAGGAAACATCAGTATGTGTGCGTTCGATTGTTTCAACTTCATGGCCAGTGCACCGTCAGATACGCTGCAGTTAGCCAGTATGATCAGCTTATAATCATCCATCGTGGCCGTAGTCGGGACGATATCTACCCTGACGCCAAGCTGGCGCACAACAGAATATATGTTCTGCATAAAAACCAATGGATCGTAGTTCTGTCCATCAGGTTGCTGAATGCGCGCCGCCTGATCGCCGGCGTAGTCAAAAACCAGTGCCACGGGCGCGGGAGAGACATCTACATTGATATTCAACGAAAGCACTTTTCTAATATCTTCTGCCAGCTGTTTAACTTCGTGCGCTGCATCATCGTCACGGCCGTCCGGAAGTAACAGAGCTGCGTGCATTTGTTCCTGTCCGAATGGCAGCTGACGCCAGCGAAAATAGCTGACAAGCTCCGCGCCATGTGCGAAGGCTTCCCAACCCCATAATCGCACCATGCCAGGTAGTGGTGCCGGGTTGAATGGTGCCCAGTTGACTGGTCCGGGTTGCTGTTCCATCAACCACATGCGGCCTTTGCCGCAGGCGCGGTACAAGTCGTGATGAAACGCTGACGAGTCGGGGTGACCGGTTCGAAGAAAAGTTTTTTGATCTTCTGGATTAGTACCGTCTCGCGTTAAGAACCCGAGTGGGTAGTTATCCCAGCTGGCAACATCCAGATCATCTGCTACCTCGAAATGATCAAATTCAACAAAGTTGCCCATGAAGTTATGCACGACATCACGACCCGGTGCATGTTTCTTTATGATGTCGACCTGTAGTTTGTTAAACGACGTAATTTGCGTGGACGAAAATCGCCAGAACGCCATTCGGTGTGCCGGGTTGGATTCGGTAACGGTACCAACTGGCAAACCGATCTCGGAGAAGTTCGAATACTCCATGCTCCAAAAAACATTGCCCCAGGCAAGGTTTAACGCATCGATGCCGTTGTACTGTCGCTCACACCACTTTTGGAATGCGGATAGTGCTGCACTTGAGTAACTGATAGATGTACTGTGGCAGCCGTATTCGTTATCGGTTTGCCAGGCAGTGATGCCATCGTGACGTCCGTATCGGGTTGCCAGTTCGGTAACGATACGTTCGCAATGTTCACGATAGAGTTCAGATGAAAAGCAATAATGTCTTCTTGAACCAAAGTCACGTACCTGTCCGTTTTCATCGACAGCCAGCACTTGCGGATGATTTCGGATTAGCCATGCAGGCGGGGTGGCGGTTGGTGTGCCCAGAATAACTTCCAGGCCTGCATCGGAAAGTGTGTCTATGGCGCGGGTTAACCAATCGAATTGATACTGACCTGCAGCTGGTTCCAGACGACTCCACGCAAATTCGCCAATGCGCACCATCGATAGACCAAGGTTTCGCATATGCGCAGCATCGACCACCCATCTGGCTTCAGGCCAGTGTTCCGGGTAATAGCAAACGCCCGTTTTCATGACTGAGCCTCAGCGAGGTTGCGCAGTGTTGCTGCGGCGTGTTCCGGCATGAGTGGATTAACTATATTGTTGCTGCCGGATTCAAAGCCTGCCAAAAATTTCAGCTTGGTTGCATCACGAAGTGGTGGGTGGAACGCAAGATGAAAGCACCAATGATAGTTGTCCGCGTGGTCATCGCACGGTGCGTTATGCAGCAGCGTGATATTTGGTGCAGATCGCTCGAACAAAGTATCGTAGCGTTTTACTTGTCGTTGATACACCAGCGCAAGCGCTTCCATTTCGGTGTCGGTGGTGTCAGCAAGCGAGCCGAGTTTCCGGTTTGGAATAATCCAGGTTTCGTATGAGAAGCGGGCAGCGTAGGGCACAATGACCGACCAGTGTTCTGTTTTTTCCACCAGCAATTCTTGTTGAACTGATTCCATGGCGAGCATGTCTTGTAGCATGCTGCGGCCTTCATGCGATGTTGCATAGCTGGCTTGTGCATCACGCATGCGTATCGCAGTATCTGTGACAAAGCTTGTTGCGTATATTTGCCCGTGTGGGTGCAAATTCGACACGCCAATCTCCACACCTTTATTCTCGAAAATCAAAACCTGCTCGATATTGTCGTTTGCACTAAGCGCGTTGTACTCGTCCTTCCATAGTTTTGCAGCGGCAATCATGTTGGTCTCACTCAACGATGCCAGCGTATCGTTATGATTTTCAGACCAGCACAAAACTCGACAGTGTCCTTTTGCTGAAGTATAAGACTGCAGCTCGTCGGCAAAGTCCTCACCATCGGGAGCGTGCGCGGCAAGCGTTGGAAAGTCGTTGTCGAAAGCGTAAGCGCCTTTGTAATCCGGATTGACTGTTCCATTCGCGCGCGTCACGCCGGGACACAAATAACAGTTGGGGTCGTGCTCCGGCTGAACTATGCTCTGCGTTGATTCGGTTGCCCCAGACCAGGGACGGGTGGCTGTTGATGCAGACACAATGACCCATTGCTGCAACAGCGGTTGCCATCGTCTTTGCCAGTTGCCACTCATGTAGCTACCGCCCTGACGCCACCACCGGGAGCAATATCGTAAAAGTCGGCAGTCAGTCCGGTCTTTTGCTGATAGGTTTTACCCACGTTGGTCACGAATGCATCTTTGTCGGCTTTGCTAACGAGATTAACGGTGCAGCCACCAAAGCCGGCACCAGTCAGTCGACTGCCGACCACACCTGGCTGTGCTCTGGCGGCATCCACAAGATGATCAAGTGGTTCGCTGGATACATCAAACAGATCGCGTAATGAATCGTGCGATGCGTTCATCAGCATGCCGAAATCGGTCATCTGACCTTGTTCCAGAGCGGGTACAGCTGACTTAACCCGCTCATTTTCCGAGGCAATATGTGCCGCTCTTCGATAGGCGATGGTGTCGCGTTCAAATAGCTGTTTGTGCAGCTCAAGTGCATCGACACTGAGTTCGCCCAGGGTAGAAATCGGTAACCGTGATTTTAATAATTCAAGCGCTCGCTCGCACTCCGCCACACGAT
>CALJNA010000087.1 GCA_937981955.1 uncultured Granulosicoccaceae bacterium
ACTGCACCAGCATCCACAAATTCGTTGCTCATGACACCGTAGCCATCAAGTCGGGGGCTGCCAGCGCCAGCGTCAATGGCATCGCTGTTGAGTCCGAGCTTCAGGTGCATCGCATAGCTGCCGTTGAACCGTTCCAGAGAGCCCGAAAGGTCAGCATCAACTACATACGTGCTGGTATCAATCTGAATGATGTCACTGATTTGTGCTTCGTTTTTGAAACGCGTTTCCTGCTCTCGCGGGTCTCTTGTAACAACGTTATATCCGTCTGATAGCACGCCCGCGGCCAGTTGGTAATGTCCCGAACCAGGCAATGCGCCAATGTTGTTCGAAATGTTATTACTGACGATTGAATTGTACAAAGTGGCAGTGGCACCGCCGCCGTCAACGTCGATTGCGCCTGACGTATCTTCAGCAGTATTCTCAGCGATGGTGCTGTTTCTTACATACAGCTGAGCTGAATCGACAAGGATAGCGCCGCCATCCTCGCTGGCAACATTTTTGAAAAGGGTGGTGTTTTCAATTGTCGACGGTGACGAACTTTCGTAGTAAACACCAGCACCGTTAATAGCAGTATTAAATGCAATGGTGGAATTGTTGATGGTTGCTGTACTGTTGTATACGTGAATACCTCCACCGTTACCTGAATCTGCGTGATTTTTACGAACGATTGAATCGTTCATATTAAGCGAGCCATTCTCTATGTATAGCCCGCCCCCATCTCTGTTCAAAACTGTGTTGTCGAATATCGTGGAAGTTTGAACATCTAAAGCCCCGGAATACACCCAACCACCGCCGCCGTATTCTGAGGCGGTGTTCCCGTTGAGTGTAGAATATGCAGTCAGTGATAATGACCCCTGTACCCATATTCCTCCACCCCATCTGGACGCGGTATTGTCAAGAATATCGGTATGGATAGCTGTCACGTCTCCACTGTCGTGGACTGTTAAGCCCGCGCCGTCCCTGGCGTTGTTACCCGTAAAATGTGAGTTTTCGATTATTCCCGCTGAGTTAATGTGAAGACCGCCACCACCCTCAATCGCTGTGTTGCCGGTGAAGCCCACGTTGAGGAAGCTGGCCACTGGTCCGACATTTACGTAAGCACCCCCGCCATCTTTGTTAGCCGTGTTGTTATTAAAAATACTGTTTACAATATTGACTTCGCTGTTGTTTGAGAACAAGCCACCGCCATGTTCACCCAGTGCTTCATTGGTATCAAATGTCACATCAGTGATATTTGCTATGGAATCAAATAAACGAAGCCCACCGCCTGACTCGGCTGTTAACCCTCCCGATATGCTTAGCCCGGTCAGATTTAATATCATACTGTGTGTATCAAGCACACGCATTTGAATAGAGCCGAGTGTTGTGTCAGCATGAATGTTGGTACCGGTGACAAGCTCGCTTCCAGCGCCTTCTATTGTCAGGTTATGCTTAATGTCCAAATCACCGGTCAGGTTGTCATCCTCATTGCCGCTGGCATCGGGAATGCTCAGCACGTATTGACTGTTGCCGCTGAGTACTATGGTGATATTCGACGGGTCAGGGTCATTGTTTGCTGCCGAAATCGCCTCTCTGAGCGAGACCTCGCGTCCGTTATCAGCCGCATCCGCAATCAAAACGGTTATAGAGCTCGTGTCATTAATGAACTGATCCTGGGTGTAGCTGACTTCCAGCACTCTCGTCGTTGCGTTCCAGGTTGCCAGTGTTTGAGTCCAATCGTTTTGAAGCGATGCGCTCACCAGTGCTGCTGTTTCTATTTGCCCGGAAGAATGTTCAAGTAGCCAGTCACCACCTTGGCTTACATGACCCGTATGATCTGAGCTGATGGCTACATCTGCACCGGTAAGCACAGCGATCTCGTTCATCAGATTCAAACCTTCCTGGCTTGCACCCAACTCACATCCGTAAATCAGAAGATCTGCGTCTTCCGAAAAAGCATGACTCCAGTCAGAAAGCGAGGAAGCGAATTCTGGAAGTGTTGCGCTTGAAAGCAGATCAGCACCTAAACGTACGCCGTTGCCAAAACTATGCGAAAGCAGATGAACGGCATCTACGTTGTTGGTACTGCTTAGTGTGTTTCGAATGACATCAATGCCACTTTCAGACTGATCAATGACAACAATGGTGACTGAGGATGATTTGTTCGCATTAATATCATCTATGATGGATTGATACTCAGGAACCCTTGAATCGATAAAAACAATTTCAACGCTATCGGTTCCAGTGTCGGTATCGTCAACCGAGGCAGGGTCTGACTGTGAAGCGCTGTTATGCGCCTCCGTGTTTGTATCTGACTCAGGCGTGATTAAACCAAGCACCGATGGTGTTGCGCTTGTTTCATCCGGCAGTAAAGCTCCCGCAAGCAAACTAAATGAATCAGCGGAGAAAAGTACCCGTGGTTCAAGCAACTCTGCAATAGGTGCTTGCCGAACCTTCTTGTTGTTGGTCTTGCCCATAAAAATCTATGTCTGCCATGCCGAATAGCGCGATTGGTTCTTGAAATCCAGGTCACGCACTGCGTTCGAAAACCACGTGCTCATCACGAAAAATCGGCCTTTGCAGAGATTTCTGTAGCTTGAATCACGAAAATGGCTCGCGCAGAGTGCTTGCCGCGACAGGATTAGTTGAACTTGCTCACACAAACGTTTGCTTTGTTAGCTTGCGATCGCTTATTGGTGTTAACCGGTGAGTGGCTTACTGTTGCTCTTGAACAATGTCACTAACGCGTTTGGCCAGCCAATTGTTAGTGCTTGCATCGCCGATGAACCCAACATGACCTCCATGTTGTGAGAGTTCCAGCGTGACTGAATCGCTGAGTTCCGAATGCTCTGGCAATACAGCGGGTGTGAAGAATGGATCGTCCTGTGCGTAGACAATGTGTGTCTTGCATTTTATTTGTCGCAGAAATTGTCGAGAGCTGCATTGGGTGTAGTAGTCATGTACATCGGCATAGCCATGCAGTGGTGCAGTGAGTGCGTCATCAAAGCGCCAGAACGTATTAAGAGATTCATTTGCCGCGGGTAGCATCAGTTGCGGGTATCGTTCTCGTTTGGACTCATGTTGCGCCCGCATCGCATGCAACAGGTACTTTTGATAAATTCTGGTAACACCGGAATTCAATTTGTCAGCGCCAACGCTAAGTACCAGGGGAGGGCACACGCCAACTGCGCCGGACAATTGGCACGACTCACCTTGTTCGCCAACGTACTTCAACAGTGCATTTGCACCCAATGAATAGCCGACAGCGAACACAGCTGTGTCCGGGCTGCGCTGCATGACTAATTTAATGACTCGGTGAATGTCGTCGGTTGCACCTGAGTGATAAGAGCGAGCAAGCCGATTTGGTTCACCACTACACCCACGCCAGTGCATGAGTACTGGACGCATTCCATCGTTCTCCAGCTGATTAAAAACGGCTTGAATGTAGGCGCTGTGAATACTTCCGGCCAGACCATGGAACAGGCAAACAATCGCTCCCGAGGTTCTCCGGCTCCAATTCAAGTCAAGAAAATCGCCATCCTCAAGTTCCAAACGCTCTCTATTCGAGTGGACTTTGGTCTCTCTGGATAGCTTGCTAGCGACAATCGTTTGTAAATGGGGGTTGCGTAACCACCAGCGCGGACTAAATTTACTCTTAATAATCACAAGTTTTGGTTAATCTCTTCAATCTATGCGCATTCTAATTGCAAATGATGACGGCTATTTGTCGCCTGGCATCGGTGCGCTTCACACAGCCATGAAACGATTGGGTGATACCACAGTGGTTGCGCCGGACAGAAATCGCAGCGGAGCGAGTAATTCGCTTACCTTAACGCATCCGGTACACGTTCGACAGCAGTCTGAATCTGTGTATGCAGTAGAAGGCACGCCGGCGGATTGCGTCAATATCGCTTTGAGCGGATTGCTTAAGACCGACATTGATATTGTGGTCAGTGGGATTAAC
Organism: uncultured Granulosicoccaceae bacterium; assembly: GCA_937981955.1. Taxonomy (GTDB): domain Bacteria; phylum Pseudomonadota; class Gammaproteobacteria; order Granulosicoccales; family Granulosicoccaceae; genus Granulosicoccus. The sequence continues at coordinate 3,944 of CALJNA010000087.1, forward strand.
GATGGTCCAAATATGGGAGACGATGTTTTGTATTCAGGAACAGTTGCCGCGGCCATGGAAGGCAGATTTCTTGGGCACCCGGCTATTGCTTTGTCGATGGCCCGGCACGAACCGGTCCATTTTGAGACAGCTGCCAGGGTTGCCGAAAAACTGGTAGCCAGATTAGCGGTTGCCCCGTTGCCATCGGACAGCATATTGAATGTCAATGTGCCGGATGTGGCGTACGAAAACCTGAGTGGGCTGCGGCTGACTCGACTGGGATCCCGGCACCCTTCGGCGAATGCAATAAAGCAGGAAACACCGCGCGGTGAGACTATCTTCTGGATTGGTCCGGCGGGCGCCATTGATGACTGCAGTGATGGAACTGATTTTCACGCTGTTTCAAATAACTTCGTATCTGTTACACCTTTAACAGTTGACCTGACCGGCGTTGATGCATTGCAGCCCGTTGGTGATTGGCTGGAGCAACTCTCTTGATGTTAAGTCCCGTTCAAATCGCCGGTATTGGCATGACCTCCCAACGCACCCGCAATCGTATGGTGTCCCGACTACGAGATCGCGGTATCGAAAACGAAAGCGTCCTGGAGACGCTGGCATCAGTGCCACGCCATCTGTTTGTTGATGAGGCTATGGCAACCAGAGCTTATGAAGATTCTGCGTTACCGATTGGCGACGGACAAACCATCTCTCAGCCCTATGTTGTAGCACGCATGACTGAGGTGCTTCTCGAAGAAGGACCGGTGGGTAAAGTGCTCGAGGTTGGCACAGGATCTGGCTATCAGGCAGCCATTTTGGCGCAGTTGGTGGACAACGTTTACACGGTGGAGCGCATAAAAAACCTGCTTGATAAGGCACGGCACCGGTTTCGGGCATTGGAATACCGGAACCTTCACACCCGACATAGTGATGGAAGCTGGGGTTGGGCAACCAATGGCCCCTATGAAGCGATTATAGTGACCGCAGCACCGGCGTCAGTGCCTGAGCCGCTACTGGACCAGCTCGCTATTGGTGGTCGTATGATCGTACCGCTTGGTAACCAACAGCGGCAGCAGATGCTGACGGTCATTACGCGTACACGTGCAGGTTATGAACGTCGTGAGTTAAGTGACGTCAAGTTTGTGCCTTTTTTGTCCGGTAAATCCTGATACACCCGAATCCTACCTGCGCAAATGCGCTAATCCGTCTGGCATCTCTGAAATTGCCTACTATACTTTTTGAGCGAGTGATCGCTCTGGGCAGATTGGCCGGGGAAAAATAATTTGCGGACCCTCGAGGTCTCGCTTCAATAAAGATCATTCAGCATGGTTGTTGGGACAACCCGTTACCGGGAGCCAATACGTTCATCGACGTGTTGTGAACGGTACATAACGACATGATTGAATCGATCAATGAAAAAAGTTTTCTCAGTCAATAGCATTGTGTTCTCCGCACTGGTCGTTAGTGCCTGTGCTTCTGTACCTGAAGTTGAAAACCGACTTCAGTCGATGCAACTGCACTCGAACATGTATGTGGTACAGGCCGGTGAAACCGTGGAATCCATTGCTCATCGGTACAAGCTGACAACCGCGGAACTGGAAGCGCTCAATCCGGGTATTCGCAATTCCATCGTTGCAGGTCTTCGCATTAACGTGCGACCCGGAACGGTTTTGTCAGAGGATATTCGCACCAGAGCCAGCTACGCACCTGCCAGACAACCTCAGCTCGTCGCTTCTGGTCAACGCAGACAAATTCGACCACAGGAAAGCATTGTCAATCGCAATAATGTCCAGGTGAACCCTGTGCCGCTGGGCCAGGATATTCGTTCGCAGCGAATTGAAACCGTGGTTAATGAAGTGGTCATTCCAGACACTCAAGCACCTGCATCTGGCGATACATTGATTACAGAGATACCCGCTACATCCTGGTCCGATCAGCAGGTCGTTGTTGCGCCTGGCACCTTTAAAGAAGAGGTTGTCCCGGACACGCTTGATTATGAGCCGGTGCAGGGTGGACGAGCGGCAATGAACCAACAGCTTCAACAATATGTCGGCGAATGGATTTGGCCCACTGAAGGTCAGGTCGCGCGCGAATTTGCACCAAACGAGATCGGTGGCCACGGAGTTGACATTGCCGGTGTACCGGGGCAACACGTTAAAGCGGCCATGTCTGGAACAGTGGTGTATTCGGGGCGTGACCTAAGTGACAGTGGTGGCAATTTGATCATTGTGCGACACCCGAACAATTTGATGACCACTTACTCGCATGCTGATCAGCTCTTTGTTGCCGAAGATGACCAGGTTGCGGCCGGCGATCCGATTGCGAGTCTTGGCTGGAACGCTAATCGAGAGTCAGTTTTGCGTTTTGAAGTCCGGGAAGACGGAAATCCTTTGGACCCAATGCAATTTTTGCCGGTACGTTGATTTGCGGTGGCAGGAAAACGCTGAATCTGGACTAAACGGAAGCAATTTATCGATCAGTTAAGGGGTTATGTCGATAGCTGGCGATAAATTTTTCCGAACAAATGTAAATCGACCAATTTACTAGAACATATTGTCGTAAGTTATTATAATATGTACAATATTCTGAATTATTATAGTCCGACTAACGTCGGTTGATTTTGTTGTGGAGAAACACATAAATGGCTATTGAGGAACGATCTGGCTGGGCGGCCTCCGAAAATGAAGCGGCGTCGGCTACTGAAAATGCCATCGTCGACGATGCGGAGCAGGCAGAAGAGGTTGAGGAAGAACCGGAAGAGCAAATCACCGCCAGTAAGCTTCGCGATGCCAGTCGCAAGGAAATGGACGCGACTCGTCTATACCTGAAAGAAATCGAGTTCTCCGAGCTACTAACAGCGGACGAGGAAAAATTCTATACCCGTAAAGCCCAGGCAGGTTGCGAGAAATCGCGTGCGAAAATGATTGAGTGCAATTTGCGTCTGGTCGTTAAAATCGCCCGACGTTACATGAATCGCGGGCTGGCATTACTGGACCTTATAGAAGAAGGAAATCTCGGGCTAATTCACTCGGTAGAAAAATTCGACCCGGAACGTGGCTTTCGTTTTTCAACTTACGCTACCTGGTGGATACGACAAACCATTGAGCGTGGTTTGATGAATCAGACACGCACTATTCGATTGCCGATTCACGTTGTAAAAGAAATGAACGTGTATATCAAAGCCGAACGTCGACTTCAGCAATCACTGGATCGTGAACCAACCGCTGAAGATATCGCGGCAACTGTTGAGCGTCCTGTTGCTGACGTTAAGCGTTTGTTAGGATTGCGCGATCGAGTTACATCGGTTGATGTAGCCATTGGTAAAGACGGCGAGCGTCCGTTACTGGATATTATTCCAGATGAAAACAACATCGACCCTTCGATGATTCTGCAGGACGAGCGAGTCAATTCAAACATCAATGCCTGGCTTGAGAAACTTGAATCCAAACAACGTGAAGTGCTGGTGCGGCGCTTTGGATTGCACGGTCATGAGAAATCAACACTGGAAGAGGTTGGTCAGGAACTGGGTGTGACCAGAGAGCGTGTTCGACAGATTCAAATGGAAGCCCTTAAGCGGCTGCGACGCATTCTGGAAGGAAGTGGTTACACAGCAGAAAATCTTTTCATGGCTTAGTACTGAACAGTAAAATCTGATCAGGCGGGTTTTTGCAACGAAGTATTACGACTGGCTCTGGTGTTTATCAGAGCCAGTTTTCGTTTCACCTCAAGGTTTTTCCGTACAAGGTTTCAACGCAAAGCAATATTCAAAGCTAATCAGCTGGTTTAACGATCAAACTGCAACAATGCAGCGGCAACCGGTCGGTGTTCGCCAGCCAGAACGCTGTACGTTCTGCATGCAGCACGTGTGTTCATCACCTCTACAGCGAGATTGTGCTTTTTTAACGCGGCGAGCAGTGCCATGTCTGGAAAACGGTGATCGCTGCCGGTTCCCAGCAAAACGATTTCAGGTCGTTCACCTTTAAGTGAGTCGCTTAGTAGCGGTGCAAAATGTTCAGTGCCCAGTGTGGACAGATCGCCCGAAAACCAGCCCTCAAACACCTCTTGAGCGGTAATCAGAATGTTGTCTGTGTAGGCTGTTCCGTTGATGCTGATTGAGCCGGGTCCATAGTGGCTAATCAGATTCTGATCACCGGTTTCGAGTTGTATTTTCATGAACCTGTGTCTTGAGTGTGTTGATTCTGGCCTTTATTTGCCGGTACACAAGCGATGCGCATGCACTCGCTACCCTAGACTCGTATAATACGCCGCTCAATAGACGATGGGTAAGCCGTCGACCTTCCAATCGGAGATGACTGTTTGAAACCGGTGAATATTGGTCTTTTAGGCCTCGGAACCGTTGGCCAGGGTGTGGCAAATATCCTGGTGCGCAACGCGACTGAGATCGAGCGACGGGCAGGGCGCGGTATTCAGGTCAAGCTGGCCAGCGTTCGCAAGCAGGGAAAGAATCTTGCCGGCACCCTCGGAATTGAAACCACAGGCGACCCGCAAGCGATCGTCAACGATCCCGAGATTGATATCGTCTGCGAGATGATGGGTGGAGAACAGCCCGCACTCGATCTGATCATGACTGCGATCAAGCAGGGTAAGCACGTGATTACCGCGAACAAAGCTCTGATCGCCATACACGGTAATGAGATCTTTGAAGCGGCTCGCCAGCATGGTGTGATTGTGGCTTTTGAGCCAGCAGTAGCTGGTGGGATACCGATTATCAAAGCGGTACGCGAGGGCCTTTCTGCTAACCGCATTGACTGGTTGGCTGGCATTATCAATGGCACAGGTAATTTTATTCTCAGCGAAATGGCGGCAAAAGGGCGTGATTTTTCTGATGTACTCGCCGAAGCTCAGGCTCTTGGATACGCCGAAGCCGATCCTGAATTTGACGTGGAAGGTATCGATGCTGCCCACAAGCTGACCATACTTGCATCGATTGCATTCGGGATTCCACTGCAATTTGATGCTGTTTTTACTGAAGGTATCAGTAAGATTCTGCCCGAAGACGTGACTTTTGCTGAGGAGCTTGGCTACCGAATCAAACACCTTGGCATAGCGCGCAGACGAACCGATGGTATTGAGCTTCGGGTGCATCCAACCCTGATTCCTGAGAATCAGCTTATTGCCAACGTTAATGGCGTGATGAACGCAGTGCTGGTGCAAAGTGATGCCGTTGGCCAAACGATGTATTACGGTCCTGGCGCCGGCTCCGAGCCCACGGGTTCATCGGTGGTAGCTGATATTGTCGATGTGGTCAGAGCGCTGACCACTGATCCGGGACACCGCGTGCCACATCTGGCGTTTCAATTTGACGCATTGTCAGATCAACCGGTGTTGAAACCGGACGAATTCGAATCTGCTTATTACTTGCGTCTGGAAGCCGAAGACAAGCCTGGTGTAATGGCGTCGATAATGGGTATCTTTGGTGCGTTGGGTATCAGCATCGAAGCGATATTGCAAAAAGAACCATCGAACCCGGATGCGCAAGATTCAACGGTACCGGTTATATTACTTACCAGGACAGTGCGAGAAGGGTTGGTAAAGGACGCAATAAAACAAATCTCTGCTCTGGACTCGGTAATCGGACAGATAAGTATGTTGCGAGTTGAATCACTGAACTGATCGCAACAATTTCATATTTACTCCTATACATTTACAAGCGGCGTACCATTCGATGTCTGATAACAAGCAATGCAAATCCCCACATTATCAGGGCTTGATTGAACGCTATCGCGATCGCTTGCCAGTGGATGACAATACACCGGTTATATCGCTGAATGAGGGTGACACGCCACTGATCAAAATGGTCAATTTGCCGGGTGTAATAGGCAAGTCATTCGACATGTACGTGAAGTTTGATGGCCAAAACCCAACGGGTTCGTTCAAAGATCGCGGCATGACCATGGCGGTGAGTAAAGCCGCGGAAAAAGGCGCTAAAGCGATTGTCTGCGCATCGACAGGCAACACGTCGGCCGCGGCTGCTGCCTACGCAGCGCGTGCGGGTATGACTGCCTTCGTGCTGATACCCGAGGGTAAAATTCCTATGGGGAAACTTGCTCAAGCCATTGCGCATGGTGCGGTGGTATTGCAAATACGCGGAAATTTCGATGACGGCATGCGCCTGGTCAAAGAAGTTGCTGGCGAAGCACCGGTTGAAATTGTCAACTCTATTAACCCTTACCGACTTCAGGGACAGAAAACCGGGGCATTTGAAATTGTTGAAGCGCTTGGACGCGCGCCTGATTATCACTGCATTCCGGTTGGTAATGCCGGCAATATTTCAGGTTACTGGATTGGTTACTCAGAAGCGTGTGGTCACAACACGGCATCTTGTACTTTGTGTAATGGCAATTGCCCTTATCTTGATAAACCGATGACCGACTCACGGCCCGTCATGGTTGGTTATCAAGCCGCTGGAGCTGCACCGTTTCTACGTGGCAGGCCGGTAGAGAAACCGGAAACGATCGCTACCGCAATTCGTATTGGCAACCCACAAAGCTGGAACCTAGCTAAAGCCGCTGTGGCTGAGTCCTCTGGCTGGTTTGATGAGGTAACCGATCAGGAGATACTGGAAATGCATGCCATGCTGGCCAGTAAAGAAGGTGTGTTCTGCGAGCCTGCATCTGCGGTGTCGGTGTGTGGAGCGCTGCGCGATCTGAAATCAGGAAAAATTCCTGAAGGATCGCTGATTACCTGCACAGTGACGGGTCATGGATTGAAGGATACGGCAACGGCCATTGAAGGGCGTGATCCGGTACAGACAGTTGATGCTGAAATGTCGTCTGTGAAGGCCGCTATACTGGCTCATATCTGAGGCAAGTATGCTTGTATGCGTGTGTATAAACACGTGTGTATAAAACACTGTGCTTAAAAGGCCGGGAGTCAGGCTGAGTTTTTAGCCGCTTCGCGCAGTTGCTCTGTAGAGAAATTGGCGTTGTCCAGGTCACCGTATTTCTGCAGATAATCGATGTAGAGTTCACGGCTGATCGTTTCAGACCCCATGCTCACAAGGTGAGCGTTCTCTAATTGGCAGTCGATCAAATCATATTTGCCACTTTGCGCTAAATGCACCAATGCGACTTTCGATGCGTCACGTTCTCTTGAGAACATGGATTCGCCAATAAAAACTCGACCCAGTTGTATGCCATATAAGCCACCAACAAGGCGTGGTCCCATCCAGACTTCGAGCGATCGCGCAAAGCCGTATTCATGTAATTTGCAATAGGCTTCGATCATCGCGTCTGTCACCCAGGTGCCATTACTGTTGGCACGCGGCGCACCGCATTGCTTCATGACTTCACGGTATGCGAGGTTGTCAGTTATTTCGAATTTTCCGGATCGGATGGTTTTTGCCAGACTACGGGTAACACGAATTGAGTCGGGCCAAATGATGCAGCGTGGATCGGGAGACCACCACAAAATGGGCTCGCCTTCTTCGTACCACGGAAAAATACCGGAACGGTAGGCGCGTAACAAACGACCCGGGCTCAGATTACCACCGGCCATCAGCAAACCATCTGGCTCGCTGAGCGCATTACTGACATCGGGAAAGTCTGTCAGATCGTCGTCCGGTGCTAAAAAAGGTATCGGCATTTAATTGGCCAGTATCATTTTATGGCTAAGTCGTCGTGTTTAAACGGTAGTAACTCTGTTAAACCTGTGCACCTTAGCTCCATGTGCTGCCGTTCTTCGTCGAGGAAGTCGGCAATAGCCTCTCTAAAACCCGGATGCGCAATATAGTGAGCAGATCGGGTTATGGTCGGTTCGAATCCGCGGGTAATCTTGTGCTCGCCCTGAGCACCCGGTTCGAAAACCTGAAGGCCGTTGTCTATACAGAACTCAATGCCCTGATAATAGCAAGCTTCGAAGTGCAAGCTGTTGTGCTGCGCCCTGCAGCCCCAATACCGACCATATAGCGTTGTGTCACCCACAAACATGACCGAACACGCAATAGGCTTTTCCGGTTCAATTGCTGTGTCATCGTAGGCAAAAACTATTAGTACATTACCACCAAACACCTTCCCAATACGCTTAAAAAACTCAAATGTGAGAGATGGATTGCCCCATTTCCGGTCGAATGTGGACTGATAAAGCTCATGTACGTACTTCCATTCAGTTTCGCTGAGCGTGTTTCCCATACGTTTGTCTAGTTTTAGCGAAGCGTCTGTAACGTGACGTCGCTCGCGGCGGATGGTTTTCCGTCTTTTTGCGGTGCATTTTTGCAGGAAATCATCAAAAGATTGGTAGTGATCGTTTTGCCAGTGGTATTGACAATCTATGCGCGGCAGAGCAATCGGTGTGGTAGGTTCGGTTTGCTCGTCTGGTGCACCTTTGTCCGTATTAACACCTACTATGTCGTTGCCGGTAGTGGTTAGAAGCTGGTTTTCAGGTTCGGTCACAAACAGCCAGTGCACACCTGAATATGACTCTGAATGACAGAATTGTCTGGCGGCATTGGCGAGCAGCGTTCGGGTTTGTTCAACTGGCAGGCTATCGTGGATAAGGATGCGTTGGCCGGTTGCCGGAGTGAAAGGAATGCTGCACACCAGTTTGGGATAGTAGGGCATGTTGTTACGTTCATAGGCTTCAGCCCAGGCCCAGTCAAAAACGAATTCACCGTAAGAATTGGTTTTAAGGTATGCCGGCATGGCGCCGAGCAGTGTCGATGGTTCCTTGGCATCCCACAAGAGAAAGTAGCGCGGATACCAACCGTTGTGTTTGCCAAGACAATTCGTGCATTCAAGCGAGTATAAGAATTCGTAGCTCAGAAATGGATTGCCATCTTTACACAGCGTGTTCCATTGTTTCTGATCTACCTCGCTCAGCGTATCGCGTACCTCGACGCTGAGTGCGTCTGTCAAGCGCGGCTGGTTGGCCATCGGTTATCAGCTTTCAAGATTATCCAGATACTTTTCTGCATCCAGTGCGGCCATACATCCGGTGCCCGCTGAAGTGACTGCTTGTCGATATACATGATCCATCACGTCGCCTGCTGCAAAAATCCCTGGGACACTGGTTGCCGTGGCGTTACCATCCAGCCCACTTTGCACTTTGATATACCCGCCATTGATTTCCAGTTCTCCTTCAAAAACACCGGTATTGGGCTTATGCCCAATGGCAATGAATACGCCCATTAAATCGAGTTCCTGTTCGTCACCTGATTGAGTGTTTTTAATCCGCATACCGGTAACACCGGATTGATCACCCAATACTTCTTCGAGCGTGTGGTTCCACATGATGGTCATGTTGCCGTTCTTCTCGCGCTCGAATAGTTTGTCTTGCATTATTTTTTCGGCACGCAAACTGTCACGGCGATGCACCAGCACAACTTCCTTGCACAGGTTGGATAAATACAAGGCTTCTTCAACCGCAGTATTGCCACCGCCAATCACCGCGACTTTTTGGTTTTTGTAGAAAAAACCATCGCAGGTTGCGCAAGCCGATACACCGCGTCCCTTGAAATTCTCTTCTGACTCAAGCCCCAGGTATTTGGCACTGGCACCGGTACAGATGATCACCGAATCGCATTGGTACTGGACAGAATCGCCGTTCAGTTTGAATGGCTTGCTGCTGAAGTCCACCGAATTGATGTGATCGGAAATGATGGTGGTGTCGAAACGCTCGGCATGGGCTTTGAAGCGTTCCATGAGCTCGGGTCCCAAAACGCCTTCAGCGTCTGCCGGCCAGTTATCGACGTCAGTGGTGGTGGTTAATTGACCACCTGGCTCAACACCGGCAATAACGACCGGATTCAGGTTCGCGCGGGCCGCATACACGGCGGCTGTATAGCCTGCCGGCCCTGAGCCGATAATGATGAGTTTGTGATGTTGAACGTCGGTCATTGCTAATTTTTATTCGTTGTAACAGGATTACCGGATAGTACGGGATGGAAGGCAAGCAGGCCACCTTCAAATGTGTCTGCTACACTCTTATGAGCCGGCCAATTTTCCGCCGAGCGTCGGATTTAACCCACATTATAGTTGCAGGATTGGAATTGGCTCAAGCAACCAAGAAGCGCGCGTCGGCGAAAAAGGGCGGTGGTGCCGCAGCGAAACAAAAAGAAGCTGCAGCGCTGGACCGGGCACAAACTCGCGCGCTGGCCTCGGCAACGCTAAGCAACAGCACGACGCTTTCGCAAATGAAGCGCGTGTTTCGCGAGATGGGTGGCATCGTCTGCTTTTTCACTGCCGTCATTATCGGGTTGGCGCTGTTCACCTTTAACGTCAACGACCCTGGCTGGTCGCACACGGGAACAGGTGCCGATGTCAACAACAGCGTCGGACGAGCAGGGGCCTGGTTCGCTGACGTGGCATTCTATTTGTTCGGTTTCATGGCCTACCTTATTCCTGCATTGTTGCTGGTCACTGGCTGGACTTTATTCAGCGATCATCGACGCAAAAAACCAAGGGTCTACCAGCCCTTCGCATTTGTTCGCGTTATTGGCATCGCGCTGATGCTGCTAACCGCGAGCGGTCTGGCTGATTTGCATTTCGGGGTTCCTGAAGGTTCGTTACCAACCGGTACGTTTGGCGGTGGGGTGCTTGGCACCGAAGTGGCGTGGCGCCTGGTCGCACTTATGGACGCGTTAGGTACGACACTGTTGTTGCTTGCCTTGTTCTTCTGCTCACTAACTCTGGCATTTGGAACCTCGTGGATTGCGTTAATAGAAAGCATGGGCGAGGTTGTTCTCAAATTCATCGATCGGGCCAACGATGGTTTTACTCGATTGCTGGGTCGTTTTCAGGAGCGGCGCAAAGTTCGCGAAGCTGATCGCGCAAGACGCGAACGAGTGAAGTCGGTACCGGTCAGCGCAGTTGGCGATCCGCTGCTCGACGGCGTTGGTGGTGCCGTACCCAAAACCGGACTGGCAGCGGCATTGGAGACAGCCCGGCAAAAAGCTAAAAGCTCATCTGCGGCTGCACTAAGTGCTGCGCGTTCGATGGGTGATAGTGGCGGGCAGCAACAAAAAGGCAGAGTACAAAGCGGAATCAAACGCGCCACCACCAGCGAAATAGATGCGCGACTCGATGGCGCCATGCGTGCACGGGAAGCAAAACAGGAAGTATCCGGGACACCAGAGACCCAGTCGCCGGTAAAACAGGCACTAGCCAGAGCAGCAGCCGAGTCGGGAAAAACCGAGGCTGCCGAGCAAACGCAGGTGGAAGAATCAGCTGCGGTAGCGTCGGGTCCGAAAAAGAAAAAGATTGCGATCAAGCAGCGAGTCCCCGAGCAACGGCAAACCAAGTTGTTTCTCGATGTGCCGGATTCGGAACTGCCCCCCATCTCATTACTTGATGCACCCGAGCCACAGCGTCCCGGTTTTAGCGACACCGAGCTGGAAGCTTTGTCTCGATTGCTTGAAGACAAGTTAGCTGAATTTCGTATATCCGTTGAAGTTGTCGCAGTTCATCCCGGTCCGGTTATTACGCGATTTGAAATGCAATTGGCTCCGGGTATCAAGGCTAGCCGCATCACCAATCTGTCCCAAGACATTGCACGTTCGTTGTCATTGGTCAGCGTGCGCGTCGTAGAGGTCATACCAGGCAAGAGCACAATCGGTATTGAAGTGCCAAACGAACATCGTGAAATTGTTCAGCTAAGTGAAATGCTTCAATCGGATGAATACAATGGAAAGGATTCCCCATTGACTCTGTCGCTGGGTAAGGATATCAGCGGTCAACCGGTTACTGCCGATTTAGGTCGGATGCCGCACTTGTTAGTTGCGGGTACTACCGGTGCAGGTAAGTCGGTTGCTGTTAATGCCATGTTGATCAGCCTGCTGTACAAGGCAACACCGAACGATGTTCGATTGATCCTGATCGACCCGAAAATGCTTGAACTGAATGTATACGACGGCATTCCGCATTTGCTGACTCCGGTTGTGACAGACATGAAAGAAGCAGCCAACGCTTTGCGATGGTGTGTTGGTGAAATGGAACGCCGTTATACATTAATGGCAGAGCTTAAAGTTCGAAACATCACTGGCTACAATAAAAAAATTCGTGAAGCGATAGCGGCCGATGCGCCTATCGTCGACCCGCTATACAAGGCAGAACTATCTCTGGAGCCAACTGCGGCACCTCCAACACTTGAACCCATGCCTTTTATCGTGGTAGTGGTTGATGAATTTGCCGACATGATGATGCAAGTCGGTAAAAAAGCTGAAGAGATGATTGCCCGTATCGCGCAAAAAGCTCGAGCAGCAGGTATACATTTAATATTGGCAACGCAGCGCCCTTCTGTTGATGTTATAACCGGTTTGATCAAAGCGAACATACCGACCCGTATTGCGTTTCAGGTATCTCAGAAAGTTGATTCGCGAACCATCCTTGATCAGGGTGGTGCAGAGTCCTTGCTCGGTCACGGTGACATGTTATATCTGCCTCCCGGTACCGCAGTTCCGGTGCGTGTGCATGGCGCGTTTGTTGATGATCATGAAGTGCATAATGTGGCGGGGCACATCAGGGCAACCGGTGAACCTAATTACATAGAAGCCATACTGCAGGAATCAACCGGCGCTATCCCGGGCTTGTCATCCTCAGGGGACGAATCGGCCGAAACTGATGAGCTTTATGACCAAGCTGTCGCAATTGTCACAGAATCTCGCAAGGCTTCAATCTCATATGTGCAAAGACGGCTCAAAATTGGCTACAACCGTGCTGCCAGGATGGTTGAAGAAATGGAAAACGCAGGTGTTGTGTCTCAGGTTACTGGCAGTGGTACCCGAGAGGTACTCGCACCTCCGCCTGTGTAGTTGCAAGGCACTTGTTTTCTGGTCTGTCCGTCAACACATTAATTGTTATGAAAAATTCTATGTTGCTTAAGCGGGTACTGCTCGCTATCGCACCACTGTTGTTTTCCGCACAGCTGGTTGCAGCAGACGATGTTCTTGATCGTTTGCGTTCGTTTACCATGGATTTAAAATCCTTCACCGCTGATTTCGAACAGTCCCTGTATAACGGTGATTCAGATCTTTTAAAAAACGATGTCGGTAAGTTGATGCTTAAACGTCCAGGTAAGTTTATCTGGCGATACGATGGTAATGAGGGTCAGGAATTTATATCAGATGGCAAGTCCATCTGGATGTTTGATAAGGAGCTGGATCAGGTCACCGTCAATGCACTTGATGATCGGCTAGGTGGAACGCCACTGGTGTTGTTAATGGGGGGTGTACCGTTAGAAGATCAGTTCGATGTGACGCCGCTGGGTGAATCCGATGGTATCGATTGGGTTGAACTAGTTCCTAAAGATAGCAGTACCGACTTTGAATCGTTGTTTATTGGTTTGAATCAAAACGGTCTTGCGGCAATGGAGCTGCGTGACAATCTGGGACAGGCCACCCAAATCCAGTTTAGCAATTTCAAAGCGGATGTATCACTTGATGATAAGCAGTTTGATTTTGTTGCCCCTGAAGGTGTGGATGTTATCGGAGAACCTGTTCAGTAACGGGAACATGTTGTAACGAGAGCATGTTGTAACGAGAGCATGTTGTTCTCGCGCGACTCGCGGTATAGTGGGTGAATGAACTCACCACAAGCTGGCTTGTTTTCCGGCGACGATAAGCTTCGACCTCTGGCTGATCGACTGCGGCCGGCTAATCTGAACGAATTTTTCGGGCAATCCCACATACTCTCTGCCGAAAGCTCTCTTCGTGCCGCACTGGAGCACGATCGCTTACATTCGATGGTGTTCTGGGGACCGCCTGGTACAGGAAAAACCACGCTTGCGCGAATGATTGCTGCCCATAGCGATGCGCAGTTTATGAGTTTGTCTGCCGTTTTGTCAGGCGTAAAAGATATTCGTGAAAGCGTTGCGCAAGCCAGAACTTTACTCGATACAACCGGGCAACGAAGCGTGCTGTTCGTCGATGAAGTCCATCGTTTCAACAAGTCTCAGCAGGATGCCTTTCTGCCTCACATTGAAGACGGCACCATTTACTTTGTTGGTGCGACCACGGAGAACCCGTCGTTTGAACTCAACAACGCGCTGCTTTCGCGTGTGCGTGTGTATGTGCTCAAGTCTCTTACCAACGAAGATCTGACTAAAATCGTTGATCGGGCAATTGCTGATACCGAGCGCGGGCTGGGACATCTGGATATCACTTTCTCCAAGGAGCATCGACAAGCGCTGGTGCAAACCGCAGACGGCGATGCGCGCCGTGCGCTTGTCCTGCTCGATCTTGCAGTGGATTGTGCGCATCGCGAAGGCGAAAGGCTCATTATCGATGAAGCTGTACTGAAGGAGGTCACAAGAGATAGTTTTCGCCAGTTCGATAAAGGTGGTGACCAGTTCTATGATCAGATTTCTGCACTACACAAAAGCATTCGTGGTTCCGACCCCGATGCTGCGCTCTATTGGTTTTGCCGAATGATTGATGGTGGTTGCGATCCGGTTTACATTGCCAGAAGAGTGTTGCGTTTTGCATCCGAAGATATTGGTAATGCAGATCCCAGAGCTGCACAACTTGGCTTGTATGCATGGGATACCTATTCCCGACTGGGTAGTCCGGAAGGAGAGCTGGCTATAGCGCACGCTATTGTGTTTATGGCTTGCGCACCAAAAAGTAATGCTGTGTATAACGCCTACAAATCAGCAATGGCGTATGTGAAATCGAGTGGTACAGAGCCAGTTCCTGATCATTTAAAGAATGCGCCAACATCCTTGATGAAAGAGCTTGGCCATGGACAGGGATATCGATACGCACACGATGAGCAGGACGGGTTTGCTGCGGGTGTGAAATATTTTCCGGATACCTTGCATGCTGAACAGTTTTATCAACCGGTTGAGCGAGGATTAGAGATTCGCATTGCGGAACGCCTGCGCGAGTTGCGCGAGCGAAACATCACCGCAACATGAAAACACTGCGATACTAGTTGGACTGGCAGCCCATCTATACATTTGTGGATATAGTCAAATATCTTTGCAGGGTATATGGTTTTAGTTATGAAAAAACGGGGTGCATACTTTTTTTTTTAAATCAGCCCGATGAGCCAAGCAGGAAAATTTGATCGGTTGGTCAAATCAGGCGTGAATTTTAATCGCAATGCATTGATTTAATTGCTGAATGATTTGAAACACAAAATCCTCCTTCGTTCTTGCGTTAACACCCTTTTCAGGGTACTTTAGAAAAAAGATTGCCGTTTTCAACGTAAAAACGGCGTGTATTACCTGCACATACAAACTGGAGGACGAATTCTTTGAAAACGATAACTAATGCTCTCTCATTGGTTTGTGTTGGATTGCTTGCCAGCACGACAGTTCTGGCTGCCGACGTTGCTCCAAACGACGTCAAATTCGATGGTCTTTCAGTGAATGAATCTCTTACCGGCGCTGCTGGCGATCCAGATTCAGGTCGCAAAATATTCTCGAACAGAAAACAAGGCAATTGTCTCGCTTGTCACGCGAACAGTGACATGAACGACCAACTGTTCCACGGCGAGGTTGGCCCCTCGCTTGATGGTGTCGCAGGCCGTTGGCAAGAGCCACAACTGCGAACCATTCTTGTGAATGCAAAAGCTGTATTTACAGAACAAACTGTCATGCCCGGGTTTTATACGCTCGAAGTGGGTGCGGACGTGCGTGAAGACCTGATTGGAAAAACCATTTTGTCGGCTCAGCAAGTTGAAGATCTTGTTGCCTACCTGATGACGTTGAAATAACGCGGAGTTCACAATGAATTTGAATAGAAGACAATTGCTCACCCGTACTGTGGGTGTATCACTAGCAGGGCTATTCGGTGTTCAGTCCAGAGCATTTGCAACACCCGAAGCCGTTGCCGAGGCAGTCAAGTCTTTCTCCGGTGACTCTGAACCGGGTAGCGGCAGAATAAAGCTGACTACACCTGAAATCGCTGAAAATGGTAACAGTGTGCCAATAGGCGTCTCTGTTGACAGCCCCATGAGTGATGATGATTATGTTACGCAAGTGGTTATTTACGCAGACGGCAATCCTAATCCGGATGTCATAACTTTCAACTTTACGCCTGCCAGTGGTGAGGCAACAGCTTCAACCCGTATGCGGTTGGCTAAAACTCAGAACGTTGTTGCTGTGGCAAAAATGAGCGACGGCAGTGTTTTTACTGACACCCGCAATATTAAAGTCACCATTGGTGGTTGTGGCGGATAAGAGACCAACAGGAGAAAATCAATGGCGTCTAAACCAAGAGTAAAGGTTCCAAAGTCTGCTTCTGCTGGCGACATAATCACCATCAAAACCCTGCTAAGCCACACCATGGAGTCTGGCATTCGCAAGGACAAAGATGGCAATGTGATCCCACGGAAAATCATCAACAAATTTGTCTGTGAATTCAACGGCGCAGTGGTATTTTCATGCGACATTGACCCGGCCATAGCGGCGAATCCGTATCTGGAATTCAAAGCCAAGGTCACTGAGTCAGGCACGTTCAAGTTTATGTGGACCGATGATGACGGTACTGTCTTCGAAACGGAGAAAGACATCTCCGTTTCGTGAAGAACGTAACGTGAACAAAAAGCGTGAACAACAAAAATAAAGTTATAAGTCTTGTCAGTTTGGAGGATTCTGTGAAAAAACATGTGCAGCAGTTAGGCGTGGCTATAGGCGTTATCGGTTTATCGTTTGCCAGTACATCGATTGTGGCAGAACCTGTCGATGACAAACTGATCATCGATGACGAAATCGAGATGATCAGCCGAGCAAAAGCGCCGGAAGGGCATCCGTTACCAGAGGTTATCTCCGGTTGGCATTACAGAACGCCGGAAACCCGTGCTATTGAAACGGATACGTTTCAAAACCCCGGTATGCTTGGTGTAGAGCAGGGCGAAGAGATCTGGAATACCGTAGAAGGTTCTGAAGGTAAGTCTTGCGCCAGTTGCCATGACGATGCAGCTACCTCCATGAAAGGTGTCGGTGCTGCCTATCCGAAATGGGATGAAGATAGTAGTAAACCAATCAATATCGAAGGGCGCATTAACAAGTGCCGTGTGGAAAACATGGGAGCTGAAGCCTATAAGTTCGACAAAGGTGGACAAAAGCCACTGACTGCCTATATCAAGCATCAATCTCTTGGTATGCCGGTGGAACTCGATCTGTCACAGGGTGAGATGCAAAGCTGGTGGGACCAGGGAAAAGAGACTTATTACAAGAGAACCGGGCAACTTAATTTGTCATGTGCTTCATGCCATGAACAGAACAACGGCAAGTACATCCGTGCTGACCATTTAAGCCAGGGCAACGTAAACGGGTTCCCGACTTATCGATTAAAGCAGAATAAACTGATTTCATTGCACAATCGTTTTAGAGGCTGTATCCGCGATACCCGAGCCGAATTTCCTGCGGCGTTCTCTGATACCTTAATGGGTCTCGAGGTCTACACCACCTGGCGTGGAACGGGTTTGTCGGTTGAAACACCCGCGGTCAGACAGTAAGTTTGATTGCATCTGAACACTTGTCGTACTGACTACGCACCACAGTGTTTTCAAGAAGAGATTTTCTCCAGTTCGCCGCAGTTAGTGCTGCGGCAACTGGATTCTCCGGCGCGCTAACAAGCGTTGCTGCTCAGCAAAAGCTTACCCAAGACGATCTTCTCTCATTCGATAGCAAGGGCAAGCTTACGCTTTTGCATATCACCGATATACACGCCCAGCTTCAACCCGTGTACTTCAGGCCACCGTCGGAAAACTATGGCGTTGGTGCATTTGAAGGCATTCCACCACACCTTGTCGGGGAATCTTTCCTGAAACACTTTGGGTTGGAGCCGGGTAGTGCGTTGAGTTACGCCCACACAATGGTCGATTACGTCAACATGGCTCGTGCCTACGGTAAGTTAGGTGGTCTTGATAGAACCGCAACCCTGGTAAACGCCATTCGTGCAGAACGTGGTGAGGGCAATGTGCTGCTACTTGATGGTGGTGATACGTGGCAGGGCTCTTACACCGCATTAAAAACAAACGGACAGGATATGGTCGATTGCATGGCTTTGCTGAAACCGGACGCCATGGTCGGACACTGGGAATTCACGCTGGGTGCGGATCGAGTTATGGAGATTATCGATAGCATGGGCTATCCGTTTCTTGCCAGCAATATTGTTGATACAGATTGGGAAGAACCGGTTTTTGAAAGCACTGCGTTTTATGATCGTGGAAACACGCGGGTTGCTGTCATTGGACAGGCAATGCCGTACACGCCTATTGCCAATCCACGCTGGATGTTTCCGGAATGGTCTTTTGGATTGCGTACGGATGTGCTTCAGGAAAATGTGAATAATGCTCGTGCTGAAGGTGCAGAAGTTGTCGTGTTGCTATCGCATAACGGATTCGATGTCGATCAGAAGCTTGCCACCGTCGTGGACGGAATCGATGTGATACTGACCGGTCACACCCACGATGCCGTTCCTCATGCGCTTGAAATTGGCAATACACTGGTGCTTTCATCAGGCTCGCATGGAAAATATCTGGGGCGAATCGATCTGGATGTTAAAAACGGCAAAGTCGTTGACTTTAATTCAACGTTGATTCCGGTATTTTCTGATGTCATTACACCCGATGTGGACATGCGTGCGGCAATTGATAAGGTGCGTGCTCCGTTCGAGCAAGAGCTCAATAGAGTCGTAGGTAAAACCGAGAACCTGTTATATCGTCGCGGTAACTTTAATGGAACGTGGGATGATTTACTGTGTCAGGGGATGATGCACGAGCGTGACGCTGAGCTCGCTTTCAGTCCGGGCTTTCGATGGGGTACCACGTTACTACCAGGGCAGGACATCACTATTGACGATTTGTACACACAAACAGCTATGAGCTACCCGTCTGTATATCGTCTTGAATTCAGTGGTGAACAAATCAAGGCTATTCTTGAGGACGTTTGCGACAACCTTTTCAATATCGATCCGTTTTTCCAGCAGGGCGGCGACATGGTACGAGTAGGCGGTATGGGCTACACCTGTACTCCCAAGAATAAAATCGGTTCACGCATCAGTGATATGGTTCTGTTAAAAACCGGTGAGGCAATTGACCCTGCGCGCAATTATGTCGTTGCCGGTTGGGCATCGATTAACGAAAATGTTGAAGGGCCCGCTATTTACGATGTGATGGAAAGCTACCTTGCTAAACAGGACGTCATCGCTATTGAGCCGAACGATGCAGTAAAAGTCGTGGGTATGTAGCACTGGGCCTTATTCTTTACTTTTAACTCGCAACGAGTCGGTTTAGCTTTTAGCCTTGTTGTGTGTCCAAACATTAATAGCCGATAGTAGTAAAACGTCGTGCCATATCAACTACCACTGTTTGCGGGATGTGTTTATACATGAAGAACCACTTATCCAATGCGATACTGGTGTTCACGGTGCTGATTTCATCGCTTGTATTTGCAGGTAATGCCACCGACGCTTCGACCAGCACTAATGAAAGCACCGGACAAAACTCCGAGCAAAACAAAAACCAGCTCGAAGCCATACTGGCTTTAGACGGAGATGCCGAATACGGAGAGTATCTGGCTGGCGAGTGTTCTACCTGTCATGTATCAAGCGGTGGCGACGGCTCTATACCAAGCATACACGGGCTACCGAAAGATTATCTGGCCAGTGCATTACTCGAATATAAAAATCAGCAACGCGGTAACGTGGTTATGCAAGGGGTCGCCTCGGCGTTGGGCGATGAGGAATTGGCTGCACTTGTCGAATATTTTAGCCAGCAATAGTATTGGCAGCGTCACCTACCTGCCTGAGAATCACAGCGAGGTTTTTATGAACACCACTAGGCGAGAGTTTCTTAAGTGTTCCGTTAAATGTGCCGCTGTGACTGCACCGATAATTTGCGGTCGAAGTGTAGCGGGAACAACTACAGAATTTGGCGGTACCGAATTGACCGTGCTAACCGACGGTAATCTTTCCATTCCATCGCGACTAATCTTACCGAGCAGTATCGATGAAGCTGAGAAAGCGACATTCCTGAAAAACAACGAACTGGATCAGGAATTTTTTCAGCCAGATTGCAACATAACCTTGTGGCGAAACAAAGACCGGCTGGTGTTGTTTGATGTGGGTGCCGGTACTAACTTCATGCCCAGTGCCGGAAAGCTTTTGGAAGATTTGGAATCGCTGAATATCGACCCGTCCGACATTACTGACGTCGTTTTCACTCACGCGCACCCCGATCATTTGTGGGGTCTGGTCGATGATTTTGACGAACTGGCATTCCCGGAAGCTGCGTTTTTCATGCACGAACAAGAGTGGGACTACTGGCGGGCAGACAGCACTTTTGATGCATTGTCGGATGAGCGAAAATCCTTTGCGGTCGGTGCAAAAAATCGTTTCGCTTATATTGAAGACCAAGTCAATTTGTTTCGCTATGGTGATGAAGTGCTGCCAGGGGTTGAAGCGGTTGATTCTCATGGACACACGCCGGGACACACCTCGTTTGCTCTGCATGCGGGTTCGTCTAGCACGCTGGTACTTGGTGATGCGTTAACCCATCCAGTGCTGTCCTTCCAAATGGCTCACTGGCCTTCAGGTTCGGACCAGGATCCGGATGCTGGCAGAACCACACGGCTGGCTCTGCTGGACAGGCTGGCTGGCGATAAGATGCAAATTGTTGGATACCACTTGCCGCATCCGGGCATAGGAAGGGTCGAACGAACGGCATCTGCCTATCGTTTTGCTGCAACCTGAGCCTTGTTTCTCACAACTATACCCTTAGATATATGGTGTGGCAGTCGAACAACGAATACCCTTACAAATGTTATTGTTACCTAGAGCGGTCGCTTGAATTATCATATTTTCGAGATTAATGCGTTCAAGCAATTAACGCATCTGGACAGCGTTGCTGACTACAGAGCCGCTAAGAAACTGATCAGCGAGTACCGAACAAAACCCAATGTTGCAGCGGGTACCAGTTATCGCATGATGTTCGCAGCAGATGTCGAACAAGCGGAACGATTGTTAAAAGAGAAGCGTGAAGCACGTCCAATGGGCGAACACGACTAATTGGAATGTCCTTAATCGCATTTTAGCGGGTAACTACGCCTGCAAAACAACAGAGAGAATATTATGAGTGATGTAGCCAAGGAGCTTGATACCAGCGGGTTGAATTGTCCTATGCCAATATTGCGCGCAAAAAAAGCGCTTAAAGAATTGCAAACCGGCGACATTTTGCGAGTGACAGCAACCGATCCTGGTTCGGTAAAAGATTTCGAGGCTTTTGCTAAACAAACCGGAAATGAACTGCTGGAATCTACCACTGAAGGCGAAACGTTTATATATCGTATTCAAAAAGCCTAATCACCGTCGATGTCCGGTTTTTGTCCTGTCGTGACATAAAGAGTCTGTAATGGAAATTGAACATATTCATCTAATCGCCGGGCTCGGTTTTGCGCTTGCGTTTGTGTTTGGTGCGGTACTGAATAAAACCAACTTTTGTACCATGGGTGCAATAAGCGATTGGGTCAACATGGGACTTAAAGGGCGTTTTGGCGCCTGGCTACTGGCAATGGGTATTGCCGTCGCTGGAGCGCAGGTACTTGAACTAACCGGTGTCATCGATCTAACTGAAAGTATTTATCGCGGAACAGCCTTTGGCCTGGGTGGATTTATCATCGGTGGTTTGATGTTCGGTGTTGGCATGACACTGGGCGGTGGTTGCGGACAACGAACACTGGTTCGGGTGGGTAGTGGCAACCTGAAATCGCTGGTCGTTTTTCTGGTACTCGGCCTAACCGCATACATGACCTTGCGCGGTATTATCGGGGTTCTGCGTCTGGAACTCATCGAACCAATGACGATAGATTTAAGCGAAAAGGGTTTAGAGGAACAGGGGCTGGCATCGGTTGTACTGCACTGGTTTAATGTCGAAGTGTCAACCGGACTAAGGTGGCTATTTGCCATAGTGGCGTCAATTATTCTCATTGGTTCAGCACTCAGAATCGATGAGCTTCGCAATGACTTCAATAATTTGCTGGGTGGCATTGTCGTAGGCCTGGCAGTTGTTGCGGCATGGATTATCACAGCCGTTATTGGTTACGACGATTTCGACCCGGTTCCGGTGGAAGGTTTGAGTTTTGTTGCCCCAATCGGAAACTCAATTAGCTATTTAATGACTTACACCGGTGCAACTATTACGTTTGCTATCGCCGTAACGCTGGGAGTTATCGCCGGCTCGTTTGTTTACTCCATAGTAACCAGAACCTTTCGAATCGAAACGTTCAGTCAACGTGGCGACATGATCAATCACCTGGTGGGTGGTGCGCTTATGGGAGTAGGAGGTGTGCTGGCACTGGGTTGCACAGTAGGGCAAGGTGTTACGGGTCTATCGACTCTGGCAGTTGGCTCTATCGTGGCCACGCTAAGCATTATGCTTGGCTCCGCGATAACCATGAGAGTAGCGTATCATCGTATGGACGAGCGCGGCGTGTTCAACTCCTTGATGGCAGGCACCGCTGATATACTCATACCGTGGAGAAAGCTCTCATAGCTTAGTGTATGTCTGAAAGTAAACTGCATTTTTTTAAAAAGCTCAACGGGTCAACGGCAGCAATCGACGCAACTGCGCAAGCTGAATTCGGGCAAACCGACGAAAATCCAATCTCGCAACGCCTTGAGCCATCCACCTGTGTTGAGGCTGAAACGTTCGTGCTGCAAGTGCTCGATGACAGTATGGAGCCCGAGTTTCGTAAAAACTGCATGATTGTTATAGACCCAACAGGTCATGCAAAGGACGGTAGTTACGTGCTTGCCCGTTGCTCAACAAGCGAACCCACCGTTACGTCAGATGCAAATGACTCGCAGGCACAGGTTGAGCAATTGCAATTTCGCCAGCTTCGCCGTAGCGCTGATCAGTCATGGCAGCTATGTTCGTTAAACGATGCTTATCCCAGCGTTCCAAGCCCTGCAGACTTCAGTAATATTATTGGAGTAATTGTGCAACGAGCGGGTACTCGCCGGCGTTATCACAAGCGTTACGACTAGCGCTTTTTAAACATCAGCCCACATGCGTAACAGGTTGCTATAAACCTGCTCTATTTGCTGGGTCACCATTGCCTTGGGAGTACTTCGGTTTAAAGCTTCACGTGCCTCATTCAAGTCGTGGAGTATCTCCCGCTGCTGTGAGTCACGCACCATGCTCTGCGCCCATAATGCGCAAACAATACGTTCGCCTTTTGTAACGGGCATAACTTCGTGCAAACTTGAAGCAGGATAAATGACGGCGCTTCCGGCTGGGAGTTTTACACTGACTGGGCCGAATTGGGATTGAATCGTCAGTTCTCCACCTTCGTATGAGTTTGGCTCGCTTAAAAAAACCGTTACAGCAACATCACTTCGGTATCGCGCGTTTATTGTTCCCATAACAGGGTCATCAATGTGTCGGCCGTAGTGCATGCCGGGACCGCAGCGTGACACGAATGCTGCTGATACTTTTGATGGCAGAACTATGCTTTGGAATACCGGATGCTGGTACAACTTGCCAACCACCAGCTTGTTGATAGAAGCCCAACTGGCGTTTGTCTGGTCCATTTCCTCGTTGTGTTTTTTGTCTTGCGCCTGGGCGCCGGCGGTATGGCTGCCCGATTTCCAGGTAGCGGTTTGAATAAGCGAATAGATCTGTTGCAGATCGGTATCTATTAGCAGCTTGTTGATTTCACTTTGCATGGTGTGCTCTGTTCATCGCATTTAAGCGAATAAAACCCAGGTGGTTGCAATGTATTTCACACCGCTTTCAAGCGTCACACCTCTGTGTTCGTGGGTCCAGAATGGTGGAAACAATAATAGCTTTCCCACTTCCGGTTTTATGCAAACGCCTTGATGTTTAAATTCAGTTTCGCCGCCAGGACCATCGACATCGTTCAAATACCAGATGGCTACCAGCTGTCTGTCTGCAAATGAATGACTGCCACTATCGACGTGCCAATGAAAAAACTCGCCGGGCTGTGTGCGTTGTATGGCATAGCCGTAGTCTTTGAAACGGCCCTGAAAAAAAGTATGTTCGGAGCGCATGAATCTCAGAGCACCTGCAAGGGATGCAAACAAGGTTTTATCAACATCACGCCAGTGCTCCTTGCCGCTGATGACAAGATCAGTGGAGCGTTTTATATCAGTGTTCTCAATTTCGGTTTGTCCTACACGGCCCTGATACTGCTCTTCAGCTGCATGTTCAAAGCGATCTATAACGTTCGCACAGAATGGCGGACTTAGCGCGTTGTTCGCAACGTAAATGTGGGTTCCGGGTTTGTATTCGGTAAGCATGGTTGTTTTGTCGGTTTAGCGACTATCGAATCGAGTAAGCGCCTTAAAGTGTGCAAGAGGGGTTAGAATAGCATGATGGTCCGCTTCGGCAGCTTTTGCGAATATGATCGTGTTTGGGCAGCAGCGTATTTGAGCGGCGTGTATGAGCGGCGTGTTGAGCAGCGAGTTGAGCAGCGAGTTGAGCAGCGGAATGAGACACTCGCTCGTCGCAGGTCGGGGGAATAACGATGGTAGTACGTCGTATAAAAGATCGATGGCATAACTCCACGCCGGATAATGTCGAGCGTGAGGTACTCAGTGAGAAGACCTTACACGATCAGGCTAGTGCGATTGCTTTCATTCAGTGGCGTACGGCCTTGAACACGGCCATCAATCTGCATGCTGAAGATTTCCGCTACGACGATGATAAGCAGCGGATAGGCGTTATCACTGAGTACCTCGCGTTTCAGATACAGTTGACAGACAGGCTTTGCAGTGAGTTCTTATCCGATGATGAACGCACCATGTTTATTACCGAAGTGGTCCGTAAAGCATCCGAGCAAGTGCAGGATAATCTTCAGGATATAGCCGGGCCGGGAAATTACGCTCCCCCCTTCGTTGCATTGCTGAATAAGCGATTCGGTGAATATGCAGAATGTCAGTATAAGGATGGTATGCCCGGTTACGACGCCAAACGATTACTCGGCTATTCGATACTCATGCTGCTGGGCGAAGACCAGACGAATCGCTGGGTTATTGATCAGGTGATTGAACTGGATGCGCCTGAGGTTATCGCGCAAAATGTGAAATCGCTGAAACGGCTGTTTGGCAAAGAATAATCAGCGATTGATATAACCAAAGGTATATATTCCCCGCAACAAGATTCCACTAAAATACCGGCATGGACAAATCCAATTACCACACAACTCTAAAAGCCATGTACGACGCAGGTGTCAACAGTGCCTACTACCATGGATGGGCCAGCGGCGCGCTTGGAAATCCTCCCCTTGAAGAGCAGCGTGTTACTGATGGCTACACAGCCGGCTACGAACACGGTAAAGAAGGCAACACCGAAGGGTACAAAGACTGGCTGGATAATTAGGGCTTTGCTGCCAATCCATCGTTCGTGGTAGGGTGCATTGACTGAACCGGGCAGACACTTAATCACGTTTGTCCAATCCCGCCAGCTGTTTTATTGGAGAACACGAATGAAACCTCTAGCCTTAACAATATTACTAATTTCCGCGCTCTTCGCCGGTTTAAGTGTGGTCACTGCAGCCGACCCCAAAATGCACAAGGTTGCTATTCACGTTGATGAGAATGATCCTGCCAGAATGAATATGGCGCTAAACAACGTTGCCAACATTAAAAAGTACTACGACTCAGTCGGTGAGAAAGTTGAAATCGAGCTGGTCGCCTATGGCCCTGGCTTACATATGTTTCGATCGGATACATCGCCCGTTAAAGATCGAATTTCGGTCATGTCTCTTGAAATTGACAACTTGACGTTTTCAGCGTGTGGTAACACCCACAACAACATGAGTAAGAAAGCCGGTAAAGATATTGTGCTTGTCGATGAGGCAAATCTGGTCCCTTCCGGTGTCGTTCAGCTGGTCACACTGCAAGAACAGGGCTATAGCTACGTTCGTCCGTAGTTGTTAGTCGTTTCCGAGCTTTAACTTTTAATGGGACTATGGTCCTGCATTTCAGCCGGACCATATACACGCCACTAACATGTCGGTATCCACTACGTCCATGCAGGAAAAAGTAGCCCTTGTCACCGGAGCTGCTAAACGTTTGGGTGCGGCAAGTGCTCGCGCACTTCATTGCGCCGGTGCCAATGTTGTTGTGCACTATCACAAATCCAAAGCTCCGGCCGAACGGCTGGTTGCCGACCTGAATCAACTCCGTGCAAATTCTGCCATAGCAATTTCAACCGAACTTGGAAGTCAAGCTCAGGCCGAGCACTGTTTTGCAATGGCTCTTGAACCCTGGCAGCGCATTGATGTGCTGGTCAATAACGCATCAAGTTTTTATCCGACACCGCTGGGTGCTATCGAAGACAAAGATGTTGCCGACTTGTTTGGTAGCAATGTGTCAGCTCCATTAATGCTCACTCAGGCGGCACGTTCAGAGTTGGCGCTAAGACAAGGCTCTGTGATAAACATGGTCGATATACACGGTTTTGCACCGTACAGAGATCACGTGGTTTATTGCGCGGCCAAGGCAGCGCTGATCATGCTCACACAATCCATGGCGCAGGCTATGGCTCCTGAGGTTCGTGTCAACGGTATTGCGCCCGGCGCTATCTTGTGGCCAGAAGATGGCTCAATGGATGCTGCAGTGCAGCAAAAAAAGATTGCGGAAATACCGTTAGCGCGTCAGGGAACCGCTGAGGACATTGCCAACCTGGTGGTATATCTTGCCAGTGATGCTGCCGGATTTATAACCGGTGAAATTATCAAGGTTGATGGAGGAAGTCACGTCTAGTTATGGTGAACTTAGCGACACGGAAACGACCGTAAGATCCGATATTGCGGTTGGATTCTTATCAGCAAGCTCAGCCAGCAAACTCTTGTAGGTCTTTCCAACAACAGGATGCACAGCGTTTGGAATCAGATCGACCAGTGGAACTAAAACGTGTGCAGTGTTGACAATTTCATCTCTGGGCAAATTGATTCTTGAGCTGTTAACCACCAAATCATCGTAGAGCAATAAATCTATATCCATGGTTCGACTGGAGAATTTGTTAGCGCTTCTGACCCGCCCCAGATCAGTTTCAATAGTGTTTAGCGTGTTGCCAAGTTGTTCCAGTGACAATGCTGTTTGCGCAGATACCACAGCGTTCAAAAAATCATCACCAACCATGCCTACCGCTTCAGAGCGATACAACGGTGACCATTGAAGTTTTTCAAACTGTGCTTCAAGCATGCTTGCGCAGCGCTTGAAGTGTAGTTCTGGTTCGATATTGCTACCAATGCTCAGGTAAATTTGCGTCATGGTTATGCAGTGCGATGACGCTCTATTCGGACGCCCACGTCACGAGAGTTACTCAATGCACCCACTTTGTGCAAGGTGAGTTTTAACCAAGGTACATTGAATTCATCCAGTATGAGTTGCGCCAGGTGTTCGGCAAGGGTTTCAATGAGTTGAAATTCGCTTTGTTGGATGTAGGCTTCAACGCGTTTGGATAAAAGTTTGTAGTTGAAGGTATCGTCTACGTTGTCTGTCGCTGCCGCATCCTTAACCGATGTCCCCAACTCCAGATCTATACTGATGGTTTGCTTGATGTTTCGTTCCCGATCATAGATTCCGATAATGGCATCGGCTCGTAAATCGGTAATGAATATAGTGTCCATAGTGATAAGCCTGTACGGTAGCTATGCTGAAAGCGATCGGCTATAGGCCGGCATCCAATCTGCGCAACGCCTCGCCTGAGGCAATGGCCGCTCTTGCCATATCTGCAGCTTTTGCAATATTTTTTTCCTTGCCGGTGTGCCAGATAACCAGAGCCGCGCCGAGTACAGCTGCATCTAATAGTGGTCCGCTTTTACCTGATAAGGCTTCGCGTCCCTGTTCTGCACACAAAGAGGACAGTTCATCGATATCCCACTTCATCCCGACAGGGTGATTATCTTTTGATGCCAGCGGTACGGTTTCAGGGATATCGGCAGCTCGGTATTCTCGTAACAGGTCCATATCGGTCAGTTCCAGATCGATTTCTTCGAACCCATCCGGCTCGTCAATGGCTGCGTCATCTGCATAGCGAATAACATGGGCTGGTGCACGAAAGGAGGGGATGATGCCACCTTCGGTTCCCCTCACTAATAGCAATGATTCGTATCCGACATGTCGCGCCAGCATGCAATAGGTATTGCGATAAGGTTTGTGTACATAGCCGGTAATCAGGTGGGTTTTCTTTTTGCCTTTAACAGGAAACACCAGTACCTCGGTTGTGCTTAGTACCGGCCGTTTGACAATACGCGCACGTAATTCGTTAAGTTCGTGCAAAGCCGGGCACATGATGCTTTGATCGAGGTAACCCCAGCCGATATTGCGATCTGCAATTCGCTTCGCAACCGTCGCAGTGCTCCGCAGAGGATCGCCTCCAAGCGCTTTGATAATAGTGTGATGGGTTACACCAAACTTTGGACCACCTAATTCAACGCCGTGTGAGTAGGCATGGATACCGCAGGCGGCCAGAACCGGCAGCACGAACAATGATCCCTGCAGCGTTCGGTTGAATCCGTTGTAAGGGTCGGCAATAGCGACCACTTCGTCTACGGGTGATTGCTCGACCGGTGTTAAGTCTTGCAGCGCATCCATAACACCAAGCAGCTCGTCGTCGGTTTCACGTTTCATGCGAAGCCCAATAAGAAAAACGCCTGCCTGCACTGGGTCGGCTTGACCGGCAAGCAGTGCGTGCATGACTGACCGGGTTTCTTCGCGTGACAGGTTTTTACTCAGCTCGGGTCCTGTGGCTACACGTTGTATGGCTGAACGCATCAGCTCTGCGTCGGCAATCTCGTAAGGTATTGGCATGACCATGATGAGTACTTTTTCCGAGTGATTAATCCAAAGTGATGTATACGTCACCAGCAGATATGGTCACTGGGTACGTTTGCAGGTCGACACTGGCTGGATCATCCAGCACTTTGCCTGTGGTTAATTCAAAGCGACTCCCGTGCAGCGGGCATTTGACTTTTGTACCTGCAAGATTTCCATCGCACAATCTGGCATCTTCGTGAGTGCACATTTCATCAGCAACGAAAACTCCCTCGGCTGTATTGGCGACCAGCACGTTTCTGTCTGCAAGAGAAACACAGCGCATCTCGTTCGCAGGAATATCGCTAACCCGGCACACTTTAATTTGTGAATCGGTGGTCATTGATTCAATCGAACTCCGTATGATGGTGTCTGGCCGTCTGCAGCCGATAAAACATTGTATCGCATGACACTGTCTGTGATGAGCCTGATTCCGCGTCCGCCAATGCGGTGTTGATGTGATTCAAAGCCGGCGGTATACCTTAAGTGATATCGGCTCGTACACGTATTGCCGGTATAATTGGGTATTACGAAGAAACGGCTAATCTGGAGCTGCTGATGGACGAATTGAGTGACGAGCAGGCGATGCAACTTTCGAGCGGGGTAGCGGCATTTGAAGCAAAGGAGTTCCGTCGGGCGTGGCAGTTACTCGAGCCTTTGTCCGATATGAGCCTGCCCGATGCGCAATATCGTTGCGCCATCATGATTCAAAATGGACTGGGAGTGATTGCAAGACCTAACGCTGCAGCAAAGCTTATGCAACGTGCCGCTGAGCAGGATTTCGGGCTTGCTCAGCATTCACTGGGAGTAATGTATTTATTCGGTGAAGGAGTCGAGCAGAATGGCGATCAGGCCACATACTGGCTTGAGCTCGCTGGCGCAAGTGGGTTGGCTGGTGCCTGGTCTACGCTGGGCATGATGTTTATGGAGGGGCAAGGCGTTGAGAAGAACGCCGATAAAGCGCGCGAGTACTATGAAAAAGCCGGCTTCGATCCGTCTGAATTTGCCTAACGAGCTTTATTAACATTATCCAAAGCTTAGTTCATGTCGGGTGCTGTGTTGTCGTGTACAGCGCCTGTATCTTTGTGTGGAATCAGTAAGCCGCAACCCATCGTTCTGCCATCGCCTAATCCGCTATCCTGCAAGTTAATCGAGGCTCTTGGTGGAACATCGGCCAGCATCACACTGCGTGTTTTCCGCACGCCCTCATTGGTGTTAATCGAATGCATTCGACCACACAAAATTTTGGTAGGTGAAAATTCGATTGACCTGCAATGGTCTACGATTTGTTGAACAAAAGCAGATTCATCCTCAATATCATTTTCAGCTTCAAAATACGCATAGCGGGAAAACAGCGTGTGCTGAGGTGTTAGTGGTCGAACCTGACCGGCATTTATCTGCAGTGGTAAGCCATCAACGCTTAGTGTGACGCCATTGAGCTCTGCCATAAGTTGTTCTGCGCCTGCAGATTCTGTTCTGACTCTGAATCGGGTACGCCTGGATAGCAACAGGAACTCAGCACCATCCTCCGGCCTCTCCCAGCCGTTTTGCGAGCCGGCAACATGAATTGGATGGATACCTGAGCAGATTGAATCTTTAATTTGTGGTGCAATTTCGCAAACCGCGTTCGCCAAAGCAGCAGCATGGTCTACGCGCAATTGACGGCAATCTATGCGAAACACAACATCGGTCATCTTCGCAGTCAAAGCTTGTTGGTTATCGGAAGGTTCTTGCCACATACTTCAAGAGTTGGTATTCAAGATAATCGTTAGTCAGGAAGTTTTGCCTGTAGTGCTTCGCGATCGAACCACCAGTCGCTTTGCACCATGACATCAATTACGTTTCTGAGTCGCACCAGGAATTTTTCCGGCAAATCCAGCTCTAGACGTTCAACCCATAGCTCGAATTCGATCTGCGACTGGACATTTCCATGTCGTTTGGCAACGCGGGCAAGGTTCGCTCCACTGAAAAGTTTTAATTCTTCGTGTCTTGCGCCGTTGGAACGTAAGTCAACGACATAGTGCGCGGTGGCTGCAGCAACGGCAGCCCCATCGGAATTGTCGGGTGTTTCGTCGATAATGTGAGTCAGTATGTTCGCTGTCAAGTGCGGATCAACGGGATAGGTTACCGACAGCCAGGCTGCCTGACCAATCGCGGCAATCGCATCTTCCTGATCCGCTAGATAGACATACTGGCAAGCAAGTGCTGCATCTTCGAACGCTTCATGCGATATGAATGTATCAATGGCAGGTCGAGCATATTTCCAGGCTTCTTCTTTGCGATCAAGATCGAGCAAAAGACCGGCGACTTCAAGCGCGATCTGATCTTGTTGCAACTTACTGTTGCTATTGGTTGTTGCATCTGCCTTGACAGACGCAAGAGTGCTAAGCAGTGTTTGTACTCGTGCCTCACGATCAGCATCGGGTGTTTTGTCCAGCAGGCGTTTTTCAGCATCGCTCAATTTAATTTCAGCACTAAAGTCAATCATCGCTGAGTAATCCGGTAAACGCTCCTTCGAGCACCATCTCCCAGTTCTGCGGTGTATCAGGGAAAGGTGGTTTAATGTCCATGCGAAAAAAACGCTCCTCTTTGGCGCGCTCTTTTACTACCTCGATGAGTTCTGTAAAGGTGTTTATATCTTTGTGTTGCAGCAAGATGTCACTAACGTACAGCATGATTGTGATCGTCGGATGGGTAAGTGAACTGACTTGCCAATTCGGGCTGGGGCAGCTGGGTAAATCGACCACGGAGTATCTGTCTTTTGGGGTATCCTGCTCGATCAATAAATTGCTCGCGTGTGTGCAGCACGTTGCGTGTTATAACTCCCTGACCTTTTTTCAGATTGATTCGGGTTTGCCAATGTGGGTTGGCATCGATGAGTTCATGTGCTCTTTTCGCTGCAGCCTTCGTCGCTTCACAGTGCCACGCTATATTCTGGCTGCGCGTGGTGAACCGTATCGCGATGGCTCCATCTTCATGCTGGAATATCATCGGTAATGTTCGATCGGGTCTGTCGTGTCCTTCCTTATCGCGATTGTGTGGCAGTGTCATCGCTTCCGGATGTGACAACAGCTTTACCAGTTCCGGATTTTCATCGTGCAATGCGAGTACCAGAAAAGTATCGTCCATTAACCGCAACGCGCCGCCTTGCGCAGCAGCTTCGACACAGTGCAGCGTGAAACATCGAATGCTTTGGTCCTGGGCGTTGTAATAACCGTCGGTGTGCCAGTTCATTGCGGCCGGCTGGTAAGGGGGGAACCGTCCGCGTGGTGTACCTGTAAGGTCTTGCAACAGGGATAAGTCACCGTGCTCACGCATGACACCCGAGTCACCTCCCTGCAAAGACAATTGCTTCAGCATCTCGCTTAGCGCTCCGGGAATGTTCTCTGGTTCATTGTCCCAGCCATACACAGCAAACCCTGACTGAATCACGGTGTGGCACAGGTTTGTCAGTGTAGCTTTATCGAGTCTTGTTAGCGTCTGAGCTGGTATCTCAATAACGGTCGACGTGTCGGCTTTCGATTGGCGCTGCGCACGCCGACGAGTTTCGTCAATCCAGGTCGACAGGCGCAACTCACAACCGTCGAACAGGCTTGGATAGGCCGGTTCTGCCATCTTTTTTGTTATTCGTGATGCGGGCATGCAGATGCGCGTGGATTTACCTGTGTGTAGGCCTCCATCATAAATCGTTGCGCCCCAATGAGCAAAGTGTCTGAAAACACCTGCCATAAAATCCGCTGTGGCGATATGCCTTATGAGATAGAACGATTCAGCTCTGCGATTGATTTCAATTTTTTATGAAGCTGGAAAGAAAATCGAATCTGGCGGAATGCCCAGATTAATCAGATTTTGATGCAGCTCATGGTGCATTGCGCCTATGTACACCTCGTATCCCGGATTTTTGCTTAACCAGGAGGCTGGTAGCACGGAACAAATTGCTGCGTTGGTTTCAATAGCCAGAAAATCGAAATTATCAAATGCATCGCGCCAGGACTGGCACCAGTTCAAGCGGTAGTGCGGCGTATTTGCGCTGGCTTGCCATATTAAAAAACAGGGTACATCAAGCTCACTGTTCAGGACTTGCTCGATCATGCCCTGAAGTTGGGCAAACTCAATGCCATTTGCAATAAATAACTTGGGTTTGCCAATATTATTGCTCAGCGTAAAGTCTCCCAACGGACCGGATACGCTGATACGTTCGCGCGAACGAGCTTCCAGCATTAACTCGGCCCATTGTGCTGCTTCTAATTGAGAGTGTTCATTGTTGGCTATGTGAAATTCAACGTATTGTGCGTTGCATGGGCAGCTGGCAATAGCTAACTCAATACTGCTGCCAGCGGATTGGGTTAATTGCACTCTCTGTCCCGGTAAGAAACGTAAAGCTTTTCCACGTACAAACTTAAATGCCAGTACGATGACGTTTTGGCTGCGTTCCGACCGGCACAGTTTTGCCTGCAGCTCTTGATGGGGAATGTCGACTACTGAATTAGCTTCAAGTACCTCTATGTTGATGTTTTGATTGGTGCTGCATGAACAGAGCAGGCAATGCCCGTCCAGTTTCTGGGTTTCAGTCAGAACAAAGTCGTGATGTTTGATTTTGTCCACGCTACCGGTTTGAACTCGCGCCTGACATGTGCCACAGCTACCGTTGGCACAGCCGAAAGGCAACGCAATCCCTGCCGCAAGACCGGCCTCAAGAAGGGTTTGTCCGGGCAGTACTTCAAATTGCCTGCCGCTGGGCACCATGGTGACGCTACCAATTTTCATGGTTACCTGGGCAGTTGGTGAAGGTGTGTAAATGCATAAACTTGTACATGAATCCTTTTTAAGTAATTGATGTTTTGTCTATTTCCTTTGTTATATACCAATCTGCATAGTACAAGGTAATAAATGTAATCAGTGAAACAGGCCCGTGGCTTCTGCTCGAAATTTGCCCTTTGATATTAATAATTATCGGGCTGCATCAGTGTTGAATTTGTTCAATGAGTATGGTTCTATGAGTGTGAGCGACGTAGAAAAAACTTTTGGCGTGCGATATAAACACAAACTCTCTGGCTCTAGAATGGTATGAGCTTAAAATTGCATGAGCTCTTAAAGGGAGTAATCACTGAGCTTGATAACGTTCGCTTGGCAAACTATCCAATAATTAGAACTATTCAGTACAAACTATCCAATTCACATGAGAGAGGTCAGCAGCGTGAGTAATATCTCTAGAAGGCAGTTTAATACTATGCTCGGTGTGGGCGTAGCCAGCATAGCGGTTCCGGCCGGAATACGTGCACAAGCCAAACCCAAAGTGGTTGTCATTGGTGGTGGAGCTGCAGGCGCAACCACGGCACGCTATGTAGCAAAAGACTCAAAAGGCGAAGTAGATGTTACGCTTATCTCAGCCGACGACAAATACACAACGTGCTTTTTCTCAAATCTGTACCTCGGCGACTTTCGAACGTTCGAATCGATTACACACTCATACGACAAGTTGTCCTCAGAGTACGGTGTAAAAACCGTTATCGGATATGCACAAGGTATCGATACCGCAAAGAAAGCCGTGAGCATGGCCGACGGCTCATCGGTTCCTTACGATCGTCTTGTCGTGGCACCTGGTATCGATCTTAAATACGATAGCGTTCCAGGCTACTCGAAGGATGCTGCAGAAATTGCACCGCACGCATGGCAAGCTGGCGCGCAAACCCAGCTGCTGAAAAGCAAACTTGATGCATTGGAAAACGGTCAGAACATCGTTATGGTTCCGCCGCCAAACCCTTACCGTTGTCCTCCAGGACCATACGAACGTGTATCGATGATGGCGCATATTTTGAAAACGCGCGGTTTAACTGATAGCAAAATCATTGTTGTTGACCCGAAACCAAAATTCTCCAAGCAAGGCCTGTTTATGGAAGGTTGGGAAAATCACTATTCAGGCATGGTGGAATGGTACGGGTCCGATGTGCACGGTGGCATTGCAGGTGTTGATGTAAACGCTGGCACAGTCGAAACCGACCTGGATACATTCGAAGGTGCGCTGTTAAATGTTATTCCCGGTCAAAAAGCCGGGGCTATCGCATCGGAAGGTGGTTTGACCGACGATAGCGGTTTCTGCCCAATCGTTGCTGACTCCATGCGTTCCACCATGGATGAGAATATCTATGTACTTGGGGACGCCAGTATTGCCGGTGCAATGCCAAAATCTGGATTCTCTGCCAATAGTCAGGCAAAGGTTGCTGCCATGAATATAAGAGGCGACTTGCTGGACTCAAAAGTATTCCCGGCAAAATTCAGTAACACCTGCTGGAGCCTGATTGGAACAGACGATGGTGTAAAAGTTGGTGCACAATACGCAGTTGAGGAAGGCAAAATTGCCTCTACTTCTAAATTTATAAGCCAGACCGGTGAAGATTCTGCTTTGCGAAAAACCACTTATGAAGAATCCCTCGGCTGGTACGACGGCATTACCACTGATATGTTTGGCTAAATCCTGACCAGGTCAGCTGTTACCAGTGATCAGCACCATCGAACGGGTGCTGATCACTTGAATTCCCCTTAAGTCCGCAACATGTGTACAGTGCGTGTACAAGCCTCCCAAATGACTATGTTTAGCCTATTCCTTTAGGAATAGTGTTGGGGCGATTCTTTCTGCACAAAGATGGATAGTCGTTTCAAGTTCAACCCACTACAATGTACGAATTCCCAGTTTTTCAATGGCCCGGAGCCTGAATGCCATGACCGATAAAGACCCGGACAACAAGCACGACACCCCCATGCTCGATCACCTGGAAACAGGTCCGTGGCCAAGTTTCGTATCCGGTATCAAGCGCCTGCGTGATGACCATCCCAGTGACCGGGTCAATGGCATGGCGAATGATTTGCTTGGACAGCTTGAACATTCCTACAAAACCCGTAAGGGTTATTGGAAGGGTGGAACGGTCAGTGTGTATGGCTATGGTGGCGGCATCATTCCGCGCTTCTCCGAAGTCGGCGATATGTTCCCCAAGTCACGGGAGTTTCATACCTTGCGCGTGCAACCACCAGCGGGAAATCACTACACCACTGATGTGCTGCGTGATCTGGCCGACAGTTGGGAAAAACACGGTTCAGGTCTGGTCACATTTCACGGCCAAACCGGCAATATCATGTTCATCGGTGCAACAACCGAAAACACCCAGCATTTTTTCGATGACATAAACGAATACGGATTCGATCTAGGTGGTGCCGGACCATGTGTTCGAACGGCGATGTCTTGCGTTGGCGCTTCGCGTTGTGAAATGTCGTGTACAAACGAGCATAAAGTTCATCGTAGCCTGGTTAACAATTTCACTGACGATGTGCACCGACCAGCGTTGCCGTACAAATTCAAATTCAAAGTATCGGGTTGTCCCAATGACTGCATGAATTCTATTGAACGAGCAGACTTCGCTGTTATTGGTACGTGGCGCGATGACATGAAAGTTGATCAGGATGCATTCAAACAGTACGTGGAAAAGAAAGGCCGGCAACACGTCATAGACAACATAATTACACGATGCCCAACCAACTCGCTGTCGCTAAAGGAAGATGACAGCATCGAAGTGGACAATCGAAACTGCGTACGCTGTATGCATTGCCTGAACGTCGTGCCGTCAGCCTTTAGCCCGGGTGACGACAAAGGCGTTAGCATTCTGATTGGTGGAAAGCGCACGCTGAAAATTGGCGATCTGTTTGGCACTGTCATCGTTCCCTTTATGCGTCTGGAAACCGAAGAGGACTACGAACGTATTGTTGAAATTGCAGAAGAAACCATCGACTTCTTTGCCGAAAATGCACTCGAGCATGAGCGTACCGGTGAAATGATTGAACGCATCGGATTAGTTAACTTTCTTGAAGGTATCGGAGTCGACGTTGATCCCAACATGGTATCTCACCCTCGTGAAAGCTCGTATGTGCGTATGGACGATTGGGATGAAGAAGCGGCAAAGTGGTTTGAGCGCAGGGCCGAAGCGGCTGCAGGGAGTAACGCCTGATGTCTAAAACCAATTCAGCTAAGAAGGAAATGCGTCCGGCCATTGAGAGCGGTTGCCCTGACGGGATGCAGTATTTGCATCCGGTTATGCTTCGTAACTTTGGCCAATGGGTAAACCACACACATCCGAAACCTGGTGTGCTGTGTCATATTGCCGCCAGTGGCGAATCCATCTGGACGGTGCGTGCTGGTACTCAGCGAATTCTTGACGTCTACACGCTTCGCAAACTGTGCGATATAGGTGATGAATACGCCGATGGACACGTTCGCTTCACCATTCGATCAAACATTGAATATATGGTGGACAAGGAAGAGAAAGTTGAGCCTTTGATTAAAGCACTGGGCGATGCCGGATTCATAGTGGGAGGCACGCAGAATACGGTTGCCATGATTTCACACACGCAAGGTTGGTTGCACTGCGATATTCCGGGCACCGATGCCTCCGGTATAGTGAAATCGATGATGGACGAACTCATACACGAGTTTACTCATGCCGAAATGCCAAACCGCGTGCATATCACCACATCATGTTGTCAGATTAACTGCGGTGGTCAGGGCGATATTGCCATTAATATCCAGCACACCAAGCCACCGAAGATTAATCATGATCTGGTTGCCAACGTGTGCGAAAGACCATCGGTAGTGGCGCGTTGCCCTGTTGCAGCGATTCGTCCGGCTATGGTGAATGGCAAGCCCTCGCTTGAAGTTGATGAAAAGAAATGCATTTGTTGCGGTGCTTGTTATCCGCCATGTCCGCCAATGCAAATCAACGACCCTGAACATTCCAAGTTGGCTGTGTGGGTGGGTGGTAATCACTCTAATGCTCGCAGTAAGCCGTCGTTTCAGAAACTCGTTGCTGCAGGCATTCCGAATAATCCGCCGCGCTGGCCCGAGGCTACCGAGGTGGTTAAAAAGATTCTTTATGCTTACAAGGAAGATGCAAAAGACTGGGAACGCATAAACGACTGGATCGATCGTATTGGCTGGCCGCGTTTTTTCGAGATCACAGACTTGCCGTTCACCAAGTTCCATATTGATAATTGGCGCGGTTCGAGAAAAAGTTTGAATTCATCCAGCCATATCAGGTTCTAGGGTTTGCGCATGAAGTTAGCTGTGCTTATTAATGAAGGTCCGTATCAACATCAGGCTTCAGACTCCGCCTATCAATTTGTGACTGCGGCTCTGGCTGCAGGCCATGAGGTCATGCGGGTGTTTTTCTACCACGATGGTGTTAACAACGGCACGCGCCTGACCACGCCCCCACAAGACGATCGGCATATTCAGAGGCGTTGGAGTGCTTTGGCAGATGAGCACAAGCTCGATTTAGTGTTGTGTGTAGCTGCCTGTCAGCGACGTGGGCTGGTTGACGAAGGTGAAATGAAACGCAACAGCAAAGATGCACACAATATTGCTGATGGGTTTCGCATATCCGGATTGGGTCAGTTGGTTGAAGCTGGTATTGAAGCAGACCGACTAGTGACGTTTGGCGATTGAATGATGGAAGATGAAGAATATCAAGGCGGTGAGGTAAAGAAGTTTCTTTATGTCAACCGTCGCCTGCCACATGGCACTGTGTACGCGCTCGAGTCGCTTGAAACCGTGCTAA
The DNA here is from genome assembly GCA_937981955.1 of uncultured Granulosicoccaceae bacterium. GTDB lineage: Bacteria > Pseudomonadota > Gammaproteobacteria > Granulosicoccales > Granulosicoccaceae > Granulosicoccus. The sequence goes on from CALJNA010000087.1 coordinate 42,269, forward strand.
TCGGCGCCGCGTTTGATCAGGATGTCAGCATGTTGTTTATCGATGATGGGGTCTACCAACTCAAAAAAGATCAAGCACCTGAGAGTATTGAATTTAAAAATTTCTCGAAAACCTATCGTGCATTGGAAATGTACGATGTGGAGAAACTGTTTGTTGAGCGTGAATCACTGGAGGAGCGTGGTTTGAGTGAAGACGATTTACTGGTTGACGTGGAAGTTATTGCCTCCAAAGAGGTAAAAGCCTTAATCGATCAGAACGATGTAGTGTTGAGCTTTTAAATTATGAGCACACTGAATATCGTCAATAAATCCCCATTTGAAAAACGCACTCTCGAACAATGCTTAAAACGCATCGGTGAAGGCGATAGTGTTTTGTTAATTGAAGATGCGACAATCAGTGCCGTTAATGGCACTGCTTACGCAAACCTGCTGCTCGAAGCGTCGAAGCAATCCAGGCTTTATGTGCTGCAACCCGATTTACAGGCAAGGGGCTTCGCGGAGAAACCTTTGCTCGATCCGGTTGAAGCAGTTGACTATGCCGGTTTTGTAGATTTGGTCGTCAAACATGAACGTGTGCATTCCTGGCTGTAAGTGAAAAATTTCTTAGGAGAAACCAATGGCAATTGATGTAAATGGCAAGTCGCTTGAAACCGATGAAGAGGGCTACCTGGCCGATCTTTCAGACTGGGAGCCTGAAGTGGCGACCGTTATGGCAGGCATCGATGACTGTGACCTTACCGAAAATCACTGGGAGGTGATTAACTTTTTGCGTGAGTATTATGAGGAGTATCAAATTGCTCCGGCAGTACGAGTGCTAACCAAGGCAATTGGCAAAAAGTTGGGTAAAGACAAAGGCAGTAGCAAATATTTGTATGAACTTTATCCTTACGGACCTGCGAAACAAGCTTGTAAATACGCTGGTTTACCTAAGCCAACCGGTTGCGTGTAGTCAGATAATCCAACCGATAAACTGAACAGGGCAATCCAATGGGACTCGTGCTCAGCGGCATTTTGTATGTCACATTGATTGTATTCGCACTTGGCCTGTTGCGCCGCATAGTTCGATACGCCTCAACGCCTGCGCCGTTAAAGATACCAACCACCCCAGCACCCACAACCAGGTCGGGTGTGGTGTTTCGTTTGGGCCGTGAAGTGGTTTTTTTCGAAAGCCTTTTCAAGGCGTCGAAATGGACATGGTTGTTCGGGTGGTTATTTCATGCCGGCTTGTTTTTCGTGCTGCTTTGTCACTTGCGTTATTTCACTGAACCGGTTTGGGGATGGGTGGCTCTTATCGCACCTTTTAGTCCCTATGCGGGCATTATGATGTTGGTCGGGCTCGCAGGATTACTCTCCAGACGATTTCTCGTTGATCGTGTGCGATACATTTCAGCCCCTTCCGATTTTTTAATGCTGATTTTTTTAATGGCCATTGCCGGCTCCGGTCTTGCAATGCGCTATGGTTTGCATGCGGACATTGTTCAGGTTAAACAGTTTGCTTTGGGTTTGTTCTCTTTTGACTTTGGCTACCTGGCCTTCAATCCGGTGCTGGTCATTCATTTGCTGCTAGTCGCTGTGCTGCTACTTATTTTTCCGTTTTCAAAACTCTTGCACGCACCTGGCTTGTTCTTTAGTCCGTCGCGTAATCAGGTTGATAACCCACGCGAGCGTCGTCACATTGCCCGTTGGGCGAAACCGTTTGATGCCACTCGCTCTGAGAAATATCGTGGCTAAGCCGCCGGAATTCGATATACCTGAAGCCGGTGACTATATTTTCACACCGCCGGTTATGCCTGATGCCATGTCGCATAGCCAACCATATGTTGCCAAAGATGTGCATCAGGAAGCCATTGGCTTTCCGGGTGAACTTATCGATAACTGGCAGCAGGTTGCCGTTGATAAGCTTGGTGAATTAACAAAGAAATATCGTGGTCTGCAGGTTTATCTTGATTCGTGCGTTAAGTGCGGTGCATGCACCGACAAGTGTCATTACTTTCTGGGCACCGGTGACCCTAAAAATATGCCCGTAGCCCGGCAAGATCTATTGCGTAAAGTCTATCGTCGGTACTACACGCTACCTGGAAAGTATTTCCCCAAATTGGTGGGCGCCGAAGACCTGACAGAAGAGGTTCTCGACGACTGGTACAAGTATTACCACCAGTGTTCACAGTGTCGCCGCTGCTCTGTGTATTGTCCGTACGGAATTGATACCGCTGAAGTGTCAATGGCTGCAAGAGAAATCATGGACACAGTGGGTAAGGGGCAAAAGTACTGCAACGAAATTATTGGCAAGGTACACAAAATTGGTAATAACCTCGGCTTGCCAGAGCCTGCACTGGCCGACACGCTAGAAGGCCTCGAAGAAGATGTACTTGAAGATGACGGTGTACCGGTAAAGTTTCCGTTAAATGTAAAAGGCGCTGATATTTTACTGGTAACACCGTCGGCCGATTTTTTTGCCGAACCGCATATCGATGGCTTGATTGGTTACGCCAAAGTATTTCACCAGGCCGGCTTAAGCTGGACGGTATCCTCGCACGCATCTGAAGCGGCCAATTTCGGGTTGTTTATTGGCAGTTACGAGAACATGCAAAAGGTAGCAGTGCGGATTCGCGAAGCCGCGCTCGAATTGGGCGTTAAACGTATCGTATTTGGCGAGTGTGGGCATGCCTGGCGTGTTGGCTACAGCTTTTTGAACACGCTTGCCGGTCCGTTTGACTTTCTTGACCCCAACTACCCAGTGCCACAACATATTGTCGAAGTTACGCACGATCTTATGCAACAGGGTCGTATCAAACTCGACCCTGAAGCAAACGATGACAAGCGCGTTACGTTTCACGATTCATGCAACGTTGCGCGGGCATCGCGAATGGGCAGCAAAGCAGGGGGGCAATTCACGTTGCCGCGGGAAATTATCAAGGCATCCTGCAATCATTTTTACGATATGCGCGCTGACACGATCGGAGAAGCAACGTTCTGTTGTGGTGGTGGCGGCGGTTTGTTAACCGATGACCTTATCGAGCTGCGTACCAAAGGTGCGTTACCGCGCATGCAGGCACTTAAAGAACTCAACGATCAGCATCAAATCACTCATATGGCAGCGATTTGTGCCATCTGTAAAAGTCAGTTTGCCAAAGTGCTGCCGTACTACGGCTTTGAAATGGACCAGATTATCAGTGTGCATCAGCTGGTTGGCGATGCGCTGGTGATGGACACTGAGCACTAACGCCGGAGACCTAAATGACTACGCCCTGGAGTAAGACGCATAAAGGTGAGCAGCATACGCTGCGAAAATTTGCCGATGGCGAAACAACCTGGAAAAACTGGACAGAACAAATCTTTGTTGCGGATGAATCGCACAAATGCCCAACCTACGTAAACCGGACACCACCATGTCAGGGAAGCTGCCCGTCGGGTGAGGATATTCGGGGTTGGTTGCTTATAGCGCGCGGTGTGGAAAAACCACCTGAAGGCATGACTTGGCAGGAATATGCTTTTCGCCGCTCCACCGATGCGAATCCGTTTCCATCTCAAATGGGGCGTGTATGTCCTGCACCGTGTGAGGCTGGTTGTAATCGCAACGACGTGGACGATTTTGTCGGTATAAACGCTGTTGAACAATACATTGGCGACACCGCGACAGAACAAGGCTTTTCATTTGAAAGTGCGCCATTAACCTCGGACAAACGTATCGCCATTATTGGCGGTGGTCCCGCCGGAATGGCAGCGGCTTATCAGCTTCGGCGAAAAGGATATGCCAGTACCATTTTCGATGATCATGATGAGCTGGGTGGCATGATGCGTTACGGCATTCCCGGGTATCGCACACCGCGTGAACACCTTGATTCAGAAATCAACCGTATTCTGGCTCTTGGCGATATTGATGTTCAGCTCGGTGTACGTGTGGGTGAGGACATATCGATTGAAACACTCGACAAAGATTATGATGCAGTGCTTTGGGCACTTGGATGTCAGACAGGGCGGGCGCTGCCGGTAGAAGGCGGTGATGCACCAAACTGTGTTAGTGGTGTGAAGTTTCTTGAAGCGTTTAATACAGGCAAGCTGCATGTTGCAACCGATAAAGTAGTGTGCGTTGGCGGTGGCGATACATCCATCGATGTTGTGTCTGTAGCCAGACGCCTTGGGAAAATAAACAAACTCAATGCCCAGGAGCGCCCCGAGCTGGTGGTGCATGGCTATGTAGCTCACGACTCGGCAATGGCCGCTTCGCGCAGCGGTGCGGAAGTCACGCTGACTTCACTGCTGCCAAGAACCGCCATGACAGCGGCAGAGCATGAAGTACACGATGCATTAACTGAAGGTGTCACCATAATCAATGGTGTCATGCCGGTTCGTGTTATCACTGATGATTCCGGTCGAGCTACCGGTATTGTGTTGGCTGAGTGTACGGTCGATAAAGATGGTCGACCTGAGGTGGTTGAAGGAACCGAGCAAGAGATTGAAGCTGATCTGATCGTTTCAGCGATTGGACAAGGCGGAAATCTGCACGGACTCGAAGAGCTGGACAACGGACGAGGCCTGATAGATAGCGATAGCTTTTATCAAGTGAAAGATCGGCCCGGGCATTTCGTCGCCGGTGACATTATACGACCGCATCTTTTAACCACAGCAATTGGTCAGGCGTCAGTTGCCGCCAATTCTATTGATCTATATCTGAAAGGTGATGAAATTCAGAAACGCCCCAAGGTTGATGTGCACCATTTCAGTTTGCTGCAGAAGTTAAAGGAATCGAATCTTGAACCGGTTGAAGGCATTATGGAACCTCAATGGGGTACTGATAGTTCAGAGGGTGCTGTCCATAACTACGAAGATCGCTCTGCACATGAAATAGCCGCAGCCGATGAGCTTTTTCTGGGTCACTGGAAAGAAGAACAGCGGCATAAACGTGAAGAACAGGTGCCTCAGGGAGAAGAAGTGCTCGGTCATTTTACCGAACGTATGGTTAGACTAACCGAGGAACAGGCAGTGGCCGAAGCGGGACGATGCATGAGTTGTGGCATGTGTTTCGAATGCGACAATTGCATGATTTATTGTCCGCAGGATGCTGTTTTTCGCGTTAAGAAAGATAAAAGCACGACGGGGCGCTATGTCGATACTGATTACAGCAAGTGCATAGGCTGTCATGTTTGTGCAGATGTTTGTCCTTCAGGCTATATCGACATGGGTATGGGAGGACACTGATCTATGTCGTTCGGTTCCTCATCACGCACGGTGCAGGGTGTGCTTTTGCTGATCGGTCTGATACTTGGCTGGTCAAGCATGGCGGGTGAGCCCGGACCGGTTATACCAAAAGGAAAAGGTGAACAGTGCGTTGCGGAGACCGACTTCATGCGTCGCAACCACATGGATTTAATCGTACATCAACGCGATGATACGGTTATTCGAGGCATTCGCGATGAACCGTTTAGTCTGGTTGAATGTGTGGATTGTCACGTACAGCTTGATGAAGACAACCAGGCCGTGCGCATCGATGAAGAGGGGCAGTTTTGCGCCAGCTGTCATGCGTATGTGGCTGTGAAAATAGACTGTTTTGGTTGTCATGCGGCAGTACCTGACCCGGTGGTACCTGACCCGGTGGTACCTGACGTAGCCCAGCAAGATTCTGTGGATGGTTCGCATTGGTTACCGAACAAGCAGTTGCTTGCCTTTAAACAGACATTGCCCACAGCAGTACCTCCTGCTTTGAGTCACCATAAAAATGAAGCCGACACCGTCAGATCAGAATAAGGCCGTTTCAGCGCGCAGAAGTTTTTTGCAGCGCCTTGGCTTGCTGGGTGCGGCAACTGCGGTAGCGCCGGCTTTGCTGCCGGCGATAAGTCGTGCCAAAGTCACCGCGCTTAAGGGTGTTTCGGATGAACAGCGCTGGGGATTAATGATTGACACCAGTAAATGTGCGACCGGCTGTGATGCGTGTGTTCGAGGATGTCACGATGAGCATGGTATTTCCAGTACTGGCAATGAACACACCGATGCTCAGTGGATCCGTAAAATTGATCTGCAGGATAATCTGACTGGTCAGGAGTCCTCATTGCCAATGATGTGTCAACACTGTGATTCAGCACCGTGTGTAGATGTATGTCCTACAGGTGCATCGTTCAAGCGGGCCGATGGTGTTGTACTGGTGAACAAGCACACCTGTATTGGTTGCCGCTATTGCATGATGGCTTGTCCGTATAAGGCCCGTTCTTTCATACACGAACCCGTCACTGATCAGAAGTCATTGGCACCGCGAGGGCAGGGAACCGTCGAGAGCTGTACCTTGTGCGTCCATCGCATAGATGCCGATGATGACTTGCAACCTGCCTGTGCTGTTTCGTGTACAGAAGAAGGCCATAGTGCCATTCTGTTTGGTGATTTAAATGACAGTGAAAGCGATATTTCCATAGCGATAGCGAAACATGATGCACAACAAGTACGCTCCGATTTGAATCTGAATACGGGCGTCAGGTATGCAAAGCTGTGATTGATCAGGCTCGATACGAAACGCTTGCTCCGCGCGCATTCAGCTATCCGCTGGTATTGATCGCTTGTGTTTTGTTGGCGGGAGTTGGTGCTTATTGCGCACTGACAATGGAGCATGCCGGACACAGTATTACCGGCATGAACAATCATGTTGTCTGGGGTCTGCCACATGTGTTTGCGGTGTCTTTAATAGTAGCAGCTTCGGGTGCTTTGAATGGCGCAACAATGGCGTCCGTGTTTGGTCTGGCGCACTATAAGCCGGTTGCGCGGTTATCAATCGCTCTTGCAATGAGTTTGCTGGTGGGTGGTCTGTTGGTTCTGGTACTTGATCTTGGTCGGCCCGATCGATTGATCATTGCTATGACAACCTACAACTTCCGTTCTGTTTTTGCCTGGAATATCTTTCTGTATAACGGCTTTCTGATTATCGGTGCCTGGTATTTATGGATGATGATGGAAAGGCGTTTTAACCAGTACGTTCCATTGGCTGGTCGTGTCGCTCTTGCCTGGCGTATTATTTTGACCACAGGAACCGGTTGCATATTCGGCTTCCTGGTTGGCCGAAACGCGCTTGATTCAGCGCTTTTGGCACCCATGTTTATCGCATTGTCTTTGGTTATGGGTACAGCGGTACTGAGTCTGGCGATTATTGCACTTAATCGTTGGACAGCGGCCATCCTCAATGAACAGCTGATCGATTCGCTATCAAGATTGTTAGTCTGGTTTGTACTTGCACTGGTTTATTTTTCTGTTGTGCATCACGTCACTAACCTTTACGTCGCAGAGCATCATGAAATAGAGCGCTTCACGTTGGTTGGAAGATTCTCAGGCGTGTTCTGGATAGCCCACATAATCATAGGTGCTGTATTACCCATAGGCATTCTTGTCTATAAATCGATCAGCATCAGTATGCATATTCGATTGATAATCGGTTCAGTGCTGAGTCTGATGGGTGGTGCCGCTTTGCTGTACGTCGTTATTATTGGCTCACAAAGCACGCCTCAGTCGTTGTTCCCCGGGAAAACGGTATTGTCCAGTTCATTTGGTGACGCAGATATTCCGGCATATCAAGCCAGCATCTGGGAATGGGGGCTGGGTATAGGTGGTGTCGCTTTTGCGTTATTGCTGTGCTTGTTGTTACTCAGAGTGCTGCCGCTTCTGCCTGAGTCATTAACGGCAACGGAACCGAGACAATGAACGGCACTGACGAAAAGCGCAGGTATGCAGGGCATTTTGTTTCTGCTCCATGGCGCTCAAGCGGTAAATCGATGGTGAGTATGGGCTTGGCAAGAGCCGCCACTCGACGATCTACCCTTGTGCAAACTTTTAAAAAAGGTCCGGATTACATCGACCCGTTGTGGTTAAAGGCTGCCAGTCATAACCCGTGCTACAACCTTGATCCGTTTATACAAAACGATGCTGAGCTGCATCGCACATTTAACGCCAATATAAATCAACTGGTATTAGTTGAAGGTACGATGGGCTTGCATGACGGATTGGCTGTGGACGGATCCGACTCCAATGCAGCCATTGCCAATTGCCTGAATATGCCTGTGCTGCTGGTTGTCGATTGTCGAGGTATGCACAGAACCATTGCCTCGCTTGTCAACGGAATAGTACAGTTCAACCCGGACGTTGCTTTTACCGGTCTTATCCTTAATCGCATTCGCTCTTCACGGCATGCCAGCAAGATTGAATGTGCGCTCACGGAATACTGTGACGTCGATGTCATTGGCGTCGTCGCCGAAAACGACCAGTTGCATATTGATGAGCGTGAGCTCGGGCTTGTACCAGCACCTGACCATGCCATTGCAAATCAGTTTATCGATACGGTCGCCGATGTTCTGGAAAGCTCGTGCGATATTGATCGCTTGTTGCTACCCAACCTTTCTTCAACAACTGTGTCCGCGGATAGTCAGTTCAGCGCTGCCGCTATCCACGACTTGTCACATATAAGTATTGCCATTGCCCGCGATGAAGCCTTTCATTTTTACTACGAGGATGATCTAAAGGAGCTTCGATCGCGTGGGGTACAACTGATCGAGTTCTCGCCGTTACGCGATACGCTTCCAGCCGATATAGACGGGCTGCTAATTGGCGGCGGTTTCCCCGAACGTCATGTTGCTGCACTGTCAGAGAATCTGGCTTGCCGAGCTGCAATAGCCCGCGCGGTTGAGGACGGTTTGCCGGTCAGGGCAGAATGTGGAGGCTTGATGTACCTGTGCCAGTCGATAGAGGTGAGTAATGTTGTCTGGCCAATGGTTGATGTTATCAAGGGAGCAGTCAGTATGCAGACTCGGCCACAAGGTCGCGGTTACATGAAACTTGCGCATAAGAATGGGCCAATTGCATCCGCTCAAGTTAGCGATATTTTGCCTGCCCATGAATTTCACCATTCAACGATTGCGTTTGACACCGAGCCGGAATATGCCTTTCGTGTCAGCCGCGGACACGGCATTGATGGCAAGCATGATGGCGTTTGTGTGCACAACGTCATTGCCAGCTATGCGCACTTTCGCCATACTGAATCGACTCCGTGGATAGATTGGTTTCTGGACACTGTTCAGCGTTCAAAGCAGGATTCCCTCAGGACAATCAATCATGTTTAAAGTGACAAAAGCTGCAGCCAATGAACTCAAGCGCAGCATGCAACATCATGACTTTGATGATATGCCTTTGCGAGTGGCTGCTCAGCGAGTGGCTGATGGCTCCTTCGAATACCAGATGGGCTTTGATGAAGCCGGTCCGGGTGACAGTATGTTTTCCTCAGCAGGTATCGATGTAGTGATTGCGAAAGATCACAAGGCGTTGTTGAATGGAACAGAGCTTGATTATGTCGAGCTTGATGAGGGCGGTAAACACTTTATTTTCAAAAACCCAAACGATCCAGCTTATGTTGCACCGAGCGAAGATGAGGTAAGTGACACATCCGACACTGAAGGCAGTGAACCAGGCACATCAAAAAGCGGCGCGCTAAAAGGTCATGGCAACTAAGCCGCCACCAAAGCCGGACTATCGGACTAGAAGAGGAGAAATATCGGCCTATGGCCGGGCAATGGCTTCCTCGAAACGACTGCAGTGGTTAACGATTGGCGTCGGGGTTTTCACCGCTGCTTTGATCATTCTGCTGTTCAGCATGTCGTGGCCGGTTCCGCGCACACAGTTTTTGATCATCTGTACTTTGACATTGTTTCTGCTTGTCGTCGGGCTTTGGTCGATTCATCGATATACGATACGTCACTTCATTGAGCCCGACTTGGCTTTTCGCATGTGGCTTCAGCAAGTCTGTGATGGCGAGCTCGATGCCACTATAGGTCTGGATGAGAGTCATCAGCATTATAAAGAACTCAATTTTCACACCCGCAACCTTGCATCATCATTGCGACGACTTTCAGACGATATGGATTCACTGGTTGAGTCGCAAACCAGAAAGCTCAGTGATCAGAAAACGGTGATGGAGCTGCTGTTCAAGCTAACTGCCGATGTGTCCAGTGAAACTGAAGATGAGGCCGCGTTTGGTACTGTGTGTGATTATCTTGCTGAGTGGTTTCAGTCGACACGCGTTAGCTGTTATCGCGTGGTAAACAACCAGCAGGAATTGCGCTGCGTTGCTACTCGTCGTGCTGATCGGGCTGGTTCTTCATCGGTTGTGGCGAAGCCGGACGATACTCTTATTACTGCTGCAATAAAACGGGACAGCATTCCGCATACCATCAGTCGTGTCGCCGTAGCCAGTGCTGGCAGCGCAACCAGCGCTCAGCATTGGGTTCCGTTTTTTTGTGGCGAGCGCAGAGAAGGTGTGTTGATTATCGATAGAAACGACTCTGAAACATCCGAGCATATAGAAACGAAACGTGTGCTCTCAACGGTATCGGAACAACTGAGTCTGTTGTGCGGTCAACAGCTGGTTCAGGAACAGATGCTACAGGCGCGGTTAAGTCGAGATCGAAATGAGTTGGCGGCCGAAATTCATGATTCGCTTGCGCAGACTCTACTTGCTCTGCGTTATCAGACAACTTTGCTTAGCGAGAAATTGAAGTCACAGGGCGACGAGAAAACCTACCAGGACATGTTAAAAATTGGTGGTTCAATCGAGGAGGCGAACGAAGAAGTTCGTGGGTTAATACGCGAATATCGCAATCCATTATCCGAGCATCGCTATGCTGATTCTTTGCAAGAAGTTATAGATGAATTTAGTCAGTCCAGTGGCATAACTGTGTTTTTTCAGTCCGACGACCCGCAAATCAGGTTTACTCCTCGAGAAGAGTCTACTTTGCAAAGGATCATTGCTGAAGCGCTGAACAACACGCGCAAATATGCAAAAGCGTCCATGATTCGGGTCTATCTTCAACAAGAACCATCGGGGATGAGGCGTATTCTTGTTGAAGATGATGGCATTGGATTCGATCAAAAGACCAGTGCTGTCCCAAGCGTGGCACCTGACACGCGAGCAGATAAAACAAATGCATCGTCGGGTGGTGTTAACGATAATGCAGAACACATCGGACTCACCATAATGCGTGAACGGGCGTGGAGTATCGGCGCGAAAATGAGTATCGATTCTGAAGTAGGTGAAGGAACGCGACTCTCGATAACCATGCCGCCAATGATTGAAACCAGTCGAGAGTCCGCATGAGTGCTAATCCGTTAAGCGTTGTCATCATAGATGATCATGCTTTGTTTCGTAACGGTTTAAATCAGTTGCTGACCAGTCGCGATATCAGTGTCGTTGGCATGACCGGTGTGCCAACCGAGGCCGTTGAGCTGATAAGAGATACCGGACCAGATGTCGTTCTGCTCGACTTACGCATGCCTGAACTGGGTGGTCTTGAGGTGCTGGTTCAGATTCGTCGGGCCATGCCCGAACAGTGTGTCGTTATACTCACCACCAGTGTTGAAGAGAACGATCTGATGGAAGCTTTGAAGCTCGGTGCAATGGGCTATTTATTGAAAGACATGGAGCTGGATGTATTGGTTCAGCTACTTCATCAAGCGAAGTCTGGCGATACGGTTGTTGCTCCTGATTTAACAAGTTTGCTGGCCCGCGCCGCTGTTTCTCGTGAGACCGGGCCGGATCCGTCAGTTACTGAGACTTATAATTTGACACCGCGAGAGATGGATATTCTTTATCACATTGCGCAGGGAAAAAGTAACAAAGACATTGCAGCAGCATTGGGTATAGTCGATGGCACAGTTAAGTTACATGTTCGAGCTGTGTTGAAGAAACTGAATGTGCAATCGCGCGTGCAGGCGGCAGTGCTGGCTATCTCGGAAAACTTATGTGATGGTCGTGACAGCTAATGGGTTTCGGTACAAAAAAGCCTTTAAGGCTTACTGTTCTGGCTGCCAGTTTCCATGTTGTCGGCATCGAGTTTATCCAACAGTTCTCCAAGCAGAAACCAGAAGAACTCATCTCCCTGGTAGCCGTACATGCGGCCAAGTTCGCGATCGTTTTCCACCAGTATAAAAGTCGGGGTTAATGTTTCGGGTTCTATATGAGCAAGGTCCGAAGGCCAGCCTTTATCGATGTTGACACGTCGAAGAGGTGCCCGTTTTCCTTCAGTCGTGTTTGGGTAGGCGGGGGCAATTTCGTCATTGAATCGTTGGCAATAAGGGCAGTGATCTTCTTCAATCATGATCAGCTGCGCAGCGTATACGCTAGGTAAAAAAAGCGAAAAACAAAGTATGCAAGCGGTGCGAAGCACAACGCAAGCGCCAATGCTGACTAACTGCATATAGCCTAAAAGTGTGGGCTTGGTATATAACATATCGTTAGTATACCGTTGAAAACTTGCAGTTTCCGCTAAGTTGAGGTAAACAAGATGAGTGTCTCACTATTACTAAAAATGGTGATTTTTATGAGAATGTTGTTGGCTGTTGCGATCTTGACGATGCCATTGCTGCTGCAAGGCGCGACTAATGATGATATTGGTGAAGGTGGTTTGCATACGCAAGACTGGTTTTCGATTACTTTCAAAGATATTGCTGAAGACATCACAGAAGCTGCCGACGAAGGCAAACGTCTGGCCTTGGTTTTCGAACAACACGGTTGCATTTATTGCACTCGCATGCACGAAACTATATTGACCGATCCTGAAGTCAGTGAATACCTGCAGGAACACTTCAACATTGTGCAAATTAATTTGTTTGGCGCTGAAGAGGTGACCGATCTGGACGGTGAGGTACTAACCGAGCAGTCAGCCAGCGCCAAATGGGGTGTCATGTTCACACCCACGATTTTGTTCATGCCCGAAACGCTGCCCGATGAAGAATCCTCCGCGTTAAAAGCTGCAGTTGCGGCGCTCCCTGGAGGTTTTCAGAAGCTCACCTTTCTACACACGTTTCAATGGGTCAATGAGAAAGGGTATGAGGGCGATGAACATTTACAGAAGTACCACGCAAGGAAGCTCAACGCCAGAATGAAGAAAGCTCAATAACAGTGCAAAGTTGAACAAAAACTGCCCATTCGGTGAATCTCCACACCGTCATTAATGAGAATTATTCTCATTTGATTGATCTGATGCTGAATTAGTGTGACCTGTGTGTTTCCAACAACTCGCAGGTTTTGTGTGTTTTGAAATTTAGTAGTACAGTAATCAGGTTGTTTTCGGTGAAGTTCAGACAATTCGCGTGAAAAACTGCAAGCAGATGTGCATTAAATGACATACGCTTAAATGGACCGAAATCGGTTATAGAACACTCGGAGAAAATTAAACATGACAAGAAGAACGTTTCTAACGCAAGGCGCGAAAGGTCTTGGCATTGCAACTGCTGCCAGCACCGGCATCATTGCAGCACCTGCGATTGCGCAAAGCAAAACCAAAATGACGATCGTCTCTACCTGGCCCCGGGACTTTCCTGGCTTGGGTTTGAGTGCACAGCGTCTGGCACAGCGTATTTCCGATCTATCAGACGGAAAATTTGAAGTTGAGTATTTCGCTGCGGGTGAACGGGTTGGTGCGTTTGACTCATTCGACGAAGTTGCTTCAGGTAACAGTCAGGCGTACATCGCTGCTGACTACTACTGGAAAGGCAAGCACCCTGCATTTGCATACTTCACATCAGTACCTTTTGGTATGACTTCTCTGGAATGGAATGCGTGGATCAAGTTTAAAGGTGGTCAGGCATTGTGGGACGAAGTCTCTGGCGAATTTGGTTTGAAAGCCTTCACTTGTGGTGGTACTGGTACTCAGATGGGCGGTTGGTTCAACAAGGAAATCGAATCAGCTGATGATCTTAAAGGTCTGAAAATGCGTATCCCAGGTCTTGGCGGCGATGTTATGGCCAAGCTAGGTGCATCTCCTGTTTCACTACCTGGTGGACAGATCTATGAGAACCTTGTTTCCGGTGCTATCGATGCAACCGAGTGGGTTGGACCTTACAATGACTACTTCATGAAGTTTTATGAAGCGGCCAAGTACTACTACACACCAGGTATGCATGAGCCAGGTGGTGGCCTTGCCTTCGGCATGAACAAAGAGTGGTATGAAAAACTATCCAAGTGGGAAAAGATTGTTATTGAAACCGCTTGTATGGAAGAGAACGCTGCTCAGTACGAAGAAGCAGTTGCCAACAATGGTGAGTTCCTTAATACCATCATCAATGATCACGGCGTTGAGCTGCGTGAATTCAACGACGATGTTTATGATGCGTTTGGTGAAGCTGCAGCGGAAGTGTTTGAAGAGACTCGCGATCACAGTGAGCTGGCTACTAAAGTTGACGACAGCTTCCAGGCCAGCCTGCGTGAAATGGGTGCCTACCTGAAAATTGCAGAAAATGGATTCTCAGCGCAGCGTAATCGCGTACTGGATATCTAAAGTTTCTGGGTAATCGAGCTCAGTAATTCGAATAAGTTCGAAGATTGAGTCAGTAGTTGAAAAAGGGTGGAACGAATGTTCCGCCCTTTTTTTGTGCTGGAGCAGCGCAAGATTACTCAGGTCTGCTATTCAAGTGCCAATAGACGATGCTTGACTAGATGATTGGTTTACAGTGAATCTACAACCTGTACGAATCGATCGATTTCGTCTTCAGTATTAAAGTAGTGCACAGATGAACGCACCAGTGAATCCAGGTTGCGTTTTCCAAAATCCAGCCTGGCACTTGTAAACGTGGATACAGAAAGATTAATGCCTGCCTCTCGGCATTGATCAACCAGTTTGTTTGCGTCCAATCCCTTTTTAGTCAAGGTCACGATGCCACATTGATGCAAACCCAGATCGTGCACCTGTACATCTTTCTGTGTTGATAGTTGTTCTCTTAACGTTTTGCCGAGTGAAAAAACCCGGCGTTCAATGTTTGCCACACCCAGTGCGTTGGCGTATCGAACCGCATGCATCAGACCAACTCGTCCGGCGATGTAGCTCTCCCAGTTCTCAAATCGTTTGGTCGTTGATGCAAACTCGAACTTGTCGTCGCTGATCCAATCTGCCGAATGCAGGTCGACGAACGGCGGGTCTAGCTCGTTCAGGAAAGCCTTGCGTACATATAAAAAACCGGTTCCGCGTGGACCGCGTAAAAACTTTCGGCCGGTGCCGGTGAGAACATCGCATTGCAACTCCTTAACATCCAGCACAATTTGTCCTGCTGATTGGCAGGCGTCGATCATATAAATGAGACCATGCTCTTTCGCCACTTTTCCAATTTCTTTCACTGGATTAACCAAACCACCTTGTGTAGGCACATGCGTGATTGCAATCAGTTTTGTTCGATCGGTAATGAGTTCGCCAATGGCTGAAACGTCGACTTGTCCGTGCTCATCAGACGGGATAAGGTCGATATGCAAATTGCGGCGTTTGGCTTGTTGCATCAGTGCAAGGTAGTTCGAGACATACTCAGAATCGTGAGTAAGAATGCGATCACCATCTTCTAAAGGCAGGCCGTAAAAAGCCATGTCCCACGCTCGAGTCGCATTCTCAACATAGGCAATCTCCTCAGCTGAGGCATTGAGCAAGGTGGCAAATTCCTCGTAGAAGCTTTGCAGATCGTTGTTCGCCTGATGCTCCGCTTCGTAACCACCAATGCTGGCTTCCAGTTTAAGGTGCTTTGCCACGGCTTGCTGAACTGGCAGCGGCATTAGGGATGCGCCAGCATTGTTGAAATGAATCAGAGATTCACAGGCAGGCGTGTCTGCACGGATGGCATCAAGATCATTTATATTCACTATTTATTTCCATTTTATTGAACAACCCATGCTGGGTTGCTGGTCTTCTGGGCCTGTTCCTGACTGGGCAATTTGCCGCATGGCGTTAAGCAGCTCTGGTGTGCGACCATTATCGTCCCCCATGCGTGCGTCGTCCAGTCGTCCACGGTATTGAAGTTCACCGTTTTTGTTAAAACCGAAAAAATCAGGTGTGCATACTGCATCGTAGCTCCGGGCTACGCTTTGGTCTTCGTCAACCAGATAAGGAAAGCTAAAGCCGTATTCAGCTGCGAATGCTTTCATTTTTGGTGGGCTGTCTGCTGTGTAGTTTTTAAAGTCGTTCGAATTAATGGCGACAACACTGATTCCCTCGCTTTGCAGTCGGCGTGCATCCTCAGCAAGTCGATGTCCTATCGCTTTTACATACGGGCAGTGGTTACAAATAAATGCCACAAGCATTCCGTTTTCTCCCTGTAAATTGCTTATCGAATGCACGTTACCATCAGGATCTGGCAGAGAAAATGGCTGGGCTTGCCAACCGAGACTTACCGCGGGTGTATCTTTTAGCATGCATGTTCTCCGTTATACAGTTGAAAAAATCTTATTAACGCGATATTGGTGTGTTACTGGCAATGAAGACGTGGATACACCTGGTCAAATTGCGTTAGTCGCGCGGTATTTGACGAATGGTTATGTTTGTTCATCTGCCACGGTTTTCGTGCTCTTTTAACGCCCAGGCAACATGCTCACGCAGAATTGCGTTTTCTGAATCTTTTCGTGAATTCAGCGCTTTCATAACAGAGTCTGAGTGTGCCGCATTGCCTAGCGCAACCGCAATGTTTCGTAACCAGTTCCAATAACCAATTCGTCGTATTGGCGAGCCCTGCATTTGCGTGTTGAATTCATCTTCACTCCATGCGAACAAGTTGCAAAGTTCTGGCGCATCCAGGTTATATCGTGGATTGAAGTCTGTAACAGTGGTGGGGCTTGAGAATTTGTTGAAAGGGCATACAAGCTGACAATCATCGCATCCATAAATGCGATTACCCATAGCGCTTCGAAATTCTTCCGGGATTGTGCCATCGAGTTCGATGGTCAGATACGAAATGCATCGTCTGGCGTCTACCCGAAATGGTGCGACAATGGCGCGTGTCGGACACGCGTCAATACACGCAGTACAGCTGCCACAATGCGCACTTGGCTGCGGCGGATCGACGGGCAAGGGTAAGTCGGTAAACAGTTCACCAAGAAAAAACCAGGACCCGGCGGTTTCGGAAAGCAGATTACTGTGTTTTCCAATCCACCCGAGGCCAGCTTTTTCGGCAATGGCTTTTTCGAGTACTGGTGCGCTGTCTGTAAACGCTCTGTATGAAAATTTACCGGTCTTGTCTGTTATTTTGTTTGCCAGCTTTTGCAGTCGTTGACGTAACACCTTGTGATAGTCACGCCCGAGCGCGTATCTGGATACATAACCCAGCTGACTGGAAGATAAAACGGAATTGGCATCGGCGGCTTCGGGTGGGAAGTAGTCAAGCCGGACCGACACGATTCTGAACGTGCCGGGTTCTAGCATGGCAGGGCGACTTCGTTTCGTGCCATGGCGTTGCATGTACTCCATTTCGCCATGAAAACCGTCGTTCAGCCAATTTAGCAAATGTGTTTCATGTTCACCAAGATCGGTATCGGTTATGGAGCATGCCGATAATCCCAATTCAGCCGACCACATTTTTATATCGCGCGCGAGATCTTCGGCTTGTTGGGGTGTCATGTGTGAAGGTGTCGGCTGGTTCAATTGTTCGCCGTACCAAAGTGACCGTTTTTATAGTAGATAAGCGTGCCTGCTTCAGCGCCCCAGTCTTGCCATGCTGCAACCGGGTTGCGAATCCAGCTACCGGCTGGATAGCTTCCGTTATCATCGGTTAATGTACCGTGTATCACCAACACCTCCTCACCGTTCGGATCCAGTTTTGGTTTAAAACTTAACGATTCATTCCAGCGAACCAACATGGAGTTATTGCCGTTGTGCATGTGTAAAGGCATCACTTCAGTATGCGATACCGGACCTGGCAGCCATAAATTATGATCGGACAAATTTATGCAGCGCCGCTGCGTGTCGGTTGGCGCTAATTGTCCTGTCGCAACATAAAACTCCAGTTGGTGTTTGGTTAAATCGGAACGGTGACTGCCGGGGTATAAAGTGAATTGCTGATTCGTTCCCAAGCTGTCCGGTGGTTGCCTGATGTAAAAAGGGTGCACGTATTCTGATTCATCATCTGCAATCAAGCCATGTTCAACCAGAATTTCGAGTCCGTTTGCCGGAATGTCAACACCACCAGTGGTATTCGTACTTGACGCAACGTCCAGCTTCAATAAAGCAGTCATTCTGCGGTGTACAGCAACATGGTTTTCCAGTAAGCAGATAGACAGGCCGGGAACAAGCGTCCGTTGCCAGTCTCGGTTACCAGCGCTGACCACAATGCGCTGATTCAAATCCGCATTTAGTGCCGGCACCTCACTTCCAAGTAAAGCTTCCAGTAGCGGGTCGATCAGGTTCATAGTGGAGTTTCGAGGTGCTGACATGCTGTTCGGTTGCAACGCAGGAATACACCGGCCAGTATAACGCTGCTGTGAACGGTCGAGCCGATCGATATCCGGAACCAAACTAAGTTATTGAATGCCGGAACTTTAATCTGTTCGCACCGGACTAATTAGAAAAATGCTGGCGCAAATCCGTGGCTGTGCTAATCTGATTACATAGAGAACGTTTGGAGAACGTTATGGTCACAACGACAACACTGACCCACCTGGAAACCCGGGTGCTAACCGCCATCGATCAGCATATCAGCAGAAATGGTCAGTCTCCGACCATAGCCGAGCTGGCGCTGGCGCTTCGGCTTAAATCCAAAGGCACGGTTCATCGCTACGTGCAGTCACTTATAGAGAAGGGCAAACTTGAGCGCCACGGCACCGGATGGCGAGGTTTACGGGTCGCCGGTAAACCCCTGCCAGATTCGGCCTCTGCTAAATCGACCGATAACAACATTATCGACCTGGTGACACTGCCAGCGGAGCGAATAACCACAGGCGATTTCAAGTTGCCATTACTGGGTAAAATTGCCGCCGGGCAACCTATCGAGGCCATCGAAGATCAGGCGCATCTTGATCTGGCAGAATTCTTTATCGGTCCGGACCGATACGCATTGCGCGTTAGCGGCGACTCCATGATGGATGTTGGCATTCTCAATGGTGACACCGTTATCCTGCGCAAAACAGACCAGGCGCGCACTGGTGATATCGTGGTTGCTTTGATTGATTCGCAAGAAGCCACGCTTAAACGACTTGGACAGATTGAGGATGGGATGGTTGAGCTCATTCCCGAAAATCAGTCAATGTCTACCATGCGTTATTCAGTTGATCGGGTCAGTTTTCAAGGTGTGCTCGTGGGTCAATTGCGCAGCTACTAAAATTTTTTACGTCAAAACCAGCCACTATGAATAAGCTAGATGAAGATGCGCTGCACGCTTTAAAAGTTGCATTTTGCTATATGCCTAAAGCCATTGAAGTCAACGAATACGATTTTGCAGGCCGCGTAGATAAAGTGCTGGCCGATATTGAAACGGTGCGTGAAGTGTTGTTATTCAACGACACGGATCCCGATGAAGTCTATGGCGATATGAATCCGGACAACTCTCCGAATTCAAGCTACTAAACACCATTTCAAGATCGGATGTCATCGGATGTCATCGGATGTCATCGGATATCATCGGATATCATCGGATATCAAATGAAGAGTGGGTTGAAGCATTGGTTACTTTTTCAAGTAGCACACTAACCACAAAACATAAAGCCCGGGTGCTGGAGCACCCAGGCGATCAAGGTCCGTTGTAGCTTATGTGGCTTATGTAGCTTATGTAGCTTACAAGTTAAATTGCTTGGTAAAAAATGTTTTGATTTCTGCTTGCATATCCAAATGAAATGCCTGTCGATCAAACCCGACTGCATCTCCACATATAATTTCATACTCTTCAGGGTCTTCCTGCTTGAATGCATCACGGCAAGGCATAATCATAAAGCTGAAATGGTTAGCGTTCTCCACAACCCGGTAGTCGGGTTGGTTCGGTAACTGCTGGGCCAGCCAGGCTGCATTCGATGCAGAGGGCACAGACTCGTCGAATTCAGCTGTCCATAATTGCACAGCAGCGGTGACAGAGCTCAAGGAATCGCGGGTGTAAGCGAATCCGAAACCGGGGGCAGCAATGGCCGCCGCCTTTATTCGCGGGTCATAACCCCAACTCTCTGCCGGTAAGTTTGCAATACCTGCTTCCAGCATGGTGTTAACCATACCGTCATCACAAACAAATTCTGGCGTTGAACTGCAAACGTGTTCGGCTCGTTCAAAATCCGGTGTGCCGCCGATTAGACTTAATGCGGTGAATCCTCCAGCGGAAAAGCCGTATATGCCTATTTGCTCCGGATTAATGTGGTTTTTAAAATGCTTATTTTCAAGCACGTAATCCAACACTCGGCTAATCTGACCAGGCCTATCAATTGCCCATTTATCTGTCGATGAGCTCATGTCTGACCAGGTATTGCCACTGTGCGATGGTGCGGCGACAATAAATCCAGCGTCGGCAAGCGCTGTGGCCAGTTTCGCGTGGCCGGCGTACCAGCCGCTGTAGCCATGTGAAATGACGATCAGCGCGCCATTTGTTTCAGATAGGGGCGCGTCGATTGCCATTGCCATACCAAAACGGGTATTGGGGGAGGCGGGCGCGGGCGTATCACTCGGGTACCAGACGCCAACATCCAGCGCCTTGGTACCGGGGTAGCTAACTTGCGAAAGCTGGAATCCTGCAGCGTGTGTATTCAAGCTCATGCTACCTGCTGCAACAACCAGCGTGGCCAATGCGAGATCGATAATCGGGTGCTTCATGTCATATACTCCTTGTTGTTGGGGTGTACTCAGTATCGACATAAGCCCTTGATTTGAAGTCCTTAAACACGATTGAGCACGACCTCGATCGCGATCAAGGACCTTTTTAGCGATCTATTCACATACACATGGTGCCGGTACCTTTTGTTGTTGCTCTTTTGCTGCTTGTTCTGCTAGGTGCGCATTATCCGCGTCTGCAGCAAACACACACCGGCCGCTTGTTCGCGATTGCATTGTGTCTGCACGCAGTTGGTTCTTTTCTGATTGGCCTGCGCTGGTGGCTTGATTGGCCAGCAGTCATGCCATTTGCTGCTGTGATTGCTGTTGCCCTAAGCGCTCTGCAGTATCTGGCGTTTCGCAGTCTTGGTGGGCGGCATTTGAATGTAAACATCCACCGTGACTGGGTTCATGGCCTGCCCGTGGTACTAGTGACTCTTGCGCGATTCATTGATATTGGTTGGGTAGATATTGTTCTGGCAGGCACGAAAATCCTTTATGCCGGCTTGTTAATCGGTCTGATTCGTCGCGCTCCCGAGTCTTTAACGTTGGTGCGGCTTGGCTGGTTAAACCATGCCATTAGGGCGCTTTGGGTCTGCGTTGCGCTATTGCTGCTCGGCGTGGTAATCGATATGGCCATTGCGATCGATTTTGCATTCTATGGTGGTCGTATTGCAGCTCCGCTGGTTAGTGTGGTTAATGTCTTTGTGCTCGCCACACTTGCCTGGTTGATTATTGCGGTTGGTCGCTCACGTTCGCTGGACGAGGGTGAAGAATTAACTGCTCTTCCAGTCATAACAAGCGATTCATCAGCTGAAAAATCGCGGGAGAACGATGCCGAAACCGCGCCTGTTAACGAAAACGATGGTTTCGGTGTTGGCAGTGATTCGCCTGGACCAAGCGTGGGCCGCGATCACGCAGAGCAATCTTATAAAGATAACGCGGAAGGCGATGTACATGCAGAGACCAAACAGGTCTATCTCGATTTGGAAGAGTTTGTCCAAAGTAACGAACTATATAAAGACCCTGAACTCAATCTACAGCGTTTATCCAGAAAACTCGGTGTTCCTTCTCGCAAGGTATCACGCGCCATAAATGTACACACCGGTGGGAATATCTCCCAGTGGATTAATCAGGCGCGTATAAACGCAGCTTGCGGGATGCTGCGTCAGACAGACATCAGTATTCAGCAGGCCATGTTCGATGCCGGCTTTACCACCAAATCAAACTTTAATCGAGAGTTTCGTCGCGTGCACAATTGCAGCCCAACGCAGTGGCGGCTTGAGCAGAGCAGCTAGAGGTTGATGCTATTTTCCACCAAGCTCAGGCTCTTCAATGTTCGCAAACTCCACCACATTGGCAACACGGTCGAAATTACGATAGATACGTTTCTTCTTATTGGGATAATCACCTATATCGTGCGCCAACCGTTCACCAACCACGATACAGGTAAGTGGACTGTCTCCTGTATTGATCATGGTGTGGGCTTCACCTTTCTTCCGGTAACCAATAAAATCTCCTGCCTCAATAGCGTGTTCGGTATTGCCGATAAGCACTTTTCCCGTACCGGAAAGAACATAGGTGCATTCATCTTCATAATAGTGAACATGGAACTCTGTTGATTCCTTGCCAGGCGGCACCTCTATTAAATGAAAACCGAATCCGGTTATGCCAGTCAAATCGCCGAGTGACTTATTATTACGCTGCGCATTTTCGTTCAGAAAATGTGTTTTCGATGTGCCGGGCATAGCGTCTATCTGAGATTTTTTAATGACATAGTCAGGCATGGGTAGTGTGCTCATGTTAGATCAAGGATGTGATACGAAAAGTATCGGCATAGTCGAGAATGCTCTGGTGTCGGTTCAATCAAACAAATCATTGGCCCGTTTTGCTGCAATGCACTCTGGCCCTTCGTTACGCGCAGAGTTTACGTAGTCACTGACCTCGGTCATTTGCAGAGTATCGTTACTGGCAGAGACCATCAGTTCATCAATAACGGATTGCTCGGACGGTTGAATCCATTTTAGAGCGTCGTCAGGTTTTAGAATCACCGGCATACGATGGTGGACCTCACTCATTGGCTCGTTTGCGGCAACAGTAACAACACACACTTGCGACTTTTCCTGTTTTTCATCGTTTGATGCCTGTTTGGCTGGCTGGTATAAGGCACCTAAAAACATGGCGTCATTGCTGGTCGGCGTGATGTAGTAGGGGGTTTTGATTTTACCTTCACGTTTCCACTCGTAAAAACCGTTTATTGGAACGAGCACTCGATAAGAGCTGATCAATTTTTTGAAAGACGGTTTTTCACGAATAGTTTCACTGCGCGCGTTGATCAGTGGTGAACTGAATTTACCCGGCTTCGCCCAACTTGGAACCATGCCCCATTTCATTGAATCCAGGGAGGCTGCATCATCTTGCCAGGTCACCACGTCCAGTGACTGGCTTGGCGCAACATTGAACCTTGGATCTCGGCTGGGCCAGACCTCCATGCCTAACATGGCAAGCAACAGTCGGACACCTTCGTTATCAGATACGTTGATTCGACCACACATGGCGTTTCCTGTTAACGGCTTGCTTCGATGCTAATCGGAAATGACAAAATAGGGAAGTGAATCAGGTTAGTATATTGAGCATGAACCCGAGTAAGCGCGAACAGATTTTCGCCCGCTGGAAAGCGGCAAACCCGAATCCTCAAACCGAGCTTGCGTACAACTCGCCATTTGAATTGCTGATCTCTGTATTGCTATCCGCGCAAGCCACCGATGTCAGCGTCAACAACGCCACCAAAGGACTCTATGCCGAGGCTGATACAGCAGCGAAAATGCTCGAGCTAGGCGAAGCAAGGGTGCGACATCATATTCGAACCATTGGACTGTTCAATACCAAAGCCAGGAACGTGATCAAGACCTGCCAAATTCTGCAGGAGCGCCATGGTGGGGTGGTGCCTGACGATCGAGAATCGCTCGAAGCGCTTCCGGGCGTCGGCCGAAAAACTGCCAATGTTGTCTTGAATACGGCTTTCAGGCAAATAGCCATGGCCGTTGACACGCATATTTTTCGCGTCTCGAACCGGACCGCTATTGCCCCCGGCAAAGATGTGATTGAGGTGGAAAAAAAGCTGCTGAAATTTGTGCCTGAAGACTACTTGCTGGATGCCCACCACTGGCTGATTTTGCACGGGCGCTATGTCTGTGTAGCCAGAACCCCTAAGTGTACCGAGTGCAATATTGCAGATTTGTGTGAGTTCAAAAAGAAGACGAAAAGCGAATCGGCAAAGTCACGGCAAAAGAAAAAGGCAGGTGGGCTAAAAAAAGTATCAGATAAATTATCAGCTGCCGCAAATAAAAAAGTGACTGGCAAGAAAAAAGTGGCGGGCAAGAAGACATTGAAAAAGAAGGCGGTCGCCGGTAAACAGTAGCGCTTTCAGTGAACGTGGCTTGTTCCAGAGCTTTGCACTTCAGCCCGGTAATTTGACCGCATTCAATGAATCCAGTTCAGCTGATAACTGGGACCAGCAGATGTTTGGCCAGCTCGCGGGTGATGTTGATTGTTAACTAGCGTGATATGGGCCGCTAAGCGTCACAGTTTGGCCTGGCTTGCCAATCCGTATGGTTTCAATTTCTCTTTGTCTTGCTATTCTTAACGTAGAAAAAAACAGGATGTGCAAGTGGCCCGCGCCTACCCATTAACCGATCTCGTCAAGCTCGTAAGAGCATACGGTGTCCTCGCCGGTACCGGAGATATGGATCGTGTTATTGCCGGTGAACTATCAAGGCGCTGGATTGCCCGGGAAGTCGAGCATCTGGTTCCACTCTCAACGCTTCCAGCCGAGCTCTTCAATACTCAGCGTGGCCGGGATTTATTGGCAGCAGAGATTTTCAGCAATCAGGATATCGACCCTGAGACCATCAATCCCGAAAAACTCGATATCGGCACCGTCGGTCGAGACTGCCTGATAAACACCAACCGTTTACCGAAACTCGAGCCCAGCATTCATGCCGCCATTCTGGCTGCCAATATGTTGCTCGGTGTACGTCTTTACGGTAACCATGGTTTGGGTATGCCCGGCATGACACACGACATGATTGTGGCAACCATGCTGCAAGGCACATTAGGTAAGCCGTACCGCTACAGTGCAATCAGTTCGGAAGACCATGAGATCATCGATGACAGTTATATATTCTCGTGGTTTGGTGATGCAGTTGCCGCAAACGTGCGAACGCTAGACGACTACTTGCAGCGTTTTGAGTCCGCCATAGAAAAGGGCGAAACACCAGACGATCCTCCTTCCAGCGAAATCGCCAGTGCCGTGGCTGCTATCGAGGCTAGCCGTCTCAGGCTCACGGCGCGTGCCGCGGGTGATCAGATCATCAGTTTTCTGGATTCTGAAGGCCGTGCAGAGCTCGCCCGAAACGGAGTAGACGTCAAAAGCGACTTTCCTGAACGACCGTTTCTTGAACAAGATTACGCCCGCACTGGAATTGCTTTCGGTTTGGTGGGCGTTGATCACTATGCTCTGCGAGAGCCGTTACGCAACACGCTGATTATGGCTGTTCGCGATGCACTCGAAGATCCGGATAAAAGGGAACGCTTGTCTGGACGCCGTGGCAAGGCAGTCCACGAGGTGCACATGAATCTGCCGGTCATGGAGTACTACGTTGCCGCAGATAACCCCAATTCCATAGAAACCGTGCACCTTGCCAGCCTGGAAATGATGCGTTCTCTGGAAAAGGGTCGCCGAAAATCATTGAGCACCATGTCGGCGCATGCCTTTCGTATTTCTGCCATAGCCGAAAGGGTGCTTGGTCGAGCGCTTGAGCCGCTGATTGTCACGTTGGCATTGTTGCATGACGTCGTTGAAGACGGTTCACTGCGCGTTACCGGGTATGGACATTCTTTGCGTAAAATTCAATTCCGATTTGGTGCGCCCATCGCGGCTATGGTATCGGAACTGACCGATTCGAATGTGCACACCGACGGCATTAATAAGGCGGCAATTACATTAAGCCATCCTCATCTGCTGCCGCCGCAGGCACAATACAATTTCAGTGGATTCACTCAATATAACCTCAAGCCTACCGAGGCAGATCTGCCATATACGCTGTCGGGCATAGTGATAAAGCTACTCGATACCGTGGTATCGCTTGAAGAGGGTATTCGTGACCCGGAACTCATGACAGGGCACTGGCGGAACAGCGGTGCTCGAATTTTCTGGGCAGAAAGAATGCGTGGCGCAATTGTCTATCCCTTGATTGAAAGACTACTGCTGGAATTCAAAGCCAGTCAGATTGATCCGAAATACTATCGGCGACCGCACTCTGTCAATAGCGTCCGGCTAAGAGCAGGCATGGCCTTGCTCGACACCACTATGATGTATCTTGATTTGTACGTAACGCAAAATCTAGCCATTGTTGCACTTGAATTCGGACTCGACGCTGTACAACGAGATACGCTAATCAGTTTGTTTAACGATCCTAACGTTGATGACAGGCAGTTTGAGGCAAGAGTTTTGGTTGATTTACTCAAAGATGAAAAATTGCAGGCGTCAATTCGAAAGGGTGTTCTTGAATGCATTGCGCACACCACGCTATATAACAAAGATGCTACTGACAGCTCGGCTCGTGATGAAACCACCTTCGTTTCGTACAGGGCCAGTGCGCTGAGACGCCAGGCCATCCGACGGGAATTGCAACTGGATTCTGCAGAAAAACTCTCCGCATTGGCTTTGCGCAAAGAACAGGTATTGCGTCGATTCGACCAAACCATTGAATCCCAGAACGGTGTGTACAATCCGGATCTCTTCGCCAGTGCGGGTTAGTTATATTTCGACGAAGTGCATATGGCTCGGCTGAATGCCGACATTTTAAAGTCCCATTTATGTCAACCTATTTCAGGACGGGACAGAACAAAAAAAAGCCCCGAGAGTCGGGGCTTTTTTTTGGTTTATAAGTCGATTCTAAATCTATTTGTCGTAGACAGACTCTTTGTTCAAGTGCTTCACAATAAGGTAGTAAAAAACCGGTCGAAGCTTTTGTCGGTTACTTGCGCCAATGGTGTCGATGGCGTGTTGAATCGCAGCATCTGCATCTGCACCTTCTACACCCAGTTTCCGACTGATGAATCTGGACTTTACGTTATCCAGTTCAGTTTTATCTGCGGCGGCAACGAGGTTGGCATCGCGGTTATACAGAGATGGACCCAAACCTTTAGCAACAGCCGAGAGGAGTTTATCGTCACACTCAACATTAATGCTGGACAACTGTGCTTTGCAATCGGTTATTGCTTCGTCAAACTTAGACATGAAACCTCCATTAAAAAAAAGAATTCGGGACGTTGGAACGCTGACTTGCGAAGATCGTTCCGGCTTACATTAAACGTCTGTGTGCCATACTAGTCGTAGTGACCGCGAGTGGCAACAAACTAGGGCTTTCCAAGCTCGACATTCACAAATGATTAACAATTTGTAGTCCAACTGCAAAATATTGTGTTACAGACCCGTAGAATTACAGGTTATTAAGTGTTAAACGTCAAATCTGCAACACATTGAATGCCGTCTGTCAGAGCGCCTGCTGCGTTTGTAACTTAGTGTCACCTTCCAATTGTGCTTGCAAGTCTTGCTTAAGGGAGACCATCTCTGAACTGATAAGTTCATGCTCCAGAAATACGCTAATAGCCTCTTGATAGCCAATTTCGCTAATACGTTCGTAAGATTTGAATTCCATCAAAGGAATTTCACTGACATCGGGTTCAACCAGAATATCAAGCATGGCTTTGGTTTCGTTAAGTCTGATGATGCTTTTTATATCCGTTGAACGTAAAAGTGTTTCTACCAATCGAGGTATGCGGATTTTTTTCGCGAACGGATTAATGCGTGACATGAGTACATGCCATCCTGAAAGAGAAGTACCGTAGTTGTAATACTCCCGAATTTCAACGATCTGACTTACGTTCACACCGATGATGCTGCCGCGACCCCCAAGTTGCTCTTGCATGATATCGACAGGGAAGGTATTCAATACTGCACCATCAATGAGTAGTTGTCCCGAAGGAGTTGGTACCGGCGAGAAAATTCCTGGCAGCGATATCGTGCTGCGCACGACACGCCATAGTGGTCCGCGATCGTGAATCACTTCTTTGCCATCCGCCAGATTTGATGACACGCAAAAAAAAGGTATCCACAAATCTTCTATTCGTACCTCTTTATAAACTTCATGGCAAAAGCGTGTGAGCTTCGCTGATTTCAGTAAGGATGCCAGTGGCAGGGTGTAGTCGAACAAGGCGCGCTTGTTTGCAAATACCCGTGAAAGACGATTGATGGCTTCGGTATCCAGACCCATTGCCATTGAGGCACCTAACAGCCCGCCCATGCTGGAGCCGCCGATGTAGTCGATGTCGATGCCATGCTCTTCAATCACTTTCTGCACACCCAAATGTGCATATCCACGTGCGCCGCCACCGCTGAATACAATACCGCGAGCGCAGCCACAAATACGCCGCGCCAAACGGGCCATGTGTTCTGCATCATCTATTCGGATGTGGTGATAGGCATTAAGCTCGCGCTTGCGCAACCATCTTGCAGTGTGACTGGGCTGATCGGTTGATTTAGCGTGCAGCAAAACCAGATCAACTTTTCGATGGTAACGTGCGTTCTGAAGAATCTTGCGAAGGTCGTGTTCGATCTCACGCAGCTTTGATGAATTCTCTTTAGATGCATCGGCTAACAAGATAATTCTGTCTGCCCGATTCAGGCACCGCTTGGTCCATGACGATAAGCTTGGGTCTGTCAGATAAAGGATTTCCTGGTAGCTGTTTTCCTTGTCGTCCAGCCATTCAGCTACCGCTGAATTAAATACGTCTGAAAAATCTGTCTGGGCAACACCTTTTTTCCCGTACAACGTATCGAAACCACGTGCATCGAGTAACAGCGGATTACCGATTGTTCGCATTTCACGCTTAAGCTGGTGCAAAAAGCGTCGTAAAGGCAGGCGTCGATCAAGCGGGATGATCGCGATAGCCTGATCTTTAAAGGACTCACTTGTTCGTCGGGATTTTTCTACATGCCTTTGAACGATTAACTTTGATAACGGCATGAGCATGTTCGGTTGTTGCGCGATCAGCTCGTGGAACAAGGCTTTATTCAGAAAGGCAACGGTCGATTCTCGTATGGCGTAAACAGTGGCTGAACGCACTGAGTCAGATAGCAGTGCCTGTTCACCAACGGTTTCGGGTGCGCGTACTTCTGCAAGCACCACGGTGTTGTTTTCCTCATTGACGGTTTCAACCTGAAGCCGCCCCGACACCACGATATGCAGCCCGTCTGCCTCATCACCTTCTTCAATCAGTACTTCACCACTGGTGTAGTGCCGAATATCCGTGCCGTCGAGCAAGTCGTTCATTGCTTCGGTGGTGATATCACCGAACATGTCAAGAAACACCTTGGCCAGCATGACCCGACGTGAAAGTTCTGCAGCTGTGTCGTACACATGCGCAAGAATGGTCGGATTGATATTGGCTAACAACTCAAAGGCAAAACGGGGGAATCGTGCAACACGCGTATTTTTTGTGGCAATTGCTGTGACAAGATGAGACCCACCGTTTAGTACCGCGAAATCACCGGCGGTTTCTCCTTTGTGCCTGGAGTGAAGGTAGAAATTAACCTCGGACTGGCCGCCAGGCAGATGCAGACGCAGTTCGCCTTCCATAACCAGAAAAAGATTTTCTGATTGGTGGCCCTCCGTAAAAAGTGCGTCTCCTTCGTCCAGTTCCGTAAAACTGATATGCGGAGTCAGCGTTTCCCAGCGCTCTTCATCGATAGACTGCACCAGCGGCAGCTTCTTCAAAGCTTTTAGGTTCTTGGATTCACTGTTACGCGGGATCATGGATAACTCTTGGGCATGGTTTCGCAAGCGGGCAGGGCGTTAACCTGATTCCGCGCACCTCAATGAAAATAGTGAATCAGTTCTCATTATCTTGCAACATGATTTCTCGCTAAATTACAGTCTTTTATCGGCCGAATGTTCAGTCCCTGCGGTTTTCAAGTGCGTAAATGCAGCTGGAATCCGGTTTAACGTGCAGCGATCCACAGCTCGATTGGCTGTATTTGCGCAGAGCGATAAAGCGGGTTCGGCCTGATTAGTCAGAATTGGAGTCGGATCGCTGTCGCTTATTTGTGGATTCTGTGGAGTTTGGCTGATGAATTTGTGGGTGTACAGACCAGATATATCAATGATGCTGTGCGGATTGGATGGCTTAGTTATTTTCAAATACAATTCCGCCAAAGTAGGCGGTACCCACCTGTGATGCGTTATCACCATCCACCATGACAGCATAACCACTGAGTTTTTTTACATCGACATTAAAAAACTGTTTGAAATCATCTGCCACATTGCGCCGCTGACTGGTCCAGTGTTCTGCCAACTGGTTGCCCGATTGCACCGCTACCATCATTGATTTGTCGGTGAACGGACTCTGCCAGGCAGTATTGAGTGGTTGATTGGATGACCAGACATAATTGATCGCGATGGTTTCCCAGGGCAGTAAACCGGTTTGCGCGGTCACGTACAGCCTGGCCGGAAAGTCGTCTCCTTCGCGTGTTGTCTCATCGATATCGTTATAGGTAGATTCAATTTTCCAGGACCATTCAAGCCATGGAGTCATGGTGAGATCGATAGCCTGTTCTTTATAAAGGACCGAAGCGGTTTTATTAGCGCTGGCTTTGAGGACCTTGGTGCCCTGATCGACCACAAGTGTGTAGTCGGTGTTGCCCACAAAAGATTTTTCCTGCCATGCCGTCAGCGTCTCATCAGCAAAGGGCTTGGTTTCACCTTCGCCTTCACTGGCGAACAGTGGCTGAACCGCGAGCAAGCTGGCGGTTACTAGCAATTGGAATTTCGAATCGATCAAAAGCATGCTTATCGGAGTCAGAGCTCAGGGGAAAAGTTCATTATGCCCCGTATTAGCAGCGTCCAAATGTGCATTATTCCCGTAAAATAGTCATCCGAATACGCGATTCTGAGACCAATGTCTGAAACCATCAAAACCCGTCGATTCTGGATTTTCGCAGCTGGCACCATTGTCACCATATACGCGCTAATTCTGGTTGGGGGTATTGTGCGCGCAACCGGTTCAGGGATGGGTTGCCCGGATTGGCCAACCTGCTTTGGTCGCTGGATACCTCCAACCAGCGAATCGCAGCTTCCAGCCAACTACCAGCAAATTTATGCTGATCGCGGCTACCTTGAAACGACGTTTAATGTACGTAAAACCTGGACCGAATACCTCAATCGTTTGCTCGGTGTCTTCACCGGTTTCACCATATTACTCACTCTGCTTTTCTCACTGCCGTTTCGTCGTCATGATGCAACCGTAACGTGGCTCGCGCTGGCTGGGTTCGTTCTGGTTTGCGTGCAGGGCTGGCTTGGATCCAGAGTGGTGGCGAGTAATCTGCATCCCGGACTCATCACCTTGCATATGTTGTTGGCGCAGGTGATTGTCGGATTGGTGATCGCCGCAATTATAAGATCAGCTCGACCTCACTTCAGACAGATAAGCACAGAGCGACTATCCAGATTCGCATACCCGTTAATTGTACTGGCGATGGTGCTTGGGTTGTTGCAACTGGTATTGGGTACACAGGTTAGAGAGGCAGTCGATCTGATCGCCAAGCAAAGTAACTATGTGAACCGGCATTTGTGGATAGATAATTTGCCGATGATTTTCTCCGTGCATAAATATTTCGCAATTGCACTGGTTGTGCTTAATGGCTGGATAATTTTGCACCTTGTTTCGCATACCGCTTCAACTGTACTGCAATGGCTTAACTGGTTTCTGGCGTTTCTTATTCTTGGAACCATCGTGATGGGAATGTCCATGGATAAACTCAACTTGCCGATTTATGCACAGCCGTTGCATCTTTGGATGGCATCGCTGATTTTCGGGTCTCAGCTGGCAATAATGATGATTTTGCGATATGCAAGATCGACCAACGCTATTGGAAACGTCGTAACGGCAACTTGAAAGAGCGTTTCTAATCGCGTTAGACTACCTCTGAGCCAAGGAGCTGGCTCGACTCTGCCTGGCAGAGAACATCGATACAAACATTTGAACAAGGAGGTTCAAACATGTGTACTTTTTCACCTGAAATTCAATTCGATACTCAAGTTTTCACTCCGCGCCTGCTGCTGCGCTCGCTGTTGATTGTTTTGCTACTCATGCTCATTGAGCCTGGATTGAAGTCAAGCCTTCTTGCAGATCAGCTGCTGGATATCAATACCGCCAGCCCTGCCATGCTGGCCGAACGTTTACCCGGAATCGGACCTGCGAAGGCAAAGGCGATTGTTGTCTATCGCGAACAGCACGGCGCGTTCGAAAAGCTCGACACACTAATACAGGTGAAAGGCATTGGCCCGCGTACGCTTGAGAAAATTCGCCAATACTTGTTTGTTGATAAACAACCGATGCAGCAAAGCGGAAACAACCCCAACCCAGATCCGAGAACCTCGCAACTTGCAAAGGATAAAAGAGCGAAGACGGCAGTTCGGGCGATAGTCAATATGGCAAAACGAGCAAATGCGAATAACTAGCGTGTACATCCGCTAGTCACGAAGTGCGAGGTAACCAGGTGTAACTGGTTAATCGCCGTCGAATTCGCACAGGGTGTGTACATCTGCGCCTAGTGACTCAATCAGCTTTTTACCGCCAAGTGCAGGAAGATCGATGATAAAAGCGCAACCAATGAGTTCCGCATTTGCTCGTTGAATTAATTTGATCCCCGCCTCGCAGGTTCCACCGGTGGCTATCAGATCGTCGACCAGCAAGACCCGCTCACCTTTTACGAAGGCATCGGTGTGCATTTCCATGGTCGCTTCACCATATTCGAGTGTGTAGTCTTCATGGATAGTTTCACCCGGCAGCTTGCCCTGTTTTCGGATTGGAACAAATCCAACAGATAGCTGATGAGCAATCGCCCCGCCAAGAATAAAGCCACGTGCTTCGAGCGCTGCGACTTTGTCGATGGGTTGACCGGCGAATGGGTGCAGCAACATGTCCACCGCCATCCTGAATCCGCGTGGATCCTGAAATAAGGTGCTGACATCGCGAAATTGAATGCCTGGCTTTGGATAGTCCGGTATCGTACGGATAAAATCTTCGATTTTCATGGTTGGTTCTGGTGTTGACATCGACGTTTGTTGATAGAAGAGTAACATTTGTTAAGCCTTGCACCAGATTTACAGGCTCATTCATGGTGCGTGATAAAATCGCCCAACCTTTAACTTGTATTGGATAGTTGTATGAATCTTGTCGGAACGCTCGGAAAAATGTTGTTAAGTGGTGCCATGTCTCGCGGTGGAGCAGGTGCGGGTGGGCTTGGTAGTCTGCTTGGTGGGCTCACGGGTGGACAGGGAGGTGCTCAAGGTGGACTGGGAGACTTGCTTGGTCAGTTGCAGGGCGGTCAAGCCGGTGCAGGTCAGGCAGGTGGTGCAGGTGGGTTACTTGGTGCTCTGTTAGGCGGTGGCGCAGGTGCACAAGCTCAATCTGGTGGGGCTGGTGACATGGGGTCTTTGCTTGGTTCAGCTTTGGGACAACAGGCTCCCGGTGCGCAGCAAGCGCCCCAGGCTACAACTCAGCAAACGGACCAGGCAGCGCTATTGATTCGTGCCATGGTGAATGCTGCGAAATGTGATGGAACGGTTGATGAGCAGGAGCAGCAGAAGATCGTTGGCAAACTGGGTGAGATTGGTCCGGAGGAGGCTGCTTTTATCCGCGCCGAAATGCAGGCGCCGCTTGATGTTGACGGCTTCATTCGAAGCGTACCGCGCGGACTTGAGCAACAGGTATACGTGTTGTCTCTAATGACAGTCAATCTGGATTCCAAACCGGAAGCAGATTATCTCGACCAACTGGCCAAAGGGTTTAACATTTCAGAACAGGCCAGTAATCAAATACACGATCAGCTTGGCGTGCCTCAGCTATACAGTTAAGGGAATCCCGCGTTGTGGTCAATATTTGCTGTGTCAATATTTATAGGGAGATCGGAATGAAACGTATACTTGGTTTGTTGCTGTTGTGGTTGCCAATAACTGCATTTGCGAATGTCACGTTCTATGGTCAGTGTAACTACAAAGGCCCGGGGGTCACTTTGGGTGTGGGTGAGTACAGTGCAGCTGAACTTAACAACGTGGGCATTCCGGAAGATGCCATAGCATCGGTCAAGGTGCCGGAAGGTTTTTCCGTTACCTTGCATGAGAATGATGGTTTTCAAGGCCGCTACGGCACGCTGAAGAAAAACGATGCCTGTCTTGATAACAATGGCTTTAGTAATCTTGTTAGTTCTTTGTCAATTAAAAGTACAACGGTGGTTGAAGGATTTGGCAAAAACAAGTCAGACTCGCTCGGCACAACAGCGTTAGCGCCTAAAAAGCCTCAGGGTAATGCTACAAAGACAATTCAGGTATTCACTGACTGTAACTATGCCGGCCGTTCTGCACAGCTGCTTGTGGGTGACTACAATCTCTCGCAGTTAAAACGGCTTGGAATCGGAAATAACGATATTTCGTCGGTTAAAGTGCCAAAAGGTATGAGCGTGGTTGTTTATGAGAACGATTTTTTGCGTGGTGATTCTGCTTCTGCGTCGAACGATGTTCCTTGTATCGACACCGGCTCTTTTGCCAATCGCATCACCTCTGTTACGGTAACCGATAGCGGTTCGGAGCTTGCAGCTGCGCCAAAAAATATCATCAAATCTGGAGTGACTGTTCACACTGAGTGCGACTATGGCGGTGCATCGGCAAACTTGCGTGAAGGCGAATACACAAATGCGCAACTTAATGCGCTGGGTATCAACAACAACTCCATATCATCGGTTCAGGTAGCTGAGGGTTATCAGGTTGATCTTTATATCAACGATTTTCAACGTGGTGATTCGGGCATGCTGGACACAAGCAGTCCGTGTCTGGCGGGTCGATACAACGAGGCGGTAACTTCGGTTGTGGTTCGCCGTAAAGCCAGTGCCACCGCAGCTACCCCGGCTATTACGCTATACACACACTGCAACTACAGAGGCGGCAGTGTGCAGTTGCCTGCTGGTCAATACGACAGACAAGCTCTGAAGGATAAGCTGGTTGGAGAAAATACCGTTTCATCAATTAAGCTAACTGCAGGTTTCCGTGCAACGATATTTGATGGTCCGGCCTACGACGGAAAAAGTCTGGTACTAACGAGTGATGATGACTGCCTTGATAACGATGAAATGAATGAGAAATTGTCATCGATTCTGATTGAGAGTACAGCTCGTCGTAATGCTGGTGGTATCGGAGATTTTGTTGCACAACCGAATCAGAGCAACACATCAAAATCAGATGACTTGATTGCGGGCCTGACATGCGTTCAGGACTTTGTTGAGAAGAATGTGTGTGACGAGAAACGCTGGTCTACTATGGAGCGGCGCTGTAATTTGGCTCGAGTCGAAGAACTCAGCGATGGATATTTGCAAGGGCATGTTAATGCCGGTAATTGTAACGCTGAACTTTGGGACGAGTTGGTTCGACGTACAGCGAATCCGCACTTGCGTTAAACATTATCAAGTGCCGGGGAACCCGGCACTTGATCGAATTGCAACTCAATTGAGGCTGCGCATTCGACTACACTCTATGAAACCGCCTGGTTGGAAGCACACATGATAAATCGATCTTTACCTGCGATATTTACCGTTTCACTGTTTCTGTTGTCCTCCTGCACCACAGTGAAATACAACACGCTCGAAAAAATAGGTATCCACAAGCGTGACCTACTGGTAGCGAATGTAAAAGATGCACGTGATGCTCAAAAAGATGCACAGGAACAATTTAAAGATGCGCTCGAGCGTTTTGGGTCAGTGGTCGAAATTGAGGAGACAGGATTAAAAAAAGCCTACAACCGACTTAGTGACGAATATGACGATAGCAAGGATGCGGCAGAAGAGGTTTCTGATGAGATTGACGATGTACAGGAAGTGGCAGAAGATTTATTCAAGGAGTGGAATTCAGAAATTGATGAGTACACTGACGCCAATTTAAAGCGAAGCAGTCAGCAGCAACTGCGAGACACCCAGTCCAGGTACAAAGACATGCTTACTACAATGGAAGCCGCAGAACGAAGCATGCAACCCGTGCTGGACACATTTAAAAATAACGTTTTGTTTCTTAAACATAACCTGAATGCGCAAGCGGTTGGTTCGTTAAAAGGTACGTTCACCAATCTGGAGAGTGACATAGATCGATTGATCGAACAAATGAATCGATCTATTGAACGTTCTAACCAGTTCATCGCTGAAATGCAGTAAAGATCCAATAGCCCGATATGGTAGATAAACCTGAATCAGTGGATTCGCCGGACAGCGAGGCAGAATTGTCCATCGAAGCCAAATTGAATCTCGAAACCGGCGTTATCGAGTGGAGCGAGCTGGTGCGTCACTTTGCCAGAGGGGTTGTTATCAAGGTCGAAACTGGGCTCGATCTGATTGAAGTTGCTGACTGTCTGGCGAAGGACGACACAGAACAACTGCAGTTATGGCTTGAAAACAAGTCGGTATCCAGAGCGTCCGACGATGATGCCAGAGACTGGACCGCGCGTGAGCCGCTTTTTTGGTGCGTCGTTACCGCGCCATGGGTGCTAGTGCAGGAAAAATCTGATCATATGACTGTCCACTAGTACTTTGGTCTTAGGCTATTGCTGTGCTAGCCTGTATCGGGCTTCTTGAAAATAGGTTGCTGAGATGAGAACACATTTGCGCACATTAGTCGTTTTGTTTTCACTGGGTTATTCGGTTGTCGCCGCTACTGGAATTCAGGCCAATGATAAAGTCGATGGGCATATAGACGAAACCAGCTTTTCCTACGCCGAGCGCTGGTCATTGCAGCGACAGGTCATGTCCATGCCCGGTGTTATGCTCGATATGTCTGGTTTGACCGACAGTGGCTACGTCTGGAAAAATGATGTTCTGTGGGAGGGTGAAAGCTTGCCCGATAATGAAGACTGGTATACGGCCGGCTTTTATTTTAAAAGAGATGGTTACAAAGGCGTCTGGTTACAATATACCTTTCAAAGAGACGAAAGCACCGGTGCACTTCGCGGTTTCAAGCGATACTATGGTAGTCGCACATTTCGCTAAACTGTTTTAATTCCAGGTAGTTTTTATTTCTAAGCAGTTTTATTCATCGCCAGCACATTCTGGCTTTCTATTTCTACAATGGCGCTGCGCAGTTCAGAAGCGGGCACCGGTTTTGAATAATAGTAACCCTGAATAAGCTCGCATCCCAGGCTCTGGATGTATTCAAGCTGTTCTTCTGTTTCCACACCTTCTGCAATAGTTGATAACCCAAGGCTGTTGGCCAGTGCAATAATGCTGGCGGCGATCGACGTTTCATAGTTGCTGTTATTCAGCCGGCTAACGAAAGAACGGTCGATTTTCAAAACATCAACAGGCAAATCCTGCAAATAGCTCAGCGAAGAATACCCGGTACCAAAATCATCAATTGCGACTTTAACGCCATTGTCTCTAAGGTGTTTTAGCTGAGCTACGACGGTTTCCCGGTCGTCCATAATAAAGCTTTCGGTTATTTCAACTTTGAGCTGACTCGAACCAACATTGTACTGGTCAAGTAGCGCAATAATAGCTGATGACAGATTAGGGTTATGAAATTGCGGCGGTGCTATGTTAACGCCCATATGCAGGTCTGAACTTTCTGATAAAGCACCCGATGCCAAACTGGAAATGGCTTCTTCCATGATCCACATGCCAAGCGGCTCAATAAATCCAGATTCTTCCGCAATCGGTATAAATTTGTACGGAGGGACCATGCCTGACGAATGGTTCCAGCGCACCAGTGCCTCCACGCCGGTTACTTTGTTTGTTGCCCAGTTAACCTGTGGTTGATACCAAAGTTCGAACTCGTTTCTGGTTAAAGCACTGAGCAGCTCAGACCGCATTTCATTTTTCTGCCGAATATCGTCAGCATCTTTTTTGTTGAAATGCAAAATCTTGCCACGTCCACTCTGTTTGGCTTGATACATGGCAACGTCAGCATGGTTCAGTATTTCAGAAAAACTGATGCCATCTTCAGGATAAAAGCTGATACCAATACTGGCACCGATATTCACACGCAAATCGTTTGTGTGTACAGGATCAGCCAATGTATCAACAATTCGTTCGGCCAACTGATCAACGCTTCGATTGCCATCAGATAACCTGACTAATATGGCGAATTCATCACCTCCCATTCTGGCCAGAAAATCGCCATCTCGAACACAACTTCGCATTCTGGTGGCGCAAATATTCAAGACCCTGTCGCCGACTTCATGCCCGTGTGAATCATTGATCGTTTTAAATCCGTCAAGATCGCAGAACAGTACCGCATAGTTTGCCTGACTGTTTTTTCTGATTTGCCTGGAGAAATGCTGCTCAAAGCTGAGCCGGTTAGGTAAGCTTGTCAGGTTGTCATGAAACGCCTGGTGCCTTACTTTTGATAACAGACTGTTTCGTTGCAGTGCAGTAGAAAGTTGACTCGCTACCGCTTGCAGAGCGTCGGCATCACTTTCGTTAAAATTGCATTTGTTCTCGTGTTTGTTAATCGTGATGGTGCCCCACGGCTTTTCATCGAAGCAAACTGGAATACACATTGTGCTGCCAATCTGGTTTCTTCGAAGATACCGGTGTACATCTGGCGATTCTCGAGAATCTTCGACATGACGATCAATTTGGGCTGATTGATTATTTTTATAACACCAGTAAATTATACTGTTGTCGTATATTTTTTCCATTTCAGGTTGGTGTGCTTGAACACAGCCGTCTTTTTTAACGTGCACGGTGTGCATCATCAAACTTCCATCGTACGGTGATTCCTGGTGAACTGAAACACGGTCAATATCAAAAATATTGAACATGTGTTCGCCTACACTGTTAAGAATCACATCTCTGTCAGTTGATTGATACAGCTTGTTTCCCAGTTGGCTCAACGATTTGATACGTTGCAGTTCTTTTTCCTGTAACTCGGCCTGCTTTGTGTAGAAGATCGCGAGAGACGCGATTTTAGCGATTTCTTCCAAAAACGGAATTTGGGACTGTAAATCCTCCTGAACAGAGGAAGTGATGAACGCGACACCCGAGATAGTTCCAGAGAACGACAAAGGTATGGCGACGGCCTTTAGCTCTTCAGGGAAGACAACCACTTGATTGTAGTTTTTGTTGTAACTATCCGTATATTGCGATTGACCTGTTTCCCACGCCTGCGCTGATAAACCTATTCCGCGACGACGCGTGTTACCCATCAACTGCTGTTCCAACTTGCCGCACGCAGCTACGACTAACAGATAGTCTTCTGTTTCGTGCACCATATGAAGATAGGCGCCGTTAGCGTTGGTTAGTTGAACAATCGAATCTGCGATGAATTGCAACAGGTTATCAAGCGAATCCTGTTTCATCATTTCACGTGCGGTGGTGCCAAGTTCGGCAAGATTTCTTATGTGCTCTTGCAAAGAGGAGTAGTCGGATTGCAAGTGTTCGAGCTGCTCACGCACTTCCGCCAGTTCATGGTCTGAGTCGTTATGGTGCGCGGACTGATTAAGTGTCGAAGGAGCCATAAGTCACTACTTTGCGTTAACGCCTAAACCGTTGTTACGGAGCTCCTTGTTCACTAAACGTTCCGGATTAGGATAAATGGCTAACGGCTTTAATCGCTAATTTTTCAACAGATATGTTTTGAATTCACGATTATTCTTGTCATTGTGTGGGTTGTTTCAAAAACCCGGCAGGAACATGATCGGAATTGCCTTTAACAGGTTACATGAGGATCGTTCTTGGTTCATAGCCTTCAGTCGTGATAACGATCAGCGGCCACTGGTTCAGGCTGTTTTATCCAGTAGTGAGTCGATCAGGTCGTCAGCGGCGTCAAGTACGACGGTGCCGGGTGGGAAAACAGCCGAAGCACCTGAAGCCAGCAGAGCTTTAACATCTTCGGGAGGAATAACACCACCAACAACGATCAGAATGTCTTCGCGGCCTCGTTCTTTTAATGCGGCTCTTAGTTGCGGCACCATGCTGAGGTGCCCGGCGGCTAAAGAGCTTGCGCCTATAATGTGCACATCTCGTTCAATAGCTTCTGCCGCAACTTCCTCCGGTGTTTGAAACAGCGCACCGATATCCACTTTAAAACCAAGATCGGCAAATGCAGAAGCAATAACTTTCTGACCTCTGTCATGTCCATCCTGACCCATTTTAGCAAGTAGTACTCGCGGTTTTTTTCCCATGCGTTCGACATAGGTTTCAATTTTATTTTGCACATCAGGCACGCCGTGATGATTGCCCATGGCTTCTTTGTACACACCTGATATGGATTGAATTTCGGCTACGTGCCGGCCAAAGCTCTGCTCCAAAGCAGCCGAGATTTCACCGACGGTTGCACGTGCTCGAGCGGCATTGACGGCAAGCTCGAGTAAATTGCCGGATTGACCACGTGCCGCATCAGCGAGTGCCTGAATCGCTGTTGCATGATCTTTTTCGTTTCTCGACCCTCGCAGCTGAGCAAGTTTTGCGATTTGTTGTTCAAGCACGGCACCGTTGTCTACTTTGAGTACATCGACATCATCTTCTTTATCGAGCTGGTATCGGTTAACACCAATAACTGATTGTGCTCCAGAATCGATTCTTGCTTGCGTTTTCGCAGCGGCCTCTTCAATACGTAATTTCGGAATTCCCGCTTCGATGGCCTTTGCCATGCCGCCACTGGCTTCTACTTCAGCGATATGTTGCCATGCTTTGTTTGCCAGTTCCCGTGTCAGGGTTTCCATGAAGTAACTGCCACCCCATAAATCCACGGTATGACATATGCCTGCTTCGTGTTGCAGAAAAAGTTGTGTGTTACGCGCGATGGCTGCAGAGAAATCAGTGGGCAGTGCCAGTGCTTCATCGAAAGCATTTGTGTGCAAAGACTGTGTGTGTCCGTTTGCGGCTGACATAGCCTCGATGCAGGTTCTGGTGACGTTGTTGTACACATCCTGGGCGGTCAAACTCCAACCGGACGTTTGACAGTGCGTACGCAAGCTCATTGATCGCGGATTCTCCGGATTAAACTGTTTAACCAGCGTGGCCCAGAGCAGTCGAGCAGCGCGAAGCTTTGCCACTTCCATGTAATGGTTCATGCCAATGGCCCAGAAAAAAGACAGTCTTGGTGCGAAGGCATCTACCGGCATACCCGCAGCAATACCAGTTCGCAAGTACTCGACGCCATCGGCCAGCGTGTAAGCTAATTCGAGATCGGCTGTCGCACCGGCTTCCTGCATGTGATAGCCGGAAATGCTAATGCTGTTGTACAACGGCATATGTTTTGAGGTGTACTCAAAAATATCAGCGATAATGCGCATGGATGGAGCAGGTGGATAAATATAGGTGTTACGCACCATAAACTCTTTGAGAATATCGTTTTGTATGGTGCCGCTGAGTTTCTCTTTGGGTACGCCCTGTTCTTCGGCCGCCACAATGTATAACGCAAGGATCGGTAAGACCGCACCATTCATGGTCATCGATACACTCATTTTATCCAGCGGGATACCGTCGAATAGAGTTTGCATATCGAGGATAGAATCGATGGCAACACCTGCCATGCCCACATCCCCGGGGACCCGTGGATGGTCAGAGTCGTAACCCCGATGCGTTGGAAGATCAAACGCTACCGATAATCCCTTTTGTCCGGCTGCCAAATTGCGTCGATAAAATGCGTTGCTATCTTCTGCAGTAGAAAATCCGGCGTATTGTCTGATGGTCCATGGCTTTGTCACGTACATTGTCGGGTAGGGACCACGTGTAAACGGAGCCAGTCCGGGAAAGCTGTCGGTAAAGCCTGCGTCAGTCAGATCACCTTCGTTGTAATGCCGCTTTATTTGAATAGACTCCGGCGTCAATATGGATGGGTTTGGGTGCTTTGCAGATGAGCCGGTAGTTTGTAGTACAGGTGCGTCAACGCCATTAAATCGAAATTGTGCGGCCATGGTTAGTCCTCAAATTCCACTGCGTCTCGGATGGGAGATACTGATTTTACGCTAACAGCCCAGTGAGCTCGTTCGCTTCGGTGTGTCGTCTGCTGTTGGTCCTGCGGTGCTTTATTTGTTGCAAGCTGCGTTGACGATGACGCGCTTTTCGCACCCTGAAACTGGTTAACACCAACCATGATGTCTTGATTTTCCTGTAATCGCTTTACGCGTTTTTTTCGTGCGGCAGCAATATCGGCTTGCCATTGTCCAGTGGTTAGTGCATTGACCAATCCGCCTTCGCGTTCGAGAGACTGTAAAGCGTGCCAGCTGGTGTCGATTAGATTTTGTGTCAGTGTTTCAATGGCATAAGATCCGGCTGTCGGGTCGTGCACGAAATTCACAGCAGATTCTTCGCTTAGCATAATCGGTAAATTTCTAGCGACTCTGGCTGAGAGTGCAGGTTGCCCATCGATGTATTGATGATCAACCAGATTGTGTGGATGCACCACGATACTTTGAGCTCCGCCCATAGCAGCAGAGGTTGCTGCACTGACATTGCGCAGATGGTTAACCCACGGAGACAGTCGGGATTGCATTCGTCTGGATGTTTCGGCTACAACGCGACACGACACATTGGTAATGCCCATTTGTTCTGCGACATGCAACCAAAGCTGTCTGAGGGCTCTCAGTTTGACAATGTTGGCCACGGTATCGGCATCACACGCTACCTGAAACACAATTGTTTTTGCGGCGGCTTCTGTATCAAGACCAGCCTCAAGCAAGGTTTGCAAGTATTGTGTACCCGTTGCAACGATGGACACCAGCTCTTGTTCGATGGTGGCACCGGCGTTGTGATAACACGTACCATTCACACACACGCTTGTGGCCAAAGGCATGGATATATGTTGTTCCAGAGCCATCGCAGACATGTTCTCGAGCAAGCTATTCAGTTCGACTGGTAATCGACCGGCATGCGCCAAAGAGCCAATTGGATCAGCATTGAAAGCAGCTCGAACTTTGTCAGCAGATACCCCCTGACTGGAATAGATTGACTCAAGCTGACGACATGTAGAGCTAAACTCGCTGCCGGCAAACACACTTACTGTAATCAATTCAAGTTGAACATTGGAAAGTACATCCGCCAGTTCTGTTTTGCTTACCTGCGCTTTTTGTTCAGCACAATCAACCTGAATTTGAAGAGAGTCCACACCGCCTTGCAAGCCTTCCAGTGCATTGGCATTTTGTGTTGTTGCGGTTTCACCGATGACAGCCAGCCGATTATCCCAGCGTTGCATTGGCTCAACGGGTAAGGATGCGTCTGCCTTTGGGCGTTGTGTATACAACGGCTCGATAATCTGGCCACTGGCGGTAACGTGGGTAAGCTCAGAGATTGATTTGCCCGATAAACTTTTCTGTGCAATACGCTCCCAATCCTGCACAGTGAATGTGTCAAAGCTAATGTGATCGAAATTTCCTTGATCGTAAGTCATGTCAGAATCAGGCTCGATGAGTTACCAGCGAAAAAGGCATCGCTGCGTGTAATACGATTATATCAAAGGGCGCGAGCGTCTCAGTTCTCGCACGATAAACCTGCCAGGATGCACAAGGTCAGACCAGGTTGAAACGTCAGTTTGCTCCCCTTCAGCGTCGGTTTGTTGCCCGCCAGAGCAAATAATTTGTGCAAGAAGCCTGGCACAGAACGGTGCGCTAACAATGCCCCTAGAGCCAAATCCACCAATAACATACAGCCCATTCCGGTAGCGGGCAGTGGGAAAGCGCGTCGCTGGCAAGCCATTTCTGATCAGCTCGTAGTCGAGACGATAGGCGCCGAAGTCCGGTACTGGACCCACCACTGGCAGCCGATCGGGAGTCGTTGCCCGGAGACCACAGAAACCCGAGACTGCTTCAGGTTTGACGGCCAATATTGGTATTAAAGAATAAAGCCCTTGCAGATTCAGCTGATGGTCTGCGTTCGACAGCTTTGTGTTGTGGTTGCCTCGGTGAAAAGTAGCTCCAACGATGAGAC
Organism: uncultured Granulosicoccaceae bacterium; assembly: GCA_937981955.1. Classification (GTDB taxonomy): domain Bacteria; phylum Pseudomonadota; class Gammaproteobacteria; order Granulosicoccales; family Granulosicoccaceae; genus Granulosicoccus. The sequence continues at coordinate 85,846 of CALJNA010000087.1, forward strand.
TTGATTTTTGTGGAATCACATAGTGCTTGCCTGTTACAACGGTTCTCAATGTGCCGCTTGAGCTTTGCCTTTGGTGTGCTTCATCGGTTGATACAGCTGCAAATTCAAAACAACTGGTCTGGCCTCGAGCTGCAGTGATTGGCAGGTTCTGCGTTGGTTCGAACTGGTTGAGTTGTTCACCGTTCGCAAAGATCAGGGTTTTACATTTGAGTGATCGCGCGCCATGGTTGATGTTCAAATGCCATTTTGATTGCTTTTGCACAATGCCGGTAACCGGTGTGTTCAACATTAATGTTATGTTCGGGTGCTGAATCAGATTTGCGCACAAGGCCTGCGGATTCAGAAAGCCGGCTTTTCCAAAAAAAATTGCTTGACTGTCAATTGGCAAGCCAGCGATTCGACTGGTTTCGTGCGGACTGCATACATCGTATATTGGATTGTCTGGATAACTTTGTTCAGTCAGTTGCAAAACACCGCAAGGATTAAATTCAGCAAGCCTGGCTAATGCAGGACTTTGTGCAAAGCAATCAAGCAGGTATTGAAACGCAGCTGCATAAAAGGCGTTGGTGGTGCTGGGTGTTCGTGTGACAAACGGCTTGACAATACCCGTATGATTTGCCGATGCGCCCGTGGCAATCTGTTCGCCGGCATCAACAAGCGTGACCTTGATATTTCGTCGCGCCAGTTCTCTTGCGGTATGGCATCCGGCAAGACCAGCACCGACAACAATGACAGAACCTACTTCGCCTGTATTGTCCGGTAACGTGAACCATGGGGCGATAGACATAACCGGCGCTGTTAACTGTTGTGTCTATAGTGTGTAATTCGACTCAACGTATTTTTGCACAATGCCTTGAAACTCTTCGGCTATCTGATCACCCTTGAGCGTGACCGATTTTTCCCCGTCAATATAAACCGGTGCAATCGGTCTTTCACCAGTACCGGGCAGGCTGATACCGATGTTGGCGTGCTTGCTTTCACCCGGTCCGTTAACCACACAACCCATAACCGCCACTGACATATCCTCAACACCCGGGTGCTTCGCTTTCCAGTCCGGCATGCTGTCACGCAGATAGGTTTGAATGCGATCCGCCAACTCCTGAAAGTAGGTGCTGCTGGTTCTGCCGCAGCCGGGACAGGCAGTTACCATCGGTGTGAATGAGCGCAGACCCATGGTTTGCAAAATTTCCTGGCCAACTATAACTTCGCGTGTACGATCACCATTAGGTTCAGGGGTTAGGGAGATGCGAATGGTATCGCCAATACCTTGCTGCAGTAATACCGACAGGGCGGCTGTGGAAGCAACAATACCTTTGGAACCCATGCCGGCTTCGGTCAGGCCAAGATGCAAACAATAATCTGAACGTGAAGCCAGGGTTTCGTATACCTGCACTAAATCCTGCACACGACTCATTTTGCACGAGATGATAATTTTATCTTTGCCCAGCCCAAGTTCCTGAGCACGATCGGCGCTCTCCAGCGCCGATGTAATTACTGCTTCGCGGTTGATCGAGTCGAGCGGTTTCGGGTTAGCCGCCGCCGCGTTCTCGTCGAGCATACGGGCGAGCAAATCCTGATCAAGACTGCCCCAATTAGCACCAATGCGCACTGGTTTATCGTTTTTCACTGCAATTTCGATCATTTGCGCGAACTGCTCATCGCGCTTGCTGCCGCGCCCCACGTTACCCGGGTTGATCCGATATTTAGCCAGTACTTCGGCGCATTCGGGGACTGATGAGAGCAATTTATGTCCGTTAAAGTGAAAATCTCCGACCAATGGGATAGTCAAGCCCATTTTTAGCAGCCGCTCATGAATCTCCGGTACGGCTTGTGCTGCAGCAACCGTATTAACCGTGATTCTGACCAGTTCCGAGCCGGCTTTTGCAAGGTCTGCCACCTGAGCGGCAGTGCGAATGACGTCTTCAGTATCGGTATTCGTCATCGACTGGACTACAATGGGCGCAGCGCCACCAATGTGTACCGGACCAACCTTTACCATTTGTGTTTGTCTGCGGGGCATATTGTGAACTGGAATGGTTGAATAAACTAACTAGGAACCCTAGTTTATCGTTATATTGAGCGATCTGCCGGGCCTGTATAGAATCGGACCGAAAAACGTGCCATGACATCTAAAATGGACATCGAATTCAGTGAACGGGAACAGCATATTCTGAAGCTGTTGGTCGATCACTATATTGCCGAAGGGCAGCCTGTCGGTTCGCGTACGTTGTCGCGTATGCCCGGTATTGATATTTCTGCAGCATCGGTTAGAAATGTCATGGGTGATCTTGAACAAATGGGTTTGCTCAAATCGCCGCACACATCAGCCGGACGTATTCCGACATCCAAAGCCTGGCGAGTTTTCGTAGACACCATGCTTGAGGTCCGGCAACTCGATGATAAAACCATCAGCGAGTTTCGCACCGCACTGGACCCGTCGCTCAGCGAACAAAACCTGGTTAAAACCGCATCGAGCTATTTATCAGGCTTTACGCGCATGGCGGGCATGGTAACTGTGCCCAAACATGAAGGCAAAGCCATACAACAAGTCGAATTTCTACCCTTGTCCGATCGGCGCATTCTTGCCATTCTGATCATGAACGACAACGAAGTGCAAAACCGTATTATTCGCGTCGATCGTGATTACCGAAAAGATGAGCTTGAGGCTTTTTCACGACAGCTCAACGCAGAATACCTTGGTAAATCGCTGCAAGAGGTGCGTGACTCATTGCGCGAAGATCTGCAGAACAGTCGCGATGCGATGAGCAAATCGATGCAGTTCATGATCGACATAGCCGGTGAAGTATTCGTAGACTCTGGTCATGAACAGGATGACAACGACAATATGATTGTTGCCGGTGAAACCAATTTAATGCGCCATGCCGATTTGAGCAACATGGAAACGCTCAAAGAGTTGTTTGATGCATTCCACAGCAAACGGGATATTTACCATTTGCTGGAACAATGCCTTTCAGCCGACGGTGTGCAAATATTTATCGGCCGCGAATCCGGCTATGATGCGTTAGGCGAGTGCTCGCTGGTCACAGCCCCATACGAGACTGATGGTAAAGTATTGGGGGTGTTGGGCGTTGTCGGCCCGAAACGCATGGCTTACGATCAGGTTATTCCGGTTGTTGATATTGCTTCAAAATTATTAAGTGCGGCCTTGAACTCTCGCACGTAACCCTTATCATTGCCCTCAATTATTACGCGACAACATTGCAAGCTACGTCAGTACGCTGCGATTGCCTCACTCTGGAGAACACATGACGCCTGAAGATGACGTCAGTAAAAACACTGAAAAAGACCGTGCCGAAGGTCCGGTCGATACCGCTGCTGCTGCCGAGCAAGAAACCGATAAAGCCCTTGATGAGGCTGTAGAAAAGGTTGTTGATGCTACAAACGAAGAGGTTGAGGAGGGCATGAGTGACTCCCCGGCAGAAGCCGCAGGATCACAATCTGATTCTGCTGAAGAGGACGATATTGACCGGGCAGCCAGTGCGCAAACCCAGGCTGAAGCAGCTATCGCCAAAGCCATGGCCGGAAACGACGATCCACTAGGGTTTGGTGATCAGCGCATGGAGGGCGAAGACCCAGCCGGTGAGGGTATTGAAGTTGGTGACGAGCTGGCCGTACTTCGTGCTCAGCTGGAAGAATCTGAAGCCAAGGTCTCAAATCAGGCCGATCAACTACTTCGGGTACAGGCTGAAATGGAGAATCAGCGCAAGCGCGCGCAGAATGATGTAACAAAAGCGCATAAATTCGCACTGGAAAAAATCGCACTTGATCTGTTACCGGTAAAGGACAGTCTGGAAATGGGCCTGCAGGCGGCCACGGCCGAGGATGCTGAGCCAACCAAGATTATCGAAGGGTCAGAGCTTACTCTGAAAATGTTAGCCCAAGCTCTTGAAAAATATAATATTGTTGAAATAAATCCGCTGGATGAAAAATTCGACCCGGAATTTCATCAGGCGATGTCAATGCAGCCCGTCGAGGGCAAAGAACCAAATACGGTAGCCAGCGTTTTGCAGAAAGGTTACACGCTAAACGATCGGTTAATCAGGCCGGCGCTGGTGATGGTGGCCAAATAGCGTTAGAAACAGCTCCAAAATCGCCGACAACCCCGAAAACAGGGTGTTTCGGACTATTGGTTGCATTGTTTTGTACCAAGTGGTGAAAAGGCCGATGCAACGGATTGTTTCATGGGGACTAAAAAGTTCCTCAAACTATTGAATTCGCTGTGGGATGCCACACGTTGACATTCATTACACGAAGATGCCGCTGATTCGGGTCTTCATCAATTTTAAGTTTTTGTATAAGGCAGGAAGTTCATGGGAACCATTATAGGAATCGACCTTGGCACGACGAATTCGTGTGTTGCGGTTATGGAAGGCGGTAAGCCGCGAGTTATCGAGAATTCAGAAGGCGATCGCACCACGCCATCTATCGTTGCATTCGGTGACGATGGTGAGGTTGTTGTAGGTCAGCCAGCAAAGCGCCAGGCTGTTACTAATCCACAAAATACTCTGTACGCAGTAAAACGATTAATTGGTCGCCGCTTCGACGAAGATGCTGTGCAAAAGGACATCGAGCTTGTCCCGTACAAAATCATCAAAGCGGATAACGGAGACGCATGGGTAGAAGCTGCCGGTGAAAAAATGGCGCCCCCTGAAGTGGCTGCTCGCGTGTTGATGAAAATGAAATCGACTGCTGAAGAGTATCTTGGTACCGAAGTCAGTGAAGCGGTTATCACCGTACCTGCATACTTCAACGATTCTCAACGCCAGGCTACCAAAGACGCTGGCAAAATTGCCGGTCTTGACGTGAAGCGCATCATCAATGAGCCAACCGCTGCTGCTCTTGCCTATGGCATGGACAAGCAGCGTGGTAATGGTCAGATTGCGGTTTACGATCTCGGTGGTGGTACGTTCGATATTTCCATTATTGAAATTGCTGAAGTAGATGGTGAGCATCAGTTCGAAGTACTGTCAACCAACGGTGATACATTCCTCGGTGGTGAAGATTTCGATAACCGATTGATCGATTACCTTGCTGATGAATTCAAAAAGGAAAGTGGTATCGATCTGCATAACGATCCTTTGGCACTGCAACGTCTGAAAGAAGGCGCAGAGAAAGCCAAGATTGAACTGTCCAGCACAACACAAACCGATGTAAATCTGCCGTACATCACTGCTGATTCATCTGGACCGAAGCACCTGAACATTAAGGTGACCCGTGCGAAACTCGAGTCACTGGTTGACGATCTTGTGCAACGAACTATCGAGCCGTGTCGTATTGCTTTGAAAGATGCCGGTTTGAGTGCATCGGATATTAACGATGTGATTATGGTTGGTGGTCAAACCCGTATGCCTAAAGTGCAGGACGTGGTTAAAGACTTCTTCGGTAAAGAGCCTCGTAAAGATGTTAACCCTGACGAAGCGGTTGCAATCGGTGCATCCATTCAGGGTGGTGTTTTGGGCGGCCAGGTAAAAGACGTTCTGCTGCTTGACGTAACCCCGCTGTCACTGGGTATTGAAACGCTCGGCGGTGTTATGACAAAACTGATCGACAAGAACACGACCATACCGACTAAAGCACAACAGGTATTTTCAACGGCTGATGACAACCAGACCGCAGTAACTGTGCATGTGTTGCAGGGTGAGCGTGAAATAGCCGGTGGTAACAAGTCGCTGGGACGTTTTGATCTTGCAGATATTCCTCCTGCACCTCGAGGGGTTCCACAGATTGAAGTATCGTTCGATATCGATGCTAACGGCATCATGAACGTATCGGCCAAAGATAAGGCAACCGGCAAAGTGCAGTCCATTGTGATCAAGGCATCCAGTGGTCTGTCCGATGAGGAAATTCAACGCATGGTCAGTGACGCAGAAGCGCACGCAGAAGATGATGCGAAAATGAAAGAGATGATCGATACGCGTAATCAGGCAGAACAGATGATTCACGCGACCGAAAAATCGATGGCCGATCTTGCTGATCAGATTGAGGACGATGAGCGTAATGACATCAACGCTAAACTTGATGAACTGCGTACGGTCGTGGCTGGGGACGACAAGGAAGCCATTGAAACCAAACTGGCTGCATTGAGTGAGGTTACAGGCAAATTGGCTGAGCGTGCCTATGCGCAGCAGCAGCCAGGTGAAGGTGGGCCTGACGATACTGCAGCTGGTAGCGATGGCGGTGCATCTGCCGCAGCTGATGATGCAGTTGATGCCGAGTTCGAAGAGGTCAAAGACGACAAGGCTTCGTAAGTAAGTCTACCCATCTAGCATGAAGGACAGACCAAAACATTTTATTTGTGGTTGGTTCTTCTTGCACGAAAGACTAAAATCGCAGCTCGCTGGTTCACCGCCGGCGAGTTGTGGCTCAAAAGGCCTTACGGGTCTTTTGTTTTTTTAAGACAGCATCAAGGTATGAATCGATAGCATGGCAGATCGCGATTATTATGAGATTTTAGGCGTCTCGCGCGATGCGAGCGAAGGTGAGTTAAAAAAGGCCTATCGCCGTCTCGCCATGAAATACCACCCGGATAGAAATCCTGATGATGCCGATGCCAGCGATAAATTCAAAGAAGCCAAAGAGGCTTATGAGATTCTCAATGATCCGCAAAAACGTGCAGCCTACGACCAGTTTGGTCACGCGGGTGTAAATAACCAACCTGGCGGTGGTGGTTTCGGTGGGGCCGACATCAACGATATTTTTGGTGATGTTTTTGGTGACATATTTGGTGGTGGCCGATCACGCGGCGGTGGTCCTCGCGTTTATCGTGGTGACGACCTGCAATACAATCTCGATATCACACTTGAAGAAGCGGTTGCCGGTGTCACCACTGAGATAAGCTTGCCCAGCTCGGTTGCCTGCGATGCGTGCGATGGCAGTGGGTCAAAGCGTGGTACCAATCCGAGTAGTTGCCCCACCTGTCATGGCGCAGGCCAGGTTCGAATGCAGCAAGGCTTCTTCTCCGTACAGCAAACGTGTCCCTCGTGTCGCGGCAAAGGCAAGGTCATCACTGATCCATGTCCAAAATGTCGAGGCCATGGCCGGTCGAACAAAGAAAAGAAACTGTCAGTCAAGATTCCCCCAGGTGTTGATACCGGCGACAAAATCCGGCTCTCGGGTGAGGGTGAGGTTGGCGAGAACGGTGGCCCGGCTGGCGACCTGTACGTTGCGATCGGTGTTAAAGATCATGAGCTATTCACCCGGGATAACGCAGACTTGCAGTGCACAGTACCGATAAACTTTGCAACCGCTACCGTTGGTGGTGAACTGGAAGTTCCCACGCTTGATGGTCGAGTTAAATTGAAAATTCCCGCAGGTACTCAATCTGAGAAGGTGTTCCGGCTAAGAGGTAAGGGTGTTAAACCCGTGCGTGGCGGCGCTGTTGGCGACTTAATGTGTAAAGTCCGTGTTGAAACACCCGTCAACCTGAACAAAGAACAACGAGAATTGCTGATGGCATTCCACGAAACCATCAGCGGCCCCAACGCCCAAAAACACAGCCCCCAGGCACACAGCTGGCTGGGCGGGGTTAAGAAGTTCTTCGATGAGATGCGCAGTTAGGCGCATCTCTGGTTTTATGGACTTAGTTTGAGATGCGCAGTTAGGCGCATCGGCATGTTACTGGCGGCGCAAGCCAAGTCAATCAACCATGCTGACACCAGACACGCCTGAGTGATCAGATCACCAAATACCGGATTACCGAGCGTCAGCAAAGCGACATCCTGTATTTGCTAAAGCCAATCCCGCCTGCATTTCGCCGCACCACAATGAATCGTTGTTACCCCGATAAACCAGCAACC
>CALJNA010000088.1 GCA_937981955.1 uncultured Granulosicoccaceae bacterium
ATAGATACCTTTTGGGTAATAGGTGCCAACCACTTTGACTTGTGCACCGGCTCCGGCAAACGAGCGCGATTGATTCGTCGAGTCGGCATCGATCGGATTCAAGTCGAAATTTCTATTGGTATTGATCGGTGTAACAACCACTGGCGCTACTTCTGCTGGCTGCTCTGTACGCACGGCCAATGAGGAGCTTTGTGTAACTGGCACGCTTTGTCGTACTTGTGGCTGTATTTGGGGCGCTGGTCGTTCATACCCCGGAATCATGTCAGTTGGAATTTCCAGAATCATTCCTTCTCTCAGTCGTCGCGGGTCAGATATATTGTTGTATTGCGCGATGTCGCGCCAGGTACTGCTTTGGCCTGTGAATTCCAATGCGATGTCGCTCAGACGATCGCCACGCTGCACGGTATAACTGATCACACCGCTGTTGTAGTCTTCGGTCACCTGATAAGGCACATCGTCTGGAAGTGTCTGTTGAACCGGTTGCTGATCAGGTGTGCTTCCGCATGCGACGAGCATAAAACTTAACGGTATAAGTGAGAGCAGAACTTTATATTTGTTGTTTTTCATGCTTTTCTGTTCGATTGCAGGCCTGCCTGACAAACCCGGATAAACAGATATCGAGCAGGTAGCGCCATAACTGTGGCCCGGCTCGTTGAATGCTTTGCCAACTGATCGACAAATTGATGCTGAGGTTGCGTTTTATGCGTCGTAGAGTGCAGCGCTGCGCATTCCAGGCCCTGGGCAATGTGAAATGTCGGGCAAAAAAAAGCCGGCACTTTAAGCGCCGGCTTATTCGGACTCTGCAATTAAGCAGTGTGACTATGCACTCATTTTATGTCTCGAGAGTGTACATAGCCAATGCCCTTATCCGTTTTCACTTCAAGCCAGGGGCCAACTGCTTTTGACACCAGCAGTTGTGTTCCGGGTGATACTCTCATTAGCAAGCTTGATGAAAAATCTGCTTCGTTGTAAACCGCTTTTGGGTAGTAGGTACCGCTGACCATCACTTTTCCGAGTTCACCCTCGGTTTCTGCGGCAGCCAGTCCAGCTTCTTCAGACAATGATTCCGCAGTGACAGGGGTTATGCCTTTATTGCCCTGAAACGCTGCTTCAACAATCTTGATTTCTCCTTCTGCCGGTTGGTTAGTACCAGCCAATACCGCAGCTGTTGCGTCAATCGCACCTTTGTTCTGTGGCAGCGCGCCACCAACTGTTGCTGTTGGTATATTGCCTTCTTCGCCTTTGGCAATCAGTACACCGTTTTCATCGCGTGATCTGATTATGTCAGTTGGTACATATATTTTCTGACCTGGACGGATGCTGGCCAGTTGCTGCTCACCAAACAGGTTTTTGTCAGCAATCAGTTTCCAGTTTGTCGCGTCGCCGGTAGTCCGTTTTGCGAAGTCCCATAAAGTTTCACCAGCGCCAACTTTTAACGCAGTTGCATCGGTCATGATGTTGGAGGCGTCGCCAGATGCTGCTGGCTTCATTTGTTCAGCAGTAGCAACTACGGCTGCGTCGACGGGCTCGCTGGTATTCTTCTGTGGAATCGTCAGAGCGACCGCGGCCGGTTGGTCTTCTTTGATGACAGGTTGTTCCGTTGCAGACTCTGCAATAGCCATGGTTTCTGTTTCAACCGGTTTTAGCATATCGCCTGGAATAGAAATTTTCTGTCCAACATAAACTGATGCGTCTGGGGCCAGGTTGTTGATGTCGGCGATAACGTGCCAGTTGTTCGCATCGCCTGTAGTGCTTTTAGCAATAACCCACAGCGTCTCATTTTCAGTAACGGTATGAATAAGATCGTTACTGGGAACAACGCTGTTTTCCGGAGCGACTGGTGTGCCTTCGGCCAGCATTTCTTCGGCAGTTAATTGCGTTTCAGTTTCCAGTGCGTTGGTGTCGCCGAGTACCACGATATCGCCTGATGCGGCTGGCTGTTGCGGAATTTTTCCAAACTCGGTTGTTTTCGATGTTGGCAGCAGAGGCTGATTGCTCATGGTGTCGCTCAGCGTGGTCTGCGCATCACCTTGTGGCAACAATGGCTCAGCGTCGTTCGATGCAAGCTGGACGTTGTCCAGATTGGCATCGTCTTCCATTAACGCCAGATCAACTTCGTCCATCAACTCGGATTCCTGCGGGCCGATGTGTAACAGGTTTTTGGTCCCCTCCCACGCATTTGAGCCAAGCTCCATGGTTTTGCTGCCCACTTTGCCCAGACCGCTGCCTACTTCGCCCAGATCAATTCCTGCAATTTTGGGAGACGTGGAGCAGGCGCTGAGCGATAACACCGCCGCTGCCAGGAAACTAAGTTGAAAAGTTTTTCGATTAATTTGAGACATTATGATTCGACCTCGCAGCGATCAATTTGAACTATTCTGGGTTCGTCGATCAGTACCGAGTTGCGTGCAACGAGCAACTCATGTCAGCTAACCGACGAAAATGACACTTAAGGTAATAGTAGTTATACGTGGGGTCGTCAATGAAACGCGCGCACCAAATGCGCATATTCATTTTCAATTCAGGCAACTGAGTTGTATTCGCGTGTTTTAGCGTTCAATTCCATCTCGCAAGTGCATCAAGTTGTCTTGATCTGGATGTTGCAAGATGTCGTTTGGATTATGCGGATACGAATGCAAACAAGAGATTGCCTGAAACTAAATCAGGCAATTTGTATGATAGATTTGTGTAGCTTGTTGTGAAGATTACCAAGCCATCAATCCTGGCTTGCCCTGCGGGTTAACCTGAATAGCCTATGCAATAGCAGTCAATTATTTGGCTAGCGCAGTGTGTTATCGAGCCCAGGTGTCTCTGAGTGTTACGGTTCTGTTGAACACTGGATGGCCACTTTGATGATCGTAGCGATCGGCGACGAAATAACCGAGCCGTTCAAACTGGAAACGCTCCTCCGGACTTGCATCAGTCAGGGCTGCTTCAATCATGCACGCTTTCTTTACGATTTTTGATTCGGGGTTCAGCACAGATTCCATAGATTCGGCTGTAGCGGGATTTTCAACATTGAACAGGCGATCGTACACACGAACTTCTGCTTCAACTCCTGCGCTTGCAGAAACCCAGTGAATAACACCTTTCACTTTTCGGCCTTCGGGTTTTTTGCCCAGTGTGGCTGCATCGTGGGTACAACGTAGTTCGATCACGTCACCAGCATCGTTCTTAATGACTTCCTCACACTTGATCACGTAGCTGCCTCGCAACCTGACTTCACCACCGGGGACTAGTCGCTGGTATTTGGGCGGCGGATTCTCTGAAAAATCATCGCGTTCAATCATGATTTCTTTTGAGAACACCACATCACGGCGGCCAAATTCTTCCTTTTGAGGATGATTCGCAAAAGAGAGCATTTCTGTATAGCCATCTTCAAGATCAGTGATTACCACTTTAATGGGGTCGAGCACGGCCATTCTTCGAGGAGAGTTCTCGTTCAGATTTTCCCGTATACAGGTTTCCAGAACGGCCATTTCAATCCACGCATCGTTTTTGGTAATACCGATGCGTTCGCAGAAGTCGCGTATCGCCGAGGGTGTAAATCCGCGTCGTCTCATGCCGGTAATGGTTGGCATACGGGGGTCGTCCCATCCATCCACGTGTTTCTCTTCAACGAGTTGGATCAAACGGCGCTTACTTAAAATGGTGTATTCGAGCTGTAATCGGGCGAATTCAATTTGTTGAGGATGAGCAGGGGTGCTCAATTCATCGAGTACCCAGTCATATAAAGGTCGATGGTCTTCGAATTCGAGTGTGCACAAGGAGTGAGTAATATTCTCCAGCGCATCTGACACGCAATGGGTGTAGTCGTACATGGGATAAATGGACCAGGCATCGCCGGTACGTACATGATCAACTTTTCTAATGCGGTACAGGGTCGGGTCGCGCATATTGATATTGCCCGATGCCATGTCGATTTTTGCACGCAGCACGTGTTCACCGTCGTTAAACTCACCATTCCTCATGGATGCGAATAATTCCAGATTTTGCTCAACCGATCTGTTCCGGTAAGGGCTGGGTGTACCCGGTTCGGTCAAGCTGCCGCGCATTTGTCGGACTTCTTCGGCAGTGCTGCTATCGACGTAAGCCTTTCCCTGTTTGATGAGTTCTACAGCGTAGTTATAGAGCTCTTCGAAATAGTCGGACGCATGCTTTAGTTCGTCCCATTCGAATCCGAGCCACGCGACATCGTCTTTAATGGCATTAACAAACTCTTCGCTCTCCTTTACCGGATTGGTGTCATCGAATCGTAAGTTACAGGTACCGCCAAACTGTGCAGCGATACCAAAGTTCAGGCAAATCGATTTGGCGTGTCCAATATGCAAATAGCCGTTGGGTTCAGGAGGAAAACGGGTAACCACTCGACCGTCGTTTTTCTTCGCAGCCAGATCGTCTTCG
>CALJNA010000089.1 GCA_937981955.1 uncultured Granulosicoccaceae bacterium
GTACCGCTTTGGCATCATCGGCGCGAAAAAAGTGTCCGTCACGCACAATGGATTGCCGGCTTGCCGCGCAGCTCGGGCATTGGGTGGTCGCGTCCATGCGAACCTCCTTGTTTGTCTGGGAAACTAAACAGTATCAGAAAAATCTATCCCCAGCATGCTGGGGCAGTTTTTAAGAATTCAACACTAGATTACTGCTAACTGACATGTTTTTGGCAGGTAAAAATACCGCTGACATAGAGCTTTGCATTGCTACCACACACTGTCAGTCGCGGAACATTCAGGCCGAGGCAGCACTTTCAGCTGCGCGAAACTGACAAGCCGTATTCTTTCGATGCAACCTGAATCCAGTGCCAGACATAGTCTGCGAAACTGCGCCGGACGATCAGTTCGTATTCGTCGTTGCTGACGCACCGAAGCATGACTTGCGCTTTGGCAAACGTCGTGTTGACCACTTTTCCAACGCTGAAATTTTGTGGATGCACATCGTAAACCGTGCTTTTTTTCAACACATCGTTCGCATGCTGACCGCTCAACTGCAAGACTGAATAACCACCGGTCACGTTCACAATGGCCACAGAATTGCCGCCTAATGATGATCGAAGCCTGGTTTCAATATCGAAGGCATCCTGCGCAGGACAAGATAACATCCATTCATCAGGTGCAACCCAGCGAATACAATAAACGGACTTGTGCGAGCCTGAAGAAACAGACACTTCGCTTTGCAACGTGTCCGGTAGCTTAATGTTAACAGTGGTTTGCAACGCACTTTGCAATGCAGCTCTTTCACTGCGCGCCCTCAATACCAACAAACCGGTAACCGGCAGTTCCGAAAAACTCACACCGTGTCCCGAACCGGTTCGGGTAGCAACCTGACGAAGGTTTACATGTTGCAGTGCAGTCTCAACCACCGGTACATTTATATCGCCAAATTCAGCTCGCTCGCTCAAGCTATCAGGAGCATATTGATCAGACACCAGTATTTTTTCCATGTCTTTATCTCCTAGGATTTTTGACGCTCACCGTCCGGGTCAACCCAAACCGTATTGCGAATTCGAGCTTCAATGGTGCGCCCATCGGCCAGCGGGAAGAACACCGACTCACCATGACGGTTGATTCCGTCACGAATGACACCCATGGCAATACTCCGACCTGCGTTCGCACTATAATAGCTTGAGGTGACGTGACCAACCATAGTCATCGGTATTGATTGTTCAGGGTTACGCACAGCCTGCGCCCCTTCTGGCAGCACAACTGCAGGGTCTACCGTTTCCAGACCAACAAGCTGCTTACGATTGGGCCGCAAGCAGTCTTCTCTCTGCATACCGCGCTTGCCGATGTAGCTGAACGGTTTATTATTCGCCACTGCCCAGGCGTGGTCCATGTCGATTGGTGTAATGGAACCATCGGTGTCCTGACCAACAATGACAAAGCCTTTTTCAGCGCGCAAAACGTGCATGGACTCGGTACCGTAAGCGGTTAGGTCAAATTCCTTACCCTGTTCAAACAAAGCTTCCCATACATGCAGTCCATAGTGTGCGGGCACGTTTATCTCGTAGGACAATTCACCGGTAAACGATATGCGAAACACCCGTGCGGGTACGCCAGCAACGCTGCCGCTTCGCCAATCCATAAATTTAAATGCATCCTTGTCCAGATCGATGTCGCTGCACACTTTTGCGAGCAGGGCGCGGCTATTCGGTCCGGCAATAGTCATCGTAGCCCAGTGATCGGTCACGCTGGTGAAATACACATCCAGTTCCGGCCATTCGGTTTGATGATATAACTCGAGCCAATTAAGCACATGAGCTGCACCGCCGGTGGTGGTGGTCATCAGAAAATGATTCTCAGCCAGGCAAGAGGTCACGCCATCATCCATAACCATGCCGTCTTCACCGCACATTAAACCGTAACGACATCGGCCCGGTGGTAACTTCGCCCAGGCATTGGTATAAACACGCCCCAGAAACTCACGCGCATCATCACCTTGAATGTCTATTTTTCCAAGGGTTGACGCATCGAGTATCCCGACGCTTGTTCGGGTTGCAACACACTCGCGATTTAACGTGTCTTGCATGGATTCGCCCTGTCGGGGAAAGTACCAGGGTCGCTTCCACTGTCCGACATTTTCAAACAAGGCACCATGTTCAACATGCCATCGATGCATCGGAGTGAAACGCTTCGGATCAAACAATGCGCCGGTATGGCTGCCAGCCACAGCACCAAAGGTAACAGGTGTGTAGTTAGGTCGAAAAACCGTTGTACCGGTTTCAGCAATACTTTGCCCCAGCGTTTTGGCAACAATCGCCATTCCATTCACGTTGCCGGTTTTACCCTGATCGGTGCCAAAACCCATCGCGGTATAGCGTTTAACATGTTCAATGGATTCAAACCCTTCGTGAGTTGATACCTGCAAACCAGCAGCCGTAACATCATTTTGCATGTCGACAAATTGTTTCGATGCACGTGTTGGTGCCTTGGTGTGTGGTACCAGATAAAGGGCCATGGCAGGCGCATGGAGCTCGTCTTCAACAACCGGCGCACTCATGGCATCGGCAACACTGCTGTTCGAACATTTCGCCGCCGCTTCGGTACCCGCCTTAATGCCTTCCTGTATACATGCCGATAACGTTTGTGTACCGGCAACCCCGCCGGCTGACAAAACCTGTTCGTGTGTTTCACCGGGTACAAAACCCAGAATGTCATCACGCCAACGTGGACGGCTGCCCGTGTGGCAGGACAAATGCACCGCCGGGCTCCATCCGCCAGAGCTTGCGATGGTGTCGCAAATTAATGTACGCGGTTCACCCGTAACAAAACTGCCGTCGGCGTTAATGGAAGCAACCATTGCTTTGGTCACACGCCCCTGACCACGTGCCTCGATCACAGCAGAACCCTTGATCAAAGTAATTTCGCGTTGCTTCGCCTGTGCAATGACATCACTGTCAGCATTCGCTCGTGTATCGACAATGGCAACCACCTCCCGACCAACATCGTGCCAGTCGAATGCACATTGATAGCCTGCATCGTTGGTCGTCATTACAACTAACGAACCGCCAGGTACTACGGCGTATCGTCTGATGTATTCAGATACCGCTGAACATTGCATACAGCCGGGCAAATCGTTGTTGCCGAAAACCAGTGGTCGTTCGTGTGCACCGGTTGCAAGGATAACCGTGTGTGCACGAACCTTGTGAATACGTTCCCGTGTTACACCCTCTGGTGCCTGGTCGCCAAGATGATGGGTTCGCCTTTCATTGACGGTCAGAAAATTGTGATCGTGTAAACCGTTCACCACTGAACGGGACAGTCGCACTACATTGTCCAAGCCATCCAGTTCGTGACAAACCTTTGCTACCCACTGAGTTGCTGGAAGCTTGTCGATGCTTGTGGTGCTGTGCAACAAACCGCCGCCCATTTCACTGCGCTCATCTGCGATCATGACACGCACACCGGTACGTGCAGCAGCCAGCGCTGCCGATAAGCCGGCTGCACCTGCACCAACGATCATGACATCGACATGGTGATGCATATGATCGTAACTATCGACATCACGTTCTTTCGGTGCACGACCCAATCCGGCAGCTCGACGAATGAATTTTTCATACGTCTCCCACATGAATGCAGGGAACATAAATGTCTTGTAGTAGAAGCCCGGCCCCATCATGTTGCCACCGATTCTGCCAAGTAGACTCATAACATCGAAGTTAACGTGTGGCCAACCATTAACTGTACTGCATACCAATCCGTCGTAGAGTGGCTGCTCTGTTGCGCGTACATTGGGAACCTGTGTTGCTTCTGTAGAACCGACTTGCAGAATTGCATTCGGCTCTTCTACACCCGCACTCATTATTCCGCGCGGTCGACTGTACTTGAAACTGCGTCCGACAACTTTAACGCCGTTGGCCAGTAATGCCGACGCGATTGTGTCGCCTTCATAGCCTTTGTAGTAACGGTTATCGAACCGGAATGTCAGTATTTTATCGCGATTGATTCGCCCACCCGAAGGTAAGCGATTCTTCTGCACATATCGCCCTTGAATCAAATCAACCATGACGAGGTTCTTCCAGTTTAACTTCAGGTAGCTTAACTTGAGGAGACTGGCCCACTTTGTAGGTTTCCAGTATTTGGTAGCTAACCGTGTCTCTGGTGATATTGAAAAACTTTCTGCAACCAGCCGTGTGTTGCCACAACTCCTGATGCAGTCCACGAGGATTTTTGCGGAAGTATAGAAAGTCACCCCATTCTTTGTCAGTGCATGCATCGGCATCTGCAGGTCTGGCTAAATGTGCCTGGCCACTGGGGTGGAACTCTTCCTCTTCTCTGTGTTCTTCGCAATAAGGGCAATAGATATTAAACATGGCGTTAACTTTTTCGACTGTTATACATTTAACCAACGTGGCTAGTGTGCCACTCCAGCGGCACCATGTTCATCGATGAGCGCACCGTCATAAAAACGAAACATGGAAAACGCTTCGGCTAATTTGTTGGGTCGTCCTTTGGCGAGTAAGTCTGCAAACACGTGCCCGCTTCCAGGTGTGGCTTTAAAACCGCCCGTACCCCAGCCACAATTGAAAAACAGATTCTCAACAGGTGTGGCTGACAGAATCGGACACGCATCTGGCGTAGTATCGACAATGCCACCCCACTGGCGGTTCATGTGTACCCGACTGACTACTGGGAACAGCTCCATAATAGCGTGAGCCGTGTGCTCGATTACCGGGAAGGAACCACGCTGGCCGTAGCCCACATAACCATCGATACCGGCACCGATAACCAGATCACCCTTATCGGACTGTGACATGTAGCCGTGCACTGCATTGGACATAACCACGGTATCCAGTATTGGTTTTATGGGCTCGGATACAAACGCCTGCAGTGGGTGTGACTCTATCGGTAATTGAAATCCTGCCATACCTGCGAGCACACCCGAATGGCCAGCGGCCACGCAACCGATTCTTCCCGCCTTAATAGTTCCGTGCTGTTTTGTTTCTACGCCAATGGCCGCGCCATCTTCAACGAGGATATCGGTGACCTCACACTGTTGAATAATATCGACGCCAAGTTGATCTGCACCGCGCGCGTAACCCCATGCGACCGCATCGTGCCGGGCAACACCTGCGCGAGGTTGCCAGGATGCACCTAATACGGGATAACGGGTGCTACCAGAGCAGTCCATGATAGGAACAATCTCCTGACACTGCTTCGCATCCAGCACTTCGCCGTCTATGCCGTTCAGACGGTTCGCATTAACGCGCCGCTCTATATCGCGCATATCTTGAAGGTTATGACCAAGATTCATCACACCGCGCTGCGAAAACATGACGTTGTAGTTGAGATCTTGAGACAAGCCTTCCCACAACTTCATGGCATGCTCATATAGGTGGGCAGCTTCGTCCCACAAGTAGTTTGACCGAACAATGGTGGTGTTACGACCGGTATTACCACCACCAAGCCAGCCTTTCTCGATAACAGCCACGCTGGATTTCTGGTGAACTTTTGCCAGATAGTAGGCAGTAGCCAATCCGTGCCCGCCACCACCAACCACAATGAAATCGTAGTGTGCTTTTGGCGTGGGGTTACGCCACATGCGCTGCCAGTTTTCCTGGTGCTGCAAGGCGTTTTTAAACAGGCTGAATCCTGAGAAGCGTGTCATGTGACGACCTGGCTCATGGTTTGGTGCGCATTAGCAAGCGACGGGTTGATCGAGCGCCTATTGTGCTGCAAGCTCACCCGTTTGGGGTTGAAAAAAACGTTACTCAACAGTCTAGCAGCGTCAGAATCTGCGTGGGATATTCCGTTTTCGAAACTGGCTCAATCGCGGTTACGGCAATGTCACCGGATCGTCCAGATCGCTGCGAAAACTCCATGCCACACTGACAGTGCCAATAAACGCCAAAACAGACATGATCCAGTACGTCTGGCCGGCCATCTGTCCGTAAAGCCACCCTGACAGCCAGAATGACAATGCCATCAACAAGGTCATTAGGGTGGTGTACAGACTTTGGGCCTGGGCTGCATTATTTTCATGCACCCGCTTTGCAATAAAATTGACCGTTGCCAGAAAAGCGACACCAAAGGTGATCGAATGCAGAGCCTGCAACAAAAACAATTGAGCAAGACCGGGATCGGTACCGGCCAGCAGCCAGCGCACAGCAGACACCGCCCCGGCGACGATCAAACACTTTCGTGCAGAAACCGTACGTGCGATTCGTCTGAAACTCCACATTAATGCAACTTCAGCAACCACACTTACAGACCACAAAATCGAAGCCATCTTGGTACTGATTCCCACATTGGTCCAATGTAAAACAGAAAACATATGGTAGAAACCGTGCGACGCGCTGATAAAGGCAGCACCGGCCAACACGCAAACTATTCCTGGGTGTTTCAACACCGCCAAACCCGATGCGGGCATAGCCGAATCAGTCGTTTGTTTTTCAGATTTGAAACGCGGCAAAGCGTACGCTGACAACAATCGGCCCATAACACCAATCAGCAGCACAACCACAAACCAGCGACTGCCGAATTGATCGAACAACCAACCGGCTAGCATGACTCCAACAATAAAACCCATTGATCCAAATGAGCGAATACGGGCGTAGTCTTTACCGGTTTTCTGCGTTGAATTAAGCGCCGCTGCATCCATTATCGGTGTACTTGCGCTGGTAACCAAACCAGCAATGATCCATATAACTAATACATCCCACGGACCCTGTCGGAACAAAAACCAGCAAAATGCAATCAACGCAATCCAGTTGCAGGCAATAATGGCGCTGCGCCAGTCAGACAACCTGTCTGCCCAACCACCTATAAAAACCGTGAATAAAACCGTGGCAATTGAAGGTGCAGCGAATATCAATCCGCTAATCGACGATGGAATACCAAGTGAATTGAACCAGAGCGCTGCAAACGGTGCAGTGCTTCCCATCGACATAAAAAACAGCCAATAGTACGCAGACATACGCGTTTCAATGCTCATGGCAAAAATTCGTTGACCGAGCATCCTGAGTTGACTTTTATTTAAAAAAGAAGAGGTAAACCATCCTACCCGAGAGAAGGCTTCGCAGCAATCTGCAACAGGCCGACACCCTCATTTTTACTGGTTCTGCGCCTGCTTACCACAGACTTACATATTGTTATAGTTTCCAAACCGAACTCCATTTCATAGCAGAGCTCTTAAGTAGCAAGCCGGCAATAATGCTGCGCTCAGCTAACTTAAACGAATGGGGTAAAACCAATGCAACAAAGAAACTTATCTGTTAATGCTGTTCTTATGAGCTTCATGTTTTCATGCCTGATATTCGGCTTTTTGGCCATTGGCGTTGCTGCTGCATCAACTATCGAAGCCAAATCGGGCGGCTGGGTAGACAAGAAATACGCCTTGAATGGCGAATGGTCTGTTGAACAGCGCGGTGATCAGCAAGTCATCTCTTTTAACAAGTCGTTTAAAACAAAAAAGGGACCTGATCTGAAAATATTCTTATCGACTCAATCCATCGATAATGCGACGGGAAAAAACGCAACTGAGAATGCGGTGATGTTAGCACCGCTGAAAAGCAATAAAGGCGCACAGGAATACGTACTGCCAGCCGATGTAAATCTGGACGACTTTACATCATTGCTGATTCACTGCGAGGCTTATAGTGTTTTATGGGGTGGCGCTAATTTGTAATTAACGCCACCACAGTTCACCGTGCTGCTACATTTAAACCGACGACGTCAGACCACCATCTACTCGAAGGTTCTGACCAGTAATATAACTCGACGCATCTGAAACCATGAATGCGATGGTTTCAGAGAGTTCGCGCACTCTTGCATAGCGGCCAGCAGGAATCCGGGCCAACCGGTCTTCCTTTTCAGGCAAACTGTCAATGAATCCGGGCAATACATTGTTCATGCGTATGCCTTCTGCCGCGTAACGAGTACTGAACAATTTTGTGTATCCGGCCAGCGCTGATCGAAAAACAGCAGACGTTGGAAAGTCTGGGTCGGGTTCAAAGGTTGCGAACGTAGATATATTCACTATTGAGCCAGCTTTTTGTTTCTGCATGACAGGCAACACCAGACGAGTCATACGAACAACATTCAGCATGTAGTAATCCATGCCGGTATGCCAGTCTTCATCGGTGAGTTCCATAACAGGTCCCTTGGGACCGTGACCTGCGCAATTAACCACGCCATCAATGCGCCCGAATCGCTCCATAGCCAGATCAACGAAGCTTGATAAATCGGCAGGCACCAAATTTGAGCCGGTAAATCCCAAACCACCGAGTTCCTTGCCTAGCGCTTCGCCTTTACCAGACGAAGACATAACTCCGACATCGTAGCCTTTTTCAGCCAGTGTTTTTGCCGCATCAGCACCAATGCCGCTGCCACCACCCACCACCAATACAGATTGCTTATCGCTCATTGCTGATTCTCTTTAGTTAATAAATTCAAGATTTCTTGGTATCGTCGACAATGTTCATGGTTGCAAGCCCACTATTGCCAAGCTCAATGGAGGCAAACGGGCCGCCGTGACATAGACTGCCGGGATCATCAAGACTGGCGATTTCACTCTGTGCCAAAATACTCTCAGCGTACTTCTCGGCATTGTCTTTTGGCCGATATCCCAGGTAGCTGGCAGCCGAGTTATCAACCGGGCTACGATCATTGTTAGAAACACCATAGACAACAGTGAATCCTGTAACGGGTGTGTCTATAGAACGCTCAACAAGATGTATCAGATCGTCATACGATAACCACGACCCTAATGCTCGTGCACTGGTGACTTGCGCACACGACAAAATTCGCATGCAAACGCTTTCAACCTGCCGTTTATCCCAGTACAAACGAGCCAGATCTTCACTAAAACATTTAGCAAGACCATAAAACGTATCAGGCCGATGTGGAACGTCTGTGCCTATACACTCTGTACGCGAATGCATACCAACCGCATGAATAGAGCTGGCATAAACAACGCGTCGCACGCCTTTTTGAAATGCTGCTTCCCAAATATTGTAAGCACCGATAATGTTCGGACCGAGTATGGAGTCGAAAGGGGCTTCATCACCTATTGCACCAAAGTGGACAATCATGTCGGCGCCATTGACCAGTTCAAGAATGGCATCCAGGTCAGCGAGATCTGCCCTGACGTACGCCTCACCGGGATACAGTTTCCCCAAACTTTCAACGATATCGCTGGAAACCAGTTCATCAGCCATGGCGGCCAAAGGTTCGCGCAAGTAAGAACCCAGTCGTCCGGCAGCGCCAGTCAAAACCAGTTTCATAATGAATTACTCCCGTAAATGCTCATCAATCAAATTTTGTATATGTGTCTATCGCTTACGCGCCAGTCCTAAACGTTCTCACCGCGCTCCACGGCTTCAATCACCGCACGGGCATCATTCTCGCTGAGTCCGTAGTCGCGTGTAGCTGTCTCCTTTGAAATATAGCCACGAGCCAAATCACGCTTTATCAATTCAACGGCGCGTTTTTCCGGCCGACCATAACCAGCACCACCGGGGAACGCCAACATGACTTTGCGACCGTGCGGGACAAACTGTTTACCCTTGCCTTTCATTGCGGTACCGTCGTCCTGTGCAATGGTCGTGGTTGCACCATTGCCACCGCCTTGCCGACCGCGTGCCGGGTGCGCAACACGATCGAACATGGCTTGAAAATCGAATTCATGCCCTTCAACCGCACCCACTTCCATGTACTGACCAAGTCCACCACGATACTGTCCTGCGCCACCGCTATCAGGTCGGAATTCTTTACGCCAGATCAAAACCGGTCCGACGTTTTCAGTCGCTTCCACGGGCATAGTCATGACCCCGGACGGAAATGCAGTAGCATTAAGACCATCGTAAGATGGACGTGCACCAGAACCACCCGAATTAAACGTCAGTACTTCAGAGCGCACTGCATCTTCAGGCGCTGGTTCGTCTGTTCGTGGCCGCAAGGACACTTGAAAATTGCAAAGACACCCTGCTCCCTCCGCCGGCACAATGCCAGGTAACAACTTATCCAAAGCACTATAGACAGCGTCGGGAACCATATGCCCGATAATGTGGCGCAACGCCACCGGTGCCGGGTGCACCGCATTAACAATGGAGTGCTCAGGAGCAATCACTTTAAATGGTTCCAACGATGCGGCATTGTTTGGAATTTCCGGTGCAATAGCGCACTTCAATGCATAGCAGGCATAGGCCTTGGTATACACCATTGGACAGTTAATGCCTTTTTTATCCAGCTTGGACGTACCTTCAAAGTCACACAGAATATGATCTGACTCAATATCGAGACGTACACACAACTCAACCGGATGACTGTAGCCATCAATAGCCATAGAGCCGGTTGCACTGCCTTTTTTCAACGCCGCTATGCGTTCAATGGTTGCACGTTTTGAGTTTTCCAGAATGAATGATGCAATGCTATCAAGCTGGCTAAGATTGAATTCACGCATCATATCAATCAAGCGTCTATGACCAATTTCGTTGCATGTTGCCAGTGCATAGATGTCACCAACCAACTGATCAGGTTCTCTTACATTGCCACGCACCATCTTAAGCAGCGTTTGATCAACCTCTCCCTGATCAGCAAACTTCATGATCGGAATATACAAACCCTCTTCGTAAACTGAATTTGCATCCGCACCAAATCCACGTCCGCCAATATCGACAATGTGCGCAGTACAACCAAAAAAACCAACCAGCTGTCCGTCCAGAAAAGACGGACTCACCACGGTGATGTCGTGCAAATGCCCGGTGCCCTCCCAGGGATCGTTTGTAATGTACACATCCCCTTCCAGAATGTTGTCTCGACCAATACGCCGTATAAAGTGAGCAACCGCATCTGCCATGGCGTTGACATGGCCGGGCGTACCGGTAACCGCCTGGGCCAGCATTTGTCCCTGGGTATCGTAAACACCAGCCGATAGATCTCCGGCTTCACGAACAGAGGTGGAAAACGCCGTGCGTACCAAAGCTTGTGCCTGCTCCTCGACAACCGATATGAGTCGATTCCACATGACTTGATTAGACACATTACTGATTGAAGAACTCATGATTGACTCCCGCGATTCATACTGACATCAATGCAACCATCCGGTTGTCGCATTGCCAACCGGCTACTCGGTAAAATGATGGTAGTTTCATCTTCTGTGATGGCAGCCGGCCCTTGAACAGTCTGACCAGTATTGATGTTGTCACGAATCACAACAGCCGCATCTACAGACTGACCCTTGGCCGGATCGAACATGCTTCGACGTTCAGCAACGCTGGCCTCGTCACCAATCGCTTGTACATTAACTCTATCAACTTGCTGAACCGGTGTTGTAGCATTCACGGCCCACACGGTTATCTCAATGTCCATGCCTTCCACGGTTCTGCCAAACAAGGCCGCATAGTCTTCTTCGAATCGGTGCTGAAAAGCGTGTGCATCCGGAGACATAGCCTGTGCCTGCGTAAGCTCCACCGGAATTTCCCACCCTTGCCCGGAGTAGCGCATATACACTTTAAATTGAGACTCGATATTCGCAGTCGCATCACATGATCGAACAAAGCCCGTTGCCTCATCTTGAAGCTCTGTAAGCAGATTGGTAATTAACTGAGGATCAAAATCGGATAAACGCATGTACACACTGCGGTTGGCTTCAAAACTAAACGGTGCACGTAGAAAACCAATCGCCGATCCAACACCTGCACCAGGTGGCACGAGCAATCGGTCTATTCCCAGCTTTTCACACAACCGACCCGCATGCAATGGAGCCGCGCCACCGAAAGCAATCATGGTGTAGTCAGCCAGATCTTCTCCGTTTTCCACCGCATGCACCCGGGCCGCATTGGCCATATTCTCATCAACAACTTCAGCAAGGCCGAACGCCGCACTTTGCTCATCCATGTTCAGAGGTTCGCCGATAACACGGGTGAGCGCTGCAGCCGATTGAGCCGGGTCAAGTGCGATAGAACCTCCTGCGAAATTGCCTGCATCCAGCTTACCGAGCAGCAAATCAGCATCGGTTACAGCCGGCCTTTCTCCACCCCGGCCATAACAGGCCGGACCTGGCTCAGAACCGGCGGACTCCGGGCCAACTCGTATTTGCCGCATGGCATCGACCGTTGCCAGAGAGCCGCCGCCAGCGCCAATTTCAACCATATCGATAACCGGTATTGATATGGGCATCCCTGAGCCTTTTTTGAAACGGTAGGTACGCGCCACTTCAAATACCCGGCTGGTTTTCGGTGTCTGATTTTTGATTAAGCAGATTTTTGCGGTGGTGCCACCCATATCAAATGAAAGCACTTTATCCAACCCGTAACGAGCCGCAATATTAGCTGCGAACACGGCTCCTCCGGCAGGACCGGACTCCACCAGACGCACAGGAAACTCAGCAGCGCTGTCAATCGATATGATGCCACCGCCGGAATGCATAAGGAAAATCGGACAGTTAACGCCTTCAGTAAGCAGCCGACCTTCAAGGCGACCCAGATAGCTTTTCATTAACGGCTTGATGTAGGCATTTGCCACAACGGTATTGAATCGCTCGTATTCACGCATTTGAGGTGACACTTCAGAAGACAACGAAATCATCACGTCCGGTAAACGTTTTGCAATTTCATCGCGGACAATTCTTTCATGTTCAGGGTTTGCGTAGCTGTGCAGCAAACCGATAGCAACGCTTTCGTATCCTGCGCTTTCGATTTGTTCCACGACTCGCTGTACATCCTGCCGATCAAGTGCAATCAACACCTCTCCCGACGCGTTCATGCGTTCTTTCACCGTTAACCGGCTCTGACGTTGTAACAGTGGATCGGGCAGTTCAAGGTTCAAGTCGTACTGTTCAAAACGCGATTCAGTGCGCATCTCGATGACATCTCGAAATCCCTGGGTAGTTACCAAAACTGTTTTTGCACCGCGTCGCTCTATTAGAGCGTTGGTGGCAAGTGTGGTGCCGTGAATAATTTGTGTGATGGCAGATGTGGATACACCGGCTTTTTTACAAACCTGATGTAAACCTTCAACAATGGCATCTTCAGGCGCTTTATAGGTTGTCAGTACTTTGGTGGAAAACAGTTGATCGGCTACTTCCAATACAACGTCTGTGAACGTTCCACCAATATCAACACCCAAACGGCATGAGGTTTGAGTCATCCGGTTCGTTTCCCCTGATTTTGATCAGCTACCTGGGCACATGACAGGCAAATAATCGATTAACAATAAGTGCATCCTGGATTCAGACGGAGTTGGTACTTCTCAGCCCAACTTCGATAGTTTCCAAGAAACTATTAATAAATTCCAATTATTTTATATTATTTATTGCATAATTAATATTTATACTTTACGACACATACCAGAGCTTTAAGATGAACCTGAACCTGAAACAACTCGAAGCTTTTGTCTGGGCCATCGATCTCGGTAGTTTTAGCAAGGCTGCGGCAAGACTCAATACAACACAACCCAACATTTCTGTCCGAATTCGCTCGCTGGAAAACGCGTTGGGAGTACAAATACTTGAACGAGACGCAGGTTCGGTGCGATTGACTGCCCGCGGTAAAACTCTGCTTGCCCATTCGCGCGATGTTTTGAACGCCGTTGAATCGTTATATGCTGCATCAGATGATGAATCACAACGCCAGGGCACTTTGCGGCTCGGTGTAACGGAACTCATTGTTCACACCTGGCTACAGGATTTTTTGAAAGTACTCAACGAAAAGTATCCGAATATTCAAGTTGAATTAACCGTCGACCTTTCTGCCAATCTGTCACGCGAACTATCTGAACGCGGGCTAGACATTGCGTTACAAAATGGGCCATTCGACAATGTCATGTCGGGTGAAAGAGATTTGGGCACTTACCCATTGATTTGGGTGGCCTCGCCGCAATTGATATTCCCCAAAACGACTTTGAAAGGAAAAGCGCTAACGGCTATGGCGTTGACAAAATATCCAATACTGACACATGCACGAGAATCTGAATTATTCAAAGCTATTTCAGCACATTTTACGAGTGAAAAAACCAACGACGTAAACCTGGTTCCATCAAGCAATCTGGCAGCCTGTTTATTTATGGCAAAAAACAAAATGGGCGTTGCAACCTTACCAAGAACGATGGCAGCTGACGCAATTCAAAACAACGAATTGTTTGAATTAAACTATGCCTGGACACCCGATAGTTTGACGTTCAAGGCTAGATATGATGAAAACAAATCGCCGGGATATGTTTCAGCCATTGCCGATATCGCGCGTAGCGTATCGACACAATACGAAGCGTCAACAAGCGGTTAAAGCGGGTTACTGCGCAAAGATCGAATAAACAATCCCAATCCACCAAAGGATAAAATAAGAATTAGCATGAGATCGAATGCACTCATGGATGCGAAACGGAATTGCGAACGAGCCAGCACACCAACGATAAGTGCAAGGACAGTGCCCACACACAACAGCCAGCCTAAGTAGTTTTTACTGTTGTAGAAGATAAAGATGACACCAATGATAAACGGGATCATGAGCATGCCGCTGGTGATCCCAAGACTGCCTATTCCGTAAAGCCGCATTCCAAACCCAAAACGGCTATCAATCGAGATGGAGCTCAGCAACAAATAGAAGCCGGCAATCATCATCATGAGACCGATTAAAAAGGACAGCTCTCCACCGTTCGATCCACCCGCGCCACGCATAGTTGCTCGTCATCAGTTGCTTGGTTACCCAATTATAGACCCAATCTCGGCTTATACACGAGCCTGGAGGGTCTTTAAGCGCTCCTGGCGGTCAAACACCGGTCCAGTCCAGAACCACTTTACCGCTGGATCCGCCGATCATTTGCCTGAAACCTTCTTCAAAGTCTTGCACAGGAAAGCGATGCGTGATGACACCAGAGACATCCAGTCCGTTCTGCAACATCGTAATCATTTTGTACCAGGTTTCGAAAATTTCCCGACCGTAAACGCCTTTGATGGTGATGGCCTTGAACACAATGCGAGACCAGTCAACCGGACTTTTTCCAGGAGGAATACCCAGCATGGCAATGCGCCCTCCCATAACCAGTGACTCAACCATCTGGTCAAGCGCCGCCTGGTTACCGGACATCTCAAGACCTATATCAAAGCCCTGCTTCAAACCCATTTTTACACTGACATCTTTTAAATCTTGTCTGGCAACATTAACCGGCACCACATCAGCTACCTGAGATGCCAGCGTTAAACGATCATCATTGACATCCGTAATGACAACATTACGTGCACCGGCATGTCGAGCAACCGCGGCGGCCATAATACCGATAGGCCCGGCACCGGTGACCAGGACATCCTCACTGAGTAAATCAAAACTCAACGCGGTATGCACCGCGTTACCCAACGGGTCAAGGATTGCGCCAATGTCATCACTGATTTCGTCGGGTAATTGAATAACATTAAATGCATTCAATTTCAGGTACTGCGCAAATGCACCGTGCTCATTAACTCCGATACCACGTGTTTCAGGGTCGAGATGAAACTTCCCGGCGCGCGATTGTCGCGACTCTTTACCAACAAGATGACCCTCACCACTAACCCGTTGCCCGATAGTCAAGCCTTCAACATGACTCCCCATATCAACTATGACACCGGCAAACTCATGCCCGGTTATCAAGGGCACGGGTACCGTGTTTGCTGCCCACTCATCCCAGTTCCAAATGTGGACATCGGTACCGCAAATGCCGGTTTTATTTATTTTTATAAGCACATCGTCCACACCAATTTCCGGAATGGGTTCGTTCTGCATCCACAAGCCTGTTCTGGCGTGGGCTTTCACCAACGCTTTCATGGTATTGGCCAGTCGCAAATCGTTTGAAGCAGTGCTCATTGAATCACTCCCGTATCCTTTCCGGCGGCTTCGAAGGCTGCAAGCGCTTTATCAAGATCTGACCGGGTAAGGCTTGCGTTCATTTGCGTTCTAATGCGCGCTTTACCCTTTGGTACTACCGGATAGAAAAAGCCGGATACAAAAACACCCTTCTCATAGAGTTTGGCGGCCATATTTTGAGCAAGATGCGCATCCCCAAGCATAACCGGAATGATCGGGTGCTCTCCTGGTGCAAGATCAAACCCGATATCGGTTAAACCATCCCGCCAATACCTGGCATTATCGAACAATTGCGTTCGAAGAGAATCTCCCGCTTTTACCAGACTCAAAGCTTCAATCGAGGCAGCAACAACACTCGGAGGCAATGAATTAGAGAAAAGATATGGACGGGCCCGTTGACGCAACAGGTCAATAACAGGTTGAGCGCCAGCAATGTAACCGCCGATTGCACCACCAAGTGCTTTGCCCAACGTACCGGTAAGAATATCGACTTTATCATTAACACCGAAGTGTGCTGCCGTTCCTTGTCCGGAAGGCCCCATAAAGCCAGTTGCATGACAATCATCGACCATTAGCAGCGCATCGTATTTGTCAGCAAGCTCTGTAATTGCCGGTAGGTTCGCCAGGTAGCCGTCCATAGAAAAAACGCCGTCAGTTGCGATCAGTGTATATCTGGCTCCGTCACTTTTTGCCTGTTTAAGCTGGTTTTCCAATTCACTCATGTTCGCGTTTTCAAATCGATAACGCTTTGCCTTGCACAGTCTGATGCCGTCAATGATGGATGCATGATTCAACGAATCTGAAACAATGGCGTCCTCTGCACCAAGCAAGGGTTCGAACAAGCCACCATTTGCATCGAAACACGCCGCAAACAGTATTGCATCGTCTTTATCAAGAAAGGCGGCCAGCTCACGCTCTAGATGTTGATGCAGGTTTTGAGTACCACATATGAATCGTACGCTTGCCATGCCATAACCGTGGTTATCCATCGCATCTTTGGCGGCTTGAACTAATGCCGGATGATTAGCCAGGCCCAGATAGTTGTTAGCGCATAGATTAATAACATCGGATGTATTTGAGTTGGTATCCTGCACACGAATCCTGCCAGCTTGCGCAGAAACGATCGCTCGTTCGCGTTTGTATAAACCGGCCGACTCAATACTCGAGAGTTCTTGCTGTATATGATTCAGGAAGTGTTCGTTCATGCTTAAGTCTCATGGCTTGGCAGCAAACTTCTGCGATCGATAATTTACGCGACAATCGCAAAACTGGCGAGATTAATACAGAACATAGCAACAACCGCCCCAAAAATCACTGCTGAAGAACAATTCCCGATATGATTTGACTTAACGAATCAGTTCGACATCATTAAGGACATACGGCATGTGCGGAAAAACAACACCCGGCACGGCTACACCCACCGTGTTCATCGATAACAGTAGAGTCAGGGTCACCGAATGGCGATTTGCAAACAAAGGCGATAACACAGGTTGGCATACCCACGAATACGATTACGTCGTCGTCCCTCAATTCACCGGTAAGCTCGACATTGAGCACCCAGACGGAACCAGAACAACAGCTGAACTTACCACCGGTGTTCCCTACTACCGCGACCTTGGAGTACAGCACGACGTCATTAATGCAAACGATTTTGAATGTGCTTTTGTTGAAATTGAGTTGCTGGAAAAGCGATGATGTCTACGCAACTACACTTGCGTAGTTTTTAGTTTACTGTAATCCATTTTTCCGTGCTTTTGACGTCGCATTAAACGCAAGGCAAGCAGAAAACCCAGACCACCTATGGAATAGCTCGTCGCGCCTAAGTTTGCCTGCACCTGTTGATCGGATAAAGGCATAACCTGACCCTGCGGATTCACACCCTGGGCAGCTGCCGGTGAAAACAACCCACCATTATTGGCCAGATTGTCGTCAGGGGTTTTGGAATTGAGCGTTGGATTCAATTCTGCTTCACTTAGCGGCTTGTCAAAACTCAATATGATTGAACTCTGTTCTGACCCGGCAAGACGGTCCCGGTTGCAACTCAGTATACTGTCATAGGTAAAACAATCCCAGTCAATATTGTTGTTGGACACAAGCTGTGCATCACCAATAAACATTGACAGCTCGAGCATGTTTGCTCCCTGCAAGTGCTCATTGCTGATCAGCAAACTGACTTCGCTCTGGCCGTTTTCGGTTACCACGTGACTAACCAGAGAAATGTCGCTGGAGTAAAGCATGGCAATAGCGCGAATGTCTCCAGCACTCGGAGCGAGGCGCTGCCCAATGGAAACGCCGTCTCCCTGAAGCGGCTTTATAGTCGGGTTATCATTAGCAGAGAAAAAATACTCGCCGTAGTGCATGATAGAACCATAGTCATACGGACCATAAGTACGTCGGCTATGATCACTGATGGCAAAATTATCAACCTTGTCAGAGTCGATGTTCTCCCAGTTAATCGCTATGTGTTGATCTCTGTCTGGGCGAGTGTGTTCATGTTCGAGCCCGAGCGCATGACCAATCTCATGCATCATGCTGCCACGACTGCAACCAGCACCGGTCCAAACTTGTTGTGGGCCACCCTGACGCCCGACCCAGGATGCACAGCCTTGTGCCGGAACAAAATGCAGATAGTCTTCAGGTGCGTCCCAGGCTCGGGGATCAATCTTTACCAGAGTAATTCCGCCCACCGCGTTCCATGTATCGACCGCAGATTGAACGATCACCTCAAGATAAGACTGCAACTCATGATCAATATAGTAAGGAACGATGCCATCTTCCCAGATAGCTGTGTTTTTGCTAACGCCAAAGCCGCGCTGCATCATTTTCGGCCCGGTTAAAACGTCACCTTCACGCACGATAACACCAGGTGCGGAAAAATCAATTTTTCCTTCTTCTGCGAACACTGCCGGCTTATCTGATGCGAGCACGGAGCCGCCTTGCGCTGACGCAAGAATAATCCCGACCAGAATCAGTCGGTAAGTTAATTGTGGCATTACCATTCCTCTTAATGGGATGTTTTGTAATGCGGATGAGGTAGCCGATACAGCCTTTGTTGCGCGAATGAAATTTCTACGAATTTCTATTCCCTGGCAATGATAGGTGTTTCCCCTCCACTGCGAGCTGTAACGGAAACCGACATACCCGTCTGTAACCGTCTCAAGAAAAACATGAATTCAGTAACCCTAATAAAGTGTTTCACATGTGTTAATTGAGATACACCACACATAAAATCCGGCAAGCCAGGTCTTCAATAACAGACTCATTTGCCGCGCCTTTTATTGCATGTCGCGCGCTTACCATTACATATCAAGCACTTAGTTAGTCTCGTTTGACTGATTCACTAAAAAGCCGCGCCCCAGGCCGGCACTGCCTGTTACTTCAGGATGGTTACATTTGGCCCAGACACTGCAGTAAGTACGTAACAGGCTTATGCTGAACGATTCCGGGCCGACAAACTCTACATCCAATATTAAATGACAACTGATCTGCCGAGCTGCTTTCATGGCACACCCACCTGATAAGAAAAGACGTAACGAAAAGCGTGAACGTAAAAGACGCCAATCACTCGATGGCGATGGTAGCTGGCGGCTCACTACCGGCGAGCGGCGTAAAAACGAGCGGCGTGCAGAAGATCAGGAAGATCCGCTGATCATGCAATTTCCGTTTTTGGAGAATATATGGGATGACGAGTCAGATAACATCAGCCCGGCAAACACAGCCTCCACAACCGATACCGACATGCCAGACAATGCAGCGGCGAATGATAGTTCAACTCCAGATTCTGGGCATAACCGCAACGATAACCAGCACAACGATGCCATTTCCGAGCATAATAGGCTTACCGAGGAGCCTGCGAGCCTGGATGCTGACACCGTGAGCAACACCGATTCAAATTCAGCGAAAAGAAAACCACTTCCTCCCGAAGAGAAAGCGCGTCTCGCCTCTTTGAAAAACATGCTCGACGCATCGAATGCGCGCTACCAGCAAGCGTCCAGGAACCGGCCACCAGTTTTCGCTGCCGGGATTGAAGTCAAGGTGATTAATGGCGAACATGCCGGCAAGCACGGCACGGTGCTCGATGCCGACTACATCGAAAACAGAGCCCTCGTATCATTACCCGATGAAGAGTCTCCTCATTGGATAGCCTACAAATCGCTTGGTCATCCTGATTAATCTCTAACGGTTACGGTACAGCCTTCGGGTTTGGTAAACTGGCAGGTATTGCACATGAACCTGTTGTATTCGGATGATTCAACGCCTCAAAGCCTGGCTGTCAGTTTTTCAAAATCCTGACAATTGGGTCAGCCCCAAAACCGTTTTCAGCATTGATCTTCGATCGCTGGCACTGATGAGAATCATGCTAGCCACTTTGCTGCTGGTCGATCTTGTGCTGCGCAGCCGTCAGATGAGCTTCTTCTACACCGACGCCGGTGTGCTACCAAGATCGAAATGGATAGAAGTTAACAACAAATGGTACCTGTCACTGCATGCTGCATCTGGAGAACTGTGGTGGCAGATTCTGCTGTTTGTTGTTGCAGGAATTATCGCTATAGGCTTACTTGTCGGTTATCGCACACGGCTTATGACAATACTGTCCTGGCTATTACTGGCATCCCTGTTAAACCGAAACGAAATGGTGCTCCAGGGCGGCGATATACTAATGGTCGTGATGTGCTTTTGGGGTATCTTTCTGCCACTGGGTGCTAAATGGTCAATTGATGCTGCCTTGCAGCCAGAAAACAGACGCAACCCTAACCAGCGAAGATTCCAGCCCGACCAGGCGCAGCTGTATTTTTCGGTTGCAACTATCGCGGTTATTTTTCAGGTTCTGTTTTTGTATTTCTTTACCGCCCTTTTAAAAACAGGCGCACCATGGCGATTTCCTTTCGAGGCCGCACACTACACACTGCAAATACAGCACTTCGCCACACCCATTGCAAACTGGTTCAAGCAGTTTTCACCTTTACTGCCCATTGGTGCCGCCTATGTCATCTTCGTGGAGTATGTTGGTCCCATTCTGGTGCTGCTACCGTTCAAGTGGCCGCTGACGCGGATTATCGGTTTGCTGATGCTCGCATCGTTACACGTTGCATTCATGTTGTTGTTGCACATTGGCCTGTTTCCACTGATCGACTTTATGTCGCTTACCGTGCTTATTCCGTCTGCCGTATGGATATTTCTGGCCAGGCGACGAGAAAAATCCCGAGCATCCAGCATCACAATGTATTACGACGAAGATTGTGGATTTTGCCTGAAGATGTGCCTGATCTTGCGTGAATTCCTGCTACCCGATTCGGTTAAAATTCTGCGCGCTCAGGAATATGATGATATCTACGCCATCATGGAGCGTGAAAACTCATGGGTTATAAGTGATGGCGCAGGAAACAACTATATCCATTGGTCTGCAATGGCGTTTCTGTTTACTCAAAGTTGGTTGCTAAAACCCATTGGCTGGCTAATGAAGTTCCCACCACTGATGTGGGTCGGTAACCGAATTTATAGCTGGGTTGCGATCAATCGCGGCACCATGGGCACGATTACCGCGCGTGTATTACCGTACCGAGCGCTAAAACTTAAACCCTCTTTTTTCGGGCAAGTAGTTGCCGCCTACTTCCTGGTTGTGATTGTGGTCTTTAATATCAGCACGCTAAAAGGCATGAGATGGTTTCGACCCGATGTAATCGACTACTCCGCACGCACTTTTCGCATCGATCAAAAATGGAGTATGTTCGCACCGAAGCCATTAACCCTATCGCTGTTTCCACAAATAGAAGGCAGGCTTCGAAGCGGCGAGTTAGTGAATTTATACGGACTTACAGAAACCAACGCAGATTGGGAAGCCCCTGAGTATATGTACCCCCTGTACGATGGTTACCGGGCACGCAAGTATTATGACCGTTTACGCAGCTATAAAAACCACGCGGTCAGAAACGCGTTCGGCCACTATCAGTGCAGCACCTGGAACAGAAAGGCATCCGAGAAATCCAAACAGCTCGGAATACTGACTTTGCACTATGTGACACTCAAAACCAACCTCGAAAACGAACCCAAAGAACGCAACCGTAAGATGACCTGGCAACATTGGTGCTATCCCGAATTCAAGCCGAAATAGCTAAACACATCACATAACACCAGCTTAACAGCCAGTTTTAAGCCTGCACACTGAAATTCAAAGCAGCTGGCGCCGCTAGCAGTTCCAGATGAAAAGGAACTGGCAACATGATGTATAAAACCGGACTTTTACTAACGATACTGTGTGCAAGTCAATTCGTACCCAGTGCAGCGGAAGCCGCGATATTCAAGTGCGTAGGCAGTGACGGCGAAGTCAGCTACAACCAGATACCTTGTCCTGTTCAGGAACAAACAGCGAAAGTGATGAGCTCAGGCTCATCAGGTAAAGACAACTACGATTGCCGGATCGCCAACAACTTTGCCCGAAGAACAGCCATTGGTATGCGTAACGGCATGTCATCGGGTGACGTGTTTGCATCTTATGGAGGTATTGATGCGATACCACGCACCGCCATAGGCGTGATCAACTACGTGTACACGCACAAGGAAAACTACGAAACAGCGCCTCAACGCATAGCGGCATTATCCGCTGCTCGCTGTTCGGCAGGTTCGTACGGCCCAGTTGCGTGTGAAGATTTTCCATACGGTTTCATTTCAGAGCTTGGCGGATGTGACGATGCATCCAAGGCAACGATGAAACCCAATACACCAGCTGCGGCGGCAACCCGGAACATGCCTGCAACCAATACCAACGGCACAACACAAGCCATGGGTGTCCGTACCGCTGCCGAAACAGGTGTTGGATCAGAAGCGTGTAAACAGGATGTCCAGTCACAACTAACCGCACTATTCAGCCAAATGCGCTCTGGACAATCTGCGGGGGCTCAGAGTCAGCTGCAGGAACGGAAAAAAGATCTGCAGTCTCAATTGTCCAGTTGTTAAAAAACTGCTCCAGCATGCTGGGGATAGACTTTTCTGATACTGTTTAAATTCCAAGACAAATAAGGAGGTTCGCATGGATGCGACCACCCAATGCCCGAGCTGCGCGGCAAGCCGACAATCCATTGTGCGTGACGGACACTTTTTTCGCGCCGATGATGCCAAAGCGGTACAACGCTACCGGTGCAAAGCCTGTGGCAAGAAGTTTTCCGCAGCCACCTTCAAACCAACCTATCGACAAAAGAAACGGCGCATTAATTCGACGATTCGATTTTGCTTTGCCAGCAATATGTGCCCGCG
>CALJNA010000090.1 GCA_937981955.1 uncultured Granulosicoccaceae bacterium
TTTAGCATTTGGCTCGCCAATCGTATTCAGCTGTATAAGGGTTCCACACCCGCTCCTGTGTACATTCAGGAGCAGCACCCAGTTTCGGTTGAGGTATCGGCTTATTTGGGTCGACAACCGGACACATTCTTGGCGCGCAAAATGGTCTTATGTCCATCGCACTATCACACACGGGAACCACATTGCCCAGAACACACTTACAAGTGCATGCAGCGTGCGCCAAAGAGCTTTGACCAAAACCAAACAACCCGGGCGTTGTTGACAGTATTGCACTGGCAAAAAACAAAGGCACCACGAACAACGTTTGTCTAATAAAAGTCATAGCTTAGAACTCCTGTAAGGGTAAAAATTCAGTTCCGTTGAAGACAATTTCAAGGACACAACAAACAGTTCACCTATCCAATAGCGAACATGTCAGATGCAGTCTACTACATGCGGAAATATGCGGTTCGACTCGAAAGTCGTTTAAATGACCTAATAGAGAGCCTTTTCAAAGGCTTAACTGATATGTAAATCTCGTAAAACAGTCGATACCGTCACAAGCTGACTCTTATTACAGGCCGATAGAGATTCAATTAGATTCGTATAGCTGATTAATAAGGCAAGTTTGCAGCTTGTGCGGAGTACCCACGAGTTCGCAGGCATGCTCAAGTAGCTTCGATCAGTTCCTTCAGCTTGTTTATTTGCCGCTCATGATCTTTCTGCATTTTTGAGTTTGTCATGAACAGCATCATTATCTTCATCAGGAAACCTGAGCGCACCGTTTTTGCGGATGCTACTAATCGGGTTTTATCTGGTGATAAGGCTTCGAAGTCATTAACCACATTCATATCGAACATTTTGCATGTCATGAACAACGTTAAATGATTCGGCGGATTGTAGGCCACTATTTCTTCTTTCATAGTGAACTCTTTGCCGTTCTGGTCATATGTGTGGTTAGAAGTATCACCCACCTTGGGATTATTGATGTCGCCAGTGAGTTGTTCGTATCGAACAAAGTCGTTAAGCCATAGCTTAAGGTGGTCTGGATTATTCGTATAGTCCCAGACTTCTTGAAGCGGTTTATCGATAATCACTTCGCATGAGAGATCCATGTTTTTCCTCCATCAAGTCAGATTGATCAGTATGAATCAGGTTGTTTCTATTCGATAGCCTGCTCGCGGAAAGTGCACACAAACCGTTCCAACAAAACTGTCTTCGCGCTCAATGACAATGGTTTCTGCATCGGCAAATCTGACGATTCCATCAACCGCTTGCTCACCGCCATCTACGTCCGGACCAACTGAAACCTTGTCACCCACTACCAAACCTTGCGGATCATTCGGAGCAACAACCCCTTTTATATCAGACTCCGAACTTCGTGCAATTTCGATGGCTTCATCGGCACTCATTTCAGAAACATCTCCATGCCCTAAGCCGTTGACGTTATTCTCCCATCGCTCTAAATGTTCAAACTCTGATAGAAACTCGGGACCTGCACTCCAGCGACCGCGCAGAAACCAAGCAACATGATAAATCTGCGCATCTATCGCGCCGGCATTGGATCCAAGTAAAAAATCACGGCCATCTGAAAGTTGTTCGTTAAGCCAGCTTAGTGGCGCTCTTATTTGCGCTACCAGATGCGGCAATTGCGCATTCGCCTGCTTCAAACCCTCTGCCCAGTTTTCCCCAAGATAAAGACGACCGCGATCTTCGGCAAAATCTTTTGGTAAATTGTCACCAGCTGAACCCAGAACTATTTTCACGCTCAAGTCAAAAAACGCACCGTCGGTCCAACGGCTAAGGCTCCACATTAAACCGGCATCGCTCGTTGGCATAATGCCAGGCGTTGCCTGACGTCGTTCCAGTTCACGGATAATGCACTGACTATCACAGTATATGTCCGCGCCAATTTGCATAACAGGAGTACGGCGATACCCACCCGTGAGCACAGTCAGCTTTGGCTTAGGCGGCAAACGCGGAATATCAACCGAACTCCACGACAGGTTCTTCAGACCGAAAACCACACGAACCTTCTCTGCAACCGGGGACTGCGGGTAGTTGTGCAAAATGATGGTTGATACTTTGTCCGCCACAA
The DNA here is from genome assembly GCA_937981955.1 of uncultured Granulosicoccaceae bacterium. Taxonomy (GTDB): domain Bacteria; phylum Pseudomonadota; class Gammaproteobacteria; order Granulosicoccales; family Granulosicoccaceae; genus Granulosicoccus. Next base: position 2,078 of record CALJNA010000090.1, read on the forward strand.
TACATTTTTCCAGTTTTGATGTTTCAGAGAGTGTAACTGATCAACCGATTCAAGTTTACAAACCGGAGGTCGAATCTCATTTCGCAATTTAACTACGGCGAATTCGAACCACTTTCATATACTCGAACTCAATACCGCCAACCTGCTCCGTGTGAGGATAATAAGTCAGGTTAACCGATGCACCTTCCAGATTTTTATACAGCTGTTTTCGATTATATTTGAATGGCACGGTATAGCCTTCAAGCATAAGCGTGTTAACAAACCAATCACCTTTTTCGCGTTGAACGTGACTGGTTACTTTCGCTGCATCTAAATGATTCAGTTGCGCGTTTTTCTTTACTAATTTGTTAACGTCTGATTTCACGGAACGTGGCGAGTCCTTTAAAGGGCATGAGCCTTTAGAACATTGAATCAACTGTGGTCGGACTGCCGTCGCTTTGCCGCCCAAACCAGCAGTACGATTCCTATCAAAGCAGGCACCGTCTGCACAAACAAGATTCTTGTAGACACCGTAAAGGCACCAAAAATTCCCGCAACACAAACCATCAGAAGAAAACAAGTGGCTACGCGCCGGTGCCACAACTCGTCAACTATGCACAGCGCCCATATCAGTCCCGCAGCGAGAAACCCGTTATATAAACCCTGGTTCGCTGCCATGGCAGTAGTTTGGGCAAACAACTCCGGGGGAAAACTGCTGAATACTTTTGGACCACGTGAAGTCCAGGCAAATATCTCGAACCACGCAATGTAAAGATGTAATGCGGCGACGAGCGCTATAACCACTTTTGCCAATGATGCCATTTCTCACTCCAGAACGTGGGTTTGTCAGGACAACCCAGACAAGGGTCATTATCCACAATAAAGGAATCGAATGGGAGATTGCGAGTGTTGCAATCTTTTCAAGATAAAAGCCACCCGAATTCAACGGGCTGCGCAATCGGCTATTTAAGGCTCAGAATATTTAAGGCTCAGAATACTTCAGGCTAAAACACGCTTACTGTAGAAATCCGTCAGCCTCGGCATCAAGGACTAGAACGGCACTACCATTCTGAACAATTTTCGTTACTGAACGAGATCCGAAAAACAACGGCGCTTCAATAGTATCGCCAGCGGGTATCAGTCCTGCTTCGACGGTATGGGTGCCGTCATCGAGCAATTCACACTGAATAAGCTGCTGCGATGCAAAGTTACTATCGACAATCACAGCCATTGTGACGCTAACCGAGCTACTGTTGCCCGCGCCACTTGGGTTGGTCCAGCTGATTGTGGTGCCGTCAAAAGAGAATGAAATTGGGGCAGCTTGCGGAAAAGACACGTTTGCCATGGCGGGGAATCCACCCGGCGCACCCGGTACGTCCACTGTCAAACCTGAAGGTATTGGGCCTGCGATAGGTTGATCACCATCAGTTTGGTATATCAGAAAGCCGAATACAGATTGCTCAGTAAGGGTTGCATAAGTACCGGCGGGGGACGTAATCAGAATGGTCTCACCGGCACTGACAGGCTCGGGTACAAACGGGAGGTTTTCCGGATCGACACCACCGGTACCGTCACCCGGATCTATCGGATTAGACGCATCCAACAATTCACACGAATCAGATACTGAGAGGATGTTCTCTTGCTCTAACGCGGAGACAGGAAACGCTGTCGGGCTTTGAAAGAACAACGCAGACCATTCTGTTTCATCATCAATGGCTGAATAACTAGCGCTCAGCCCCCCAAATGCTGTGACGTTTCCACCGACAATGTTAGAACCACCGGCAGTTTGTCCTGATTCACCAGACCCTTCGGTTTGCGTACCTGTATCACCGGTGGTATCAGTACCATCGGCGATCGGAGTTTGCGAACCGGAACCTTGCGTATTGGCATTTGTGGAACCGTTATCATTTATGATTCCGGTATCACCTGTCGACTCTGTCGCATTGACAATCGGATCACTGGAACTGCTGTTTGAGCATGCACTTACCAGGAGAACAAGAGAAAAGCTTGCCGTTAGCGCTAGTACTTTCATCGACGTGCATCCTGATCTGTATAACGATGCATCGATGGTATTGAAGCTACCACGGTAGTTCAATAAACCATATGAACTACCATAGTTAGGTAGGTATCACACGTTTGTCTGGTTTGTTTATCAACACCTCATGCGCTTTCTGACCCGCATCAGGCCAATGGAACTTTCGAATTTAGCTATGATGACGAAATCGCTGCGTCATCCTCAATTTTGAGAAAAACAGCACGAACATCATCCAAAATCCCACTGCGCCCCCACCGCTTGAATTAGCAGCTCCAACCGCGGGTGTACTCGTTTCGGACGCTTCGATTGTCTGCAGTGCTTCATCGGTTTCAGACTGTACAATGACCTCAGGTGTTTCATTGGTTTCAGGAACAACCGTCAACTCTTGTGTTTCTTCCGTTCCGGGTTGTTCGATTACCTCGGGTGTTTCTTCGGTGATGGGTTCTACCACTACCTCGGGTACTTCTGATTCCTGATTATCTGAGTCACGGACCAGTGTGATGTATATCGGTGTAGTCAATACACCACCGTTACCATCGTCTGCAATGTAGTTCAACAACATACCTTGAAAGTCTGACGGCACATCACCAGGTGTCACCAGCTTAGTGACTGGATCGAAAATCAGCCAATCGGGCAACGATTCGCCGGTGTACCCGTCAACCAAATCGAAGGTGAGCACATCACTGTCGGGATCAGTAATCGCAATGATCGATAAATCGAGAGGCTTTTGAGCCGATGCTTGCAGATCTTGAGGCACTGGCTGGCTTAACTCGGGTGCAGCATTTGGTGGTGGTGCAACATAAGCAGTTTGATCATCATCATCAAAAATCGCTGGGATGCCATCGTCGTCTGCTGTGTCATACAGCGTGGCTATTGCGCTAAAGTCTAATGCGCCATCACCGTCTTTATCCCAATCGTACTCATTCTGAATACCGTCACCATCGTCGTCGTATGTTTGCACCAGATAGCAGTAATAGAGAACGCAGTCATCCTGGCGATTCCAGCGCAGCGGGCTATCAATGTCGGCATCATTTTTAATTCCATCGCCATCTGAATCCGGGCCGCCATTGGCATCCGCCTGATTCGGAATTCCATCGCCATCGTCGTCTGCCAATTCACGAATCTGGCCCAGTGCTGTTTTCGTTGGGCCGTAATAGATACCGTTGATATTGGGTGGTGCAGAAAACGAACTCACACGCTGCTCATCAAAATCCAGCACGCCGTCATTGTCACTATCCAAATCTGTGGCGTTGAGCTGGCCATCATTGTCAATATCAAGCGGATTGCCCACGTATTCATTGGGCACCCACGATGTATCGTACTCAAGCTTGTCATACACACCGTCATTATCGGAATCGGCATCGAGGAAATCCGGAAACCCATCGGCGTCGAAGTCAGGATATACAAGCGACACTGCCAAAGCTTCCGCAACGTCTGGCATACCGTTATTATTGATATCGGTTAAATCATCCAGGAAACCATCGTTATCAGCATCGATTAATCCGATTTCGTTTGCATCAGATATACCATCGCCGTCGCTGTCCGGATCGTTCGCATTTTCACCTTCGAACTCATTCAACACACCATCGTTGTCAATATCGATGTCGACTGGAATATCGGGATCATCAGCAGCATCGTTTGGGTTGAAACCCTGTTGAACTTCCCAGCCATCCAGCACACCACCGCCATCAGTGTCTGAGCGCATAGGATCGGTGCCCAGCAGTAGCTCTTCCTCATTCGTCAGACCGTCATGATCCATATCATCACTGCCAGTATTCGAATCTGGAGGAGAATCAAAGGTGACTCCTGCCGAAGCTGTAGAGTTGACTACTATTGGCGTGGCAGAAATGACAACAGCGACTGCGACAGCAATTGTATGGAGGTTTAACGCGTGTGGGTTCTTCATTTGGGATCCTTCGCAAAGACAGCAATCGGTTAGATAAGGACTGCTTATACATACCGCGACTATTTGCAGGATTTTTTGAACATAGATTGTCAATTTGAGATCCACTGCCAAAACTGCGTTGTGGCAAGCTTATGTTTTGGAATCGCTACACTAATGGGTATGTGAAACCACCCAAGCAATTTGTACCCGAAAAATCTGGTTGCTCGTGTCGTCTCGCTCAGAGGCAGCAGATGTAGCAATTGATTCCAACCACACCGTGCAAACACCATCCAGGCACCTAAAGGCTTGTCAACGCAATTTGTAGCCCGTTCGTCGAAACAACAACAATCGTGTGCATTTCAGCGAGCAGCAAAACTCAGTCGGAAAAACGTTAACCTGTGACTTAACCAGCTTTTCACCAGCTATTTTCGCTCTGAGAGACGTCGAAACGTTCCCAGGCGCGAGAACGATCAGTTTTGATTGGAGTTTTGCGCCACAACATAGTAATCTTCAAAGTCTGTAATGACCGCAATACACACCAGCGAAGGGCCAGCCTAAAGGTCAGCCACCCGCAAATGAGGATGCGGATCTGCAGTTCCTGCAGATTGACAGGATTCAACATTATTAAACAAGAAAACAAAGGGGAATAATGATGAACAAAACACTCGGAAAAGCTGCATTGGCACTGGGTGCGGTTTTTATACTTGCACCGCTTGCGTTGCATGCAGAAACACTAAAATGGGCAAGAGCGGGCGATTCGCTTACGATGGATCCTCATGCACAAAATGAAGGCCCAACTCATACTCTCGCACATCAGATTTATGAAGGGCTATTGCAACGAGATATGTCTGGACAAATTATTCCAGCACTTGCAACTGATTGGGCACCGCTTGCAGATAATCCGAACGTATGGCGATTTTCTTTGCGTCCGGACGTCAAGTTCCATAACGGTGCAGATTTCACGGCAGACGATGTTGTTTATTCAATCAACCGCGCAAACATGCCAACCAGTGCGATGAAAGAACTGCTTACGTCAGTAAAAGAAGTACGCAAGGTAGATGATCTAACCGTCGATATCGAAACCAACGGACCGAACCCGCTATTAGTAAACAACCTGACCAATATGTTCATGATGGACAGCGATTGGACTGAAGATAATGGTGTATCAGCGCCGCAAGATGTTGCCGGAGGAGAAACAACGTTTGCAGCCTCCAATACCAATGGTACTGGCGCATACATGCTGGTTAGTCGTGCTGTAGACGAAAAGACCGTACTGCAAGCAAACCCGAACTACTGGGGCAAGGGTGAATTTCCATTAGAAATTTCTGAAATTATCTACACGCCTATTAACTCAGCTGCTACCAGAGTTGCAGCGCTGCTTTCTGGTGAAGTTGATTTCATCCAGGATGTACCAGTACAAGATCTGAAACGCGTTGACGATGCCGATGGCTTGAAAGTTGTGAAAGCGGCACAAAACCGCGTCATCTTTTTTGGCATGAACACCGCAGCAGATGATCTGGAAAGCGATAGCGTTGAAGGCGCTAACCCATTTGCCGATGTTAATGTGCGTCGTGCAATGAACATGTCGATAAACCGCGATGCGATCCAGAAAGTGGTTATGCGCGGTCAATCTGACCCAACCAATGTCATCATGCCGCCATTTGTTAATGGCTGGAGCGAAGATTTAAATGCCGTGCCTGAGGGTTCTGTAGAGGACGCCAAGAAATTGTTAGCCGACGCCGGTTACGCAGATGGTTTTTCGGTCACGCTCGACTGCCCAAATGATCGCTATATCAATGATGAAGCTATTTGTCAGGCTCTGGTTGGCATGATGGCCAAAATTGGTATTGAAGTAAATCTGATTGCTCGTCCCAAAGCTCAGCACTTTCCGCTGATACAAAACAAGACTTCCGATTTTTACATGCTTGGCTGGGGTGTTCCCACGTTCGACAGCCACTACGTTTTCAACTTCCTGGTGCATACGACCACAGAAGATCGTGGTTCATGGAACAACACCGGTTTCTCTGATGCCGATGTCGACACCATGATCGTGAGCCTGGAATCTGAAACCGATCTTGCAGTGCGTGATGAAACCATCGGAAAAATTTGGGCGAAAGTTCAGGAAGAACAAATTTACCTGCCGGTTCATAATCAGGTTTTGAACTGGGGAATGAAAGACGGGGTTAACTTCGATGTACAACCCGAAGATCAACCGCATTTTAAATTCCTGAAACTCAATTAAATCTACCACCTACCTCCCTCGCCAAGCGGGGGAGGCATAACTCTTCTATGTTTGCTACCGTAATACGTCGGCTGGGCCAGTCTGTTTTTGTACTGGCTTTGGTTGCACTTATCGCATTTCTTATATTTCGTTATGTCGGCGACCCGGTTAACAACCTGCTAGGCCAGGAAGCTACTGTTGCCGATCGCGCTGATCTGCGCGAACGGCTCGGGTTGGACAATCCTTGGTACGAACAGTACGCTGACTTCGTCACACGTGCGCTGCAGTTCGACTTCGGCATTTCCTATCGTACCGGTCTCCCCGTCTCCGACATGATCGCCACTCGTCTTCCCGCTACATTAGAGCTAGCACTAACTTCAGCGATATTTGCATTGGTGCTCGGTGTCGTGCTCGGCATTTATACGGCAATTAACCGCAATGGCTGGCTAGCACAGATTATTTTAGCTACCTCACTAATCGGCGTATCACTGCCTACCTTCTTAATCGGCATCCTGCTTATATGGATTTTTGCCGTGGAGCTTGGGTGGCTGCCCTCTTTCGGACGCGGAGATACAGTCGCGCTCGGTTGGTGGAGTACCGGTTTTCTGACAGGGTCGGGTTTAAAGTCTTTGGTGTTGCCAACTATAACGCTGGGGCTTTACCAGATGACTTTAATCATGCGACTGGTTCGTGCCGAAATGCTCGAGGTATTGCGACAAGACTATATTCGTTTTGCCCGGGCTCGAGGCTTACCCGAGCGCGTTGTTAATTTTGGTCATGCTTTGAAAAACACACTGGTACCCGTGATAACTATTGCCGGACTGCAGCTTGGTCTGATCGTCGCTTTCGCCATAGTTACCGAAACGGTTTTCCAGTGGCCAGGAGTTGGTTTGATGTTTATCAACGCTGTGTACTTCGTTGATATTCCAGTCATGAGCGCCTATTTATTGCTGGTTGGATTGGTGTTCGTTGTTATCAATCTGATCGTAGATTTGTCTTACCTTGTTATCGACCCACGTATAAGAGATGGCATTAATAGAGGAACTGCGGTCAGATGAAACGCTTTTTTGCCTCTGATTTTTTTTACGATTTTCGTCGATCACCAGTAACGATAGTGTCGTTCCTGGTTGTAATGATCTTGCTCTTTTGCGCCGTTTTTGCATCGCTTATTGCCCCGACTAACCCCTTCGACCCTGCAAGCCTGGACTTAATGAATGGCTTTACACCACCAATGACGCCTAACGAGTTCACTGGAAGTGTGTTCATGCTTGGTACTGACGATCAGGGACGAGATTTATTCTCCGCCATTTTGTATGGCTTGCGCGTGTCGCTGTTCGTTGGATTTTCAGCTGTAATGCTGGCGCTTCTGATTGGTGTATCTCTTGGACTGATTGCAGGCTATCTTGGCGGCTGGATTGATGCGTTTATCATGCGCATCGCGGATATTCAGGTAACGTTTCCATCGATACTAATCGCCATGCTTATCTTCGGAGTGACACGCAGCCTGTTGCCACCAGATCAGCGCGACGAACTTGCTATTTTCGTTTTGATAGTCAGCATCGGATTATCAGAATGGGTACAGTTTGCACGAACCGTACGCGGTGCAACGCTGGTTGAAAAGGAAAAAGAGTATGTTGCTGCAGCCAAACTCACAGGACTAGGACGTGTGCAAATAATGCGGCGACATATACTACCAAACGTGCTTGGACCAGTACTCGTTATTGCCACCATCACATTGGCTATCGCCATCATTGCAGAAGCCACTCTTTCTTTTCTTGGAGTTGGTGCACCACCCACCGAGCCTAGCCTTGGCACACTGATTAATATCGGCCAGGATTATTTGTTCTCAGGTGAGTGGTGGATACTGCTGTTTCCTGCGCTAACGCTGCTCGCCCTTGCGTTGTCAGTGAATTTGTTCGGTGACTGGTTACGCGACACGCTGAACCCGAGACTTAAATGAGCGCACACCCCAACACAATGCCAGACAATACACTGCTGGAGGTGCGCAACCTGAGTGTAGAGTTTCCACTTCGCCACGAATTACTTCGTGTTGTGGATAACGTTTCGTTCAATGTAGAACGCGGAGAAATTCTTGGCATTGTTGGTGAGTCCGGTGCCGGCAAGTCAATGACTGGCTCGGCGATCATTGGCTTGATTGATCCTCCCGGGCGTATTGCCACTGGTGAAATCGTGTTTGATGGCGAGTCGATCGGTCAGGACGCCATGCGCTTACGCGGCAAACACATCGGCATGGTGTTTCAGGACCCCTTAACCAGTCTAAATCCTTTGCAAAAGGTGGGTGATCAGATCATTGAAACCATTCGCACTCACTACTCCGTTGGTCAGTCAGAAGCTAAAAAAAGAATGGAAGCGGCGCTTGAAGAAGTTGGGCTCGACTCAACTCGAGCCAAAGCGTATCCGCACGAGTTTTCAGGCGGCATGCGACAACGAGCGGTTATCGCATTAGCTTTGTGTGCAGAGCCATCACTTATTATCGCTGATGAACCGACGACGGCGCTCGATGTTTCCATTCAGGCGCAAGTACTCGATTTACTTAAACGCGTTTGTAATGATCGAGGCGCATCCGTCATTCTCATTACCCACGATATGGGAGTGATTTCAGAAACCACTGACCGGGTGGCAGTGTTGTATCAGGGCAAGCTTGTTGAAATTGGAACAACGCGCGACATTATAGAACGCCCTCAACACGCTTATACCAAAGCGCTCATTGCGTGCACACCAACAATAGAAGGTGGATCGTTCGATCGAGATCTTGTACAGATTGATCGAAGCGATGGCGATGGTTCTGACAACGAATTTCGATTACGCGAAATCAACGACCAGAAACAATCCGATAATACTTCCAACCCACTATTGAGCAATACGGAACAGAACAAAGCACCGACGGCTCCGTTGCTCGTTGCCACCGGACTTTCTCGCCAATTCGATTTATCCGATCCATGGATTGTGCGCATGCTCAGTTTCCGGCGCAAGCGCATATTGCATGCGGTAAAAGATGTCAGCTTTACTATTGAGCGCGGTGCAACCTATGCGCTGGTTGGAGAAAGTGGCTCTGGAAAATCGACCATTGCCCGCATGGCGGTTGGCTTACTAGCACCAAGCGAAGGCAATGTCACCATCGATGGTGTTGACCTGAACGACCCCAATCTTGATCAGCGAGACAGACAGTCTCTGCGCCGGCGCGTTCAAATGGTATTTCAAAGTCCGTTCGCCAGCCTCAACCCCAGATGGCGTGTGGGCGCCATACTCGCCGAACCACTGCATGCGTTCGGTCTTGCCCAAGGGCGCGAAAACCAAAGAGTTACCGAATTGCTTGAGCAAGTTGGTTTATCCGCATCAGATGCAAAAAGATACCCACACGAATTTTCCGGTGGCCAACGTCAGCGAATTTCGATCGCACGTGCGCTTGCCTCGGAGCCAGAATTTATTATCTGCGATGAGCCAACTTCGGCTCTTGATGTTTCAGTGCAGGCTCAGGTGCTCAATTTACTCAAGCAGCTGCAACGAGAACTTGGATTAACCTACCTTTTTATTACACACGATTTGGCGGTGGTTGCCACAATGGCAAAACAGATTGGTGTACTACAAGCAGGCACACTGGTTGAGGAAGGAGAAAGTCAGGAGCTGCTTAACAATCCAAAAACCGAATACACCCGGATGTTGATAGATGCAGCCCCAAGACTGTAGTAAACCTGTTAAGAAATAAGTGCCTGCACACGTTGGGTACCTGTCCAGCGACCGGACTCCAACTTGGTAATCACCGATACTTCCAAAGGCATTGTTTTCGCCACTTCTCCGTCGATCATTTTTGGTTTACCCGAACGCAACGCTTGTGTTCCATCATCGGGTGATAACCAAAACTGATAAACACCACCGGGACGAATCGACAGAGGATTATCAGTGAGTCGGGCATTCAATTGATAAACGCCTTTTTGAGTTGAAATGGCACCCGGAGACACATGGCTCAACTTCAATGACCGATGACTGGTATTGGTAATACTGACCCTTGCCAACTTCCCACTTCTCACAGACGTTTCTGTTTCTACCAACTCTATTGCTATGTCTTCGCTAGTGAGCATCGGTGCTGGTTGCTTGCTTTTCGTTTCGGCCAGTTGATGTCCTTTAGGCGCACATACTGCACCAGCTAAACCAGGTATTGCCATCGCAGCACCGGAAAGCGCAGCGCCTTGTACAACACGTCTTCGTTTAATATCAGGCTGATTGTCAGAATTTGACATAGAAATTTACTCCGGTTTTCATGGAAAATATTTTTCTCTTACATAACAACCATATAGGAGAAACCGGTGTAATCCAGCAATTGGAATCAATTTGTAACATTCATCGACAAATCGGCACAAACATGACAGCATCACTAAGCGTGGTTCTGACAATACATTTTATCTGCGATTACGCCGATTTCTAACTAACTGAACCAACCTACCCAGGAACAATTAAATCCAGCACTGCTAAAAGCGTATCCTCACGCTCTATAACTCGCATGGTGGGAAAACTGGTTTGCTTGGCATTGCGTGTAATTGGCCGCGGCGTGTTATACGGCGCCAGCTGCATGATTTTCGCATTCCATTCTTCGGAGAAGTTCGCCTGGCTGGTTAGCAGGTTCTTTCCATCAACATGTGCCTTAAAATGCACATGAATAGGCTGACCGTAATAAAATCCGGGATACACAGAGTTGAATTCGGCAATACCGTCTTTATCTGTTCGTAACGCACCTCGACAAAAACGTTCTTCAGTATCAGGTTTAAGGTGTCCAAACAACATCGCCTTTAACATTGGTGGTCGTTCGTCAGGGTCATTGCTATATCCGGCATAGAAGCCGTTAGCATTGCACGCCCAAATATCCACAACACCGTTCGAAATTGGTTGGCAATCTGAATTGATCAGTCGCAGTGCAATAGTCAGTGGCTGACCATCCTCACCGTCGGCGATATTTTTTCCCACTGATGGTGAGCAGGTAAAATACGGGCCTTCAAAACTATCGGCAATTAGATTGCACTGCTCACCCTGGAAATCATCCGGTGAGGAAATGCGAGTACCTATATCGGATTCAAGGACATCAGTGTTGGTACACGTTTGTTTTCCCCTTGAACCCCGATCGGCAATACCGCGGTTTGGGCCGACACCATCGGTATCGCTGGCTGTCGCCGAGCAGCCAGATCCAAGTAATCCGAAAGCACTAAGAGTAAGCCATTTTCTGCGAGAGATTTTCATGGTTCAATACACTTAAGTTATTATCTAACTCGAATACTATCCTTTTTATTTGTTCGTTTTGCATAACACAGTGTTCGGTCAAATAGAACAACACCAACTCAGATGCGCTCGCTAAGCCACTTCACGCAACAACGTTGCCGGCGACACAGACAAAGATCGAGCAACCCAAATAGCACCTGCCGCTAAACAGAGCCCGGCTATGCCAACTGCCGCCCCTGCGCCACTTATCCAGGTAACAAACCCCACGGGTAATTCAAGCCAGAGCACGGCGACCAGTGTGCCCAACACACCACCGATTACAGTGGCAAATACAGCAACCACAATACCCAACAACAAATACTCGATGCCGAGCGTTTGCATAAGACTACGATGCCGACTACCAATTGCGTGCAGAATTGCTGCTTCTTGCAACTGTCGTTGCCGGTTAGCTGCAACAACACTTGCCAACACCAACAAACTGGCAATTAAACTGGTTAACGCGACCAGTGACACGGCTAAAGCAGCTGCATTCAATATGCGCTTGGCGGCCGCTAAACCGCGTGAAGTGCGAATGGTGACAACCGATGGGAACGCTTTTGAAATGGCATTAGCAGCAACAATGTCTATGGCAGTACCCTTAGAATCAATATGAGCACTCGTATCTTGAAACGCAACACCCACGTAGCGGGTAATAAATTTATCCAGTACACCTGGGCTGAATAAGGCTTCAAACCAAAAGCGTGTTTCAAAATTGCCTTGGGCATAAACCGCAACCAATTCAGCTTGCACGGTTTCGCCCAATATAGAGAACGTGAGCGTGTCCCCGACCTGCACGCCAATTTGACCGGCCTCTCGATCTTCCATCGCGACCAGCGGAGGCCCTTGATAATCGCGGGACCACAACTCTCCCGAAGTGGCTCGAACATTGTCGACGCGCGTCGCGCGGTAACTCAGCTTATGCTCATCGTTTGCTTCAAGTGCCTCACTGGCATCACTGCGCGTAGACAAAGGCTCGTTGTTTACATGCGTTAAGCGTCCTAACACCAGCGGCACGGTTTGTACCTCTGTGACACCTGCTGCGTTCAATACTGTTTTTTCAAAAGCGTCCCTATCGGGTGTTTGAATATCGTAAAACGCCAGACTGGGTGCCCGGCTTGGCACCGTACTGTTGAGCAGTTGAAGCATGGCTACGATGACAATCGTCGCAGCAACCAGTAATGTGGTGGCGATACCGAGCGACAATAGTAAAGGGCGCAGCGGAGAACCAGGCTGGTCCAGGCCTGCCAGCGCGCGTCGGGCGGCAAAGCGTTTATCAAGCTTGCCGGACTGCACGATACGTCTGGCAATACTTCGAATCGCATCGACTAAATAAGAGAGTGCCAGGTATAGCAACAACATGGACACCACAAAACCAATGCCAATGACGTTGTCAGGTATTAATGCAATAAGCGCAAGCGCTGCTGCAACGGCCAATGCAAAACACACAACTTTTGCACGTAACGATAGCGGAGCCCGATTATCAGATTCAGTATCGCCTCGTAGCAATGTTGCTGGAGCAGTGGACAAACTTCGCGCAAGATTAGGTGCGGCAAATGCAAGTGCGGCCAGTGTACCGAACGCCATTGATGCAAGTGTTGGCCATAGTAGTAATGAGGGTGAGGTGGCAACGGGTAATCCGCCTGAAAGAGTACGTGAAACAACAAAAGCGATCAGCGCACCAAAAATTGCGGCCACAGCGCTACTAAGAGCAGCCACTAAAAATATTTCGATAATCATGATATTCGCACGCCAACCGTCGCGTGCACCTATCGCTGATAGGGTAGCAAGATCTGCACGCCGGGAGTGCATCCACGCTGCAACACCGTTGGCCACTCCTAAACCGCCCACCAGCAAGGTTGCCACCGCAATAAGCAACAACACTGCGGCAACTTCATTTAACCGATCAGATACACGATCATTTCGTTCTTCAACGGTATTCAGTTCAGCTGTGCTATCGGGAAAAGCGCTTCGCCATTGAGCGATAAAATTGCCGGTGTCTCCAAACACACCTTTTTCAGGGTGGATGCCAGAGCCTTCGAGTCGGACACGATACTCATACTCAACACGACTGGTGGGTACAATTAAACCTGTCGCATCCAGCGTCTGCTCTGATACCAGTACCGGTGGTCCTCGCACATCCGCTGCAAATGATCGATCAGGCTGTCCCTGAATAATCGCTCGAACCGTTACACGAGTATTACCAATACTGACTATATCACCCACTTTTAGCCCAAGATCGAACGCAAGCGCAGGATCAATTGCCGCACCCAGGTTGTCAGTTGCTTCAGCAAGTGTAATTGCCGGTTCAAAACTAACCTTGCCATACAATGGGTAATGCTCATCAACGCTTTGCAGCTCTACAACGGTAAAGCTATCGTCGCTCGTACCAAGCATGGTGCGGAACTCAGTTAAGCGCGAGACAGTGCCACGCTCATTAATCCATGAAAGCGTTTCAGTATTTAGAGGTTCTCGTACATCGAATTCAACATCACCGCCGAATAGCTGTCGCTCTTCACTGGCAATGCCGTCTCGAACCAGAGCGAGTAAACCGGTGCAGGCCGAAATCAGCAATACACCGAGAAACAAACTGGTGGCCAGTAAATGCAAGGGACGTGAACCACGATGGCCTACGAGATCGCGCCAGAGAAATCCGAGCATGTTAGTCACACTCCGCTAACTTAAAACAGCACATTTATGTGAGTATCCAACAAGCAACTGATTTAACAAAACACACAGTTGACTAAGACTCCACCGGCTGAAGCGTACCTTCATGCAACCGAACCTGTCGCTCACATCGGGCAGCCAGCGCCGGGTCGTGCGTAACCAGTATGAGCGTCGCATCGTTTTCGCGGTTCAGTTCGAACAATAAGTCGGCAACGGCATCACCCGTCTGGTTATCCAGATTACCGGTTGGCTCATCGGCCACCATTAATGCAGGTTGATGAATTAAAGCTCGTGCAAGTGCAACCCGTTGCCGTTCACCACCAGACATGGCATTCGGGTAGTGATCAAGCCGATGTGCCAGGCCAACACGCTCCAGTAGTTCCGCCGCCCTGCCACGCGCGTTATCCGCACCGGCAATATCCAGCGGCAAAGCCACATTCTCGCGCGCGGTAAGGCTGGAAATAAGGTGGAAATTCTGAAAAACAATACCGATTTTGTCGCGGCGAATGTCTGCCCGTACGTCATGCGACTGTTCATGCAACTCAATACCGTCGAACAGCACCGCACCACTATTGGGCGTTTCCAAACCCGTTAACACCAGCAAGAGTGATGTTTTACCCGAGCCCGATGGGCCAATAATCGCAACACTCTCACCTTGATCAACGCTCAATGACGCGCCGGATAGCACCGGTACCGAGCGGCCGGCCGCACTATAACTGAGGTGGACATCGTTCAGAGCAATCATGGACATTTAGACTGATGCACATTTATTGGTTGGTTATACGCAAAACACAGACTAACTGCTGGTTACACACATTCTATACGTGCATAAAGCACAAGGGATTCACGTAACAAAAAATATTACCTTTTTGTCAACCTTATCCCCATTGGTACGTTGTACCAGCATGGAAACTAATAAACCTTTGTACACACGGGAAAACCTGAGCGTCGATCAAATGATAACAGGGTCCGCGCGGCGGCCGTGCGATCTTTCGGCTAAACTCTGATATGTATACCATCGGCTCTGGACATTTATACCCCTTGACAGGCGCGCCAGTTGAAAGAACCACTGCAGCGAAACTGCGTTCGCAATCAATGGATGCATTTCTTGAGTCCATTGAAAAAAAGGCGTACGTGATCGCCTATGCAGCCTGTAAAGATCAGCAAGCTGCGCTCGATATTGTTCAGGATGCCATGTTCAGCATGGTAAAGAACTATTCTAAAAAACCAGCTGAGCAATGGAATCCACTGTTTTTCAGGGTATTGCAAAACCGGATTACAGACCAACATCGCAAACGAGGATTTGGCCGACTGGTACAATGGTTCGGCAATCAAAAAAACGATGAGTCTGATGCCGCAAATGCCGTAGATGCCGTAGATGCCGTAGATCAGTTACCGGATGACAACCAGTCACCCGATCAGTTGGCAGGGTCTGTTGAAATTAATGAGGCTATCGGAGTGGCTTTATCAACCCTCAGTCAACAGCAACAACAGGTGTTGATGCTAAGGCTATGGCAAGGCCTTAGTGTTGCTGAAACCGCCCACGCCATGGACATATCCGAAGGGTCGGTTAAAACACATTTGTCGCGCGCTGTACAACACATGCGACGACAACTTCAGGAGTACCAAGCGGAATGACTTCGTCGAAGCGACCAAATACCGCACAAGGCACTGAAACCGAAAACGGTGAAAAGTGGGTGCAAGGTGTTTTACAAAACCACCTTGACCATGAAGCTGACAACATCGACTTCGTGGTATCCAGCAAACTCAAAGCAGCGCGGCATAGAGCACTGGCGCAAGACGGCGTGTCGACCTACGGCAAGCCCGCGACAAACAGCCGGATGCCCAAACCAGCATTTATTGCATCGGCAGCCGTTTTCGCTGTTGCCATGGTTCTGGGGTTGCAGTGGTTTAACAAAGGTACTCTGGTTGCACCTCAGCCGACTGATCAAATAGCGCTGACACAAGGTGCACCAGTAGAAGATCTGAACATACTTACTGCGAATGACGACATCGAGTTCTTTCAAAATATCGAATTGCTCGAGTGGATGGACAGCAATTCAGGATAGTGTCATTGAAATACTGCATAGCACTGCTTTTTTTCTTAACGCAAGCTCAGGCTCTGGCGGAGGAATCGCTCGATATGGAATTTCTAGAATGGCTTGGCCAAACCGCCAGTATTGATGAGTTGGGGATTGACGTGGACTTACTGCTTCAACAACAAGAAAACAAACAGACCGAAGACGAAAACGAGGTCGAAAAGCCATGAAAATAACTTATATAGCCCTCGTTTTCCTGTTGATGGTTTCAAGCCGAATTGCAAGCGCTGCCCCTTCGTGGGATGAGCTGACATCGGCACAGCAATCCAGTCTTGCATCTATGGAATCCCAATGGAATGAACTGGATGACGCGCGTAGAACCAATATACTTGATGGGCTGTCGCGATGGAATGCGCTGGATTCCAATGGGCGCGAACGGGTTAAAAGTCAATACTCTCGTTATCAACAGCTGGACGAAGAAGACCGATCAGAACTGCGAACCCAATTCAAACGGTTCCAGAATATGGATGATGAGAAGAAAAAACGGCTTCGCAGGCTATACGAAGAGTTTAAAAAGAAATCTGACCAGGAAAAAGCAGATATAAAAGAGCAGTTTAGTCATCAGAAAAACAAAGACCGTGACAACAATGGCGAATCAGATCGAGACAAATCAGATTCCCCAAAAGATGATGAGCAAAGTAAGAACAAAGCTTCCGACAATGATAACCAGAGCAAAAAAGACGGTAACAGCAAGAGCGATGGTAACGAAGGTGGCAGCAGCAATGGCGAGAAAGGCGGAGGCGACGGAGGTGGTTCAAAAAGGTAAGTTTATTGACGAATAAAGCACACAAGCAAGGGCTACTCTGAAATCATTTCAATAGCTTGCCTCGCAGTGCCACGCGTTAGTGCCACACAATGAGGAAAAACGGCCTGCCCGTCATATTGTTTGCACAATCTGTTGTTACTCTCCTTGCTAATCCTTTATTGCTCATCCTTTTTTTTGCGACCCCAAGTACCGTCGAAAACACCCGGAAAAATAGTCATGACTAAACGTATTCTTGCATTTATCTTTCTCGCCGCCACCACAAGCGCAATGGCACAGGAGCCTTCTTTCACCACTGGCCTTGCGAAAGAAATAAACCCGGGCCTGTTTGATTGCGGAAGCCGGTCTCGCGTGAGTGCCGTTGGCGAAATTGCTTCCGATGACGGTACTATATGGACGGTACCGGCAGCGACCAATTTCGGTTCAGCACCGTTTGCCGCTGATCTGTATAACCCATGTGGCGGGACCAAATTAAGCGCTCTGTCTAAACTTGATATTGACAGCGTACCGTTAATGGAAGCGGGAGGAACCGAAGAGTTTATTGCTTACATTTTCGGGGACAACTATTTCGAATTTTATGTCAACGGCAAACTCCTTGCAATTGACCCTGTTCCGTTTACCCAGTTCAACTCAAACGTGGTTCGCTTTACAGCACAACGACCGGTCACACTCGCTTTCATGATGGTCGATTGGGAAGAAAACCTCGGCCTGGGATCTGAAAGTGGTCGCGGCTCGGCGTTCCAACCCGGTGATGGCGGACTTGTCGCCCATATACAAGATAACAGTGGCAATACCGTTGCAATTACCGATGCAAGCTGGCGCGCACAAACATTCTATACCGCGCCTCTAAAGCAGCGAGATTGTTTGCTTGTTGATGGTCATCATCGTGATAGCTCTGCTTGTGATGAAAGTGGCACCAATGACGGCACAAGCTACTCAGCTGCGCATTGGAAACAACCAGAGAATTGGATGATGCCAGAATTTGATGACAGCATCTGGCCTGCAGCTGTCACTTTTACAAACGATACAGTCGGCGTTAACAACAAGCCAGCCTACACCAACTTCGAAGACGTGTTCGACACGCCCGATGCAGACGCAGAGTTCATATGGTCTAGCAACCTGGTACTCGACAATCTCGTTCTGCTCCGAAAGACGTTTGACTAGAGTGTCGCCACTCTAGTTACCACACCTGTATTAACAGCTTTCGATTGAGCAAATTTAACCGCCTTGTTTTCCTGCGCCGCAATCTGGGCAATATTTTGGATTTTTCCACGTGGGTATTCGCGTCTCGCAGCTTGAGCAAATAATCACATTCGATCGCTTTTCAACATGCCAGTGTCCGGGACCTTGATGCCTTCTTGATGCTCTTTTTCGCGTGACATTGCGCTCTTGCTCTCTCGGATTCTCCTGCATGCAATTATCCTTTTCGAATAGTATTTTTAAGCTCCGTTTCAAGTTGAGCCACTTTGAGATCAAAGTTGTCCAGTTGGAAACTCATGTATCCACCCTTCTGGTAACAATAACAACGATAGAAACAAATTGATAACCCACTCAGCAGCATATGTCCATAAGTGAGAATAGTCTCGAAGTGTCCAGCTCACTGCCCAAAGGGTGATCTACCTAACAAACTACAATTCAATCGTGCTCAGTGTCAACCGATGTGTAAGGTCTGCGTTTCAGGAACAAGGCCCGGATAAACCAGGCGATAACAGTGAAACGGTAAAAGACATGAAACAAATCAAGACACTATCGGTTGTCTTTACAATTACAGCCACATTGGCAGCCTGTGATAACAGCGCTGGTACTGCACAATCCTCCAACGACCTGCTGCTGGATACATCTGGTGAACAAAGCCCGGTAATTGATGATGGGAGCGCAATTATCGCTAATGAACGTTCAATCGAAAGTAACCCAACAGACAACACCATTCAAGGTAACACATCAGTTAATACTGCACAGAACACAGTTAATAATGATGGTAACCAAAACAGAGGTGGGAACGATCAGGGCGGTAATAACCGGACACGCTCTCCACAGGGCATAACTGACGGAGCGCGAGAAAGGCGCGATACGGTCAGAGACGGACGTAGAAACGGTAATCAGCGCGGTCCTATATTAATCGACAATCGCGAAATACAAACCTTCGACGGTACCAATAACAATTTGCAGAACGCCAACTGGGGTGCAAGCTTTTCTCACCTGCAGCGCATTGCTGCTGCAACTTACAGCGACGGTGTTAACAGCATGGTATTCACCGACCGCGCAGGCCCACGCGAAATCAGTAACACCATTATTAATCAGGCGGAAGGCGAATCTATTCCAAACCAGCTTGGAGCCAGTGACTTTAACTGGCAATGGGGGCAGTTCATCGATCATGACATAGACCTGACTGACGCCGCAGAAGAAGAACAAAACATTGCCGTACCTGCAGGCGACCCATTCTTCGACCCGGCTGGCACCGGCACCGCCATTATCCCATTCAACCGAGCGTTGTACGACCCGGATACCGGCACCGATGCATCCAACGTTCGTGAACAGGAAAACGAGATAACCAGTTGGATTGACGGCTCAATGGTTTACGGCTCGAACGATGAACGAGCCCTTGCCCTTCGAGTTGGACCTGATAGTCCGTTTATGAAAGTCAGCGCTGGTAACTTACTACCATTCAATTCTGAGAATCTGATCAATGCTAATGGTCCGGTACCCGACCCCACAACGTTGTTTCTCGCAGGCGATGTGCGTGTTAACGAACAGGCAGGTCTTGCCACTATGCACACTTTGTTTGTACGCGAACACAACAGACTGGCAAGATTGATAATGGACCAGAGTCCCGAGCTCGATGCAGAAGCCGTTTATCAGGCCGCGAGACGCCTGGTGATTGCCGAGATTCAAATGATCACCTACGACGAACATTTACCGGCGCTGGTTGGGCCGGGCGCTATCGACAACTACCGGGGCTACGATCCATCCATTAACCCTACCATTTATAACGAATTCTCCGCTGCGGCTTTTCGGCTCGGCCATAGCATGGTAAGCGACACAATTCAAAGGCTGGACGCGAATAACAACACCATAGCCGGCGGGCCGCTTAGCTTACGTGATGCTTTCTTTACCGCTCCACAGTTGCTGCAAGCAGAAAACGACATCGATCCAATACTGCGAGGTCTGGCGTCACAGGTTCATCAAGCGGTCGATGCCAAAGTGATACACACATTAAGAAACCTGTTGTTTGGTGCGCCTGGCAGCGGTGGTTTGGATTTAATTTCGTTGAACATACAACGCGGAAGAGATCATGGACTGCCCTACTACAACGATATGCGGATTGCGATGGGACTAACTCCAATCGACTCGTTCGAACAGATCAGCAACGACTCTGAACTTAATCAATCACTGCAGGATGCCTACGGGGATGTTGACAAGATTGATCTTTGGGTTGGTGGACTAGCAGAGTCACCACTGCTTAACCTGGGCTCACAACTGGGCGAACTGTTTCGAGCTGTTGTGATTAAGCAGTTCACGGAACTGCGTGATGGTGATCGATTCTGGTATCAGAATTATCTGACAGAGAATGAACTGGCCATGGTTGAAGGTACCACGCTGGCGCAGGTGATCAGAAACAACACATCAATTGGTAATGAAATTCCCGACAACGTATTTTTCGTGGCGCAATAACAATGAAGAAATTAAAATCAAACAATCACATATTCCGCCGATCGAAACGCTCTGTTGTTCTACCGGCTACGTTGGTGCTAATGCTGCAGGCTTGCAGTGAAGGCATTGAGACAGAGGTCCAGAACCAGAACCAGAACCAGAACCAGAACCAGAACCAGAACCAGAACCAGAACCAGAACC
Source organism: uncultured Granulosicoccaceae bacterium (assembly GCA_937981955.1). Taxonomy (GTDB): domain Bacteria; phylum Pseudomonadota; class Gammaproteobacteria; order Granulosicoccales; family Granulosicoccaceae; genus Granulosicoccus. The sequence goes on from CALJNA010000090.1 coordinate 22,844, forward strand.
AGAACCAGAACCAGAACCAGAACCAGAACCAGA
>CALJNA010000091.1 GCA_937981955.1 uncultured Granulosicoccaceae bacterium
TTTGTCATTACAGCTCTCGTCGAGTATCTCCTGAACACTGGTGCCTTCGGTGAGTACATCGAGAATGTCTGCATCATCTTTTCGTCGCTCAGCTTCTATGAGCTCTGCCTGTGCTTCGAAAGAGACCACCGATATATTGCCGGGCAACCCTGTTGTGAATCCGGATTCGATTTCACCTGCGCCGGTTAAGCATGCAGCCAAAGCGGACTTTCCTGAGCCGTTGGGTCCGGTGATAACCCAATGCTGACCGTCGTTTATTTTCCAGTTGATTTTTTCAAGTAAAAAGTGATCATTGAAATTAACGCTGAGGTTTTCCAGGCTTGCGTGGTACATGCTTAACAATTCGTTTTTTTAAGTGAGATTAGTGCTGTGGATAGGAGTCGGCTGCACACGTCCAGAAAGCATTGAGCAGCGGATCACCAAGGCGTTCTTCATGTGCACACAAACCAAGTTCGAAAGGTGCGATGTTTTTCATGTAGGGCAGTGTCCTTATAGTGTCCTGAATTGGGCTGTGCTCAATGACCAGGGCCGGGACCAGCGCAATGCCAAACCCCAGACTGACCATGGATACCACCGCTTCGTGCCCTGCAACTTGTGCATAGATACGAGGTTCGCAATCGAGTTGCTTCATGCGTTCCAGAAAGCGAGTGCGCGCCAAGCCGCGTTCCGCCAATACAACCGGGATAATACTCCAGTCCGGTTCAGTTCCTTCATCGCGGTATTGATCAAGTGTTCGGGTGAGTGTACTCGGAATATTCGGACCTATTAAACAAAGTGGTGTGGCGCGCAGTGGCAAACAGGACAGTTTTCTGGGCAACTTATCGGGTACCGCGACGATTGCAGAGTCTTCCTGTCCTTTGATCACTCGCTCCATAGCTTCAGCCTGATCACCCGTTCGAAGTTTTATCTCAATACCAGGATGTCGGTCGCGCATTGCGGGCAGTATTTTACTTAGCATGCTGTAGCTTGCCGTCACCGAGCCAAAGACACTGACTTCACCTGTAAGTGTGGCGCTGGAGGCGTCGAGGTCCGACCGTATTTGCTGCCAGTCATCGATAGCCTTTCGAGCATATTCAAGAAAATGACGACCGGCAGGGGTCAACTGTACCTGGCGGTTATCACGTTCCACCAGTGTTTGACCAACATGGGCCTCTAACCTTTGCAGATGGCGGCTGACCGCCGATGGACTCAGGTCATTCTGGCCCGCTGTTTTTCCAAAGTGCAGTGTCTGGGCAAGGCTCAGAAAGACTTTGTATGCACGTATATCCACAGGGTCTAACGTCCGGTTCAAGCCGAATGATTGCGATAATTGCAATGAATTATGCTTGTGTATGCCGCTTTACGCAATATATTTCCCGCACCTGTTTTCTAAACAGATGGTTTGTGTTGCGTGGAGCAGATGCTGTATTTTTGTGGCAAGACCAGTATAAAAAGGTGCGCTAAATCATGTCTAAAATAAGGTCGGTCGATATCACGGAGTTCTCGTTCATCACTCCAGATATTGGACTTGAAACGGCTGCAGCTGGTGTCGGCAACATGTCTTATATCAAAGGCAATCAATTTGAAGCCAAACGTTTCGCCATAAAAATAATCACAGACGATGCTCAGGTGGGTGAGTATGTAACAAACTGGGTTAGTACGTCATCCAGTTTTGGTCAGGCGGTCATGCTCGCGCCGACCCTTATTGGGCGTGACCCTGAGCATCGCGAAGCGCTGTATAACGATTTAAAACGTGAAGCGCGTGCTTACGATCACATGGGGCACGGCATGCTAGACATAGCACTATGGGATCTCGTTGGCAAGATGCACAACCTGTCCGTCAAATCCATGTTGGGAGGATATCGTGATGCGTTGCCAACCTATGCAAGTACCTATCATGGGCAGGAAAGCCCGGGCGGTCTGTGCACCCCAGCTGCCTACGCAGATTACGCCGAACACTGTCGTTCGGCTGGTTTTCATGGCATCAAGATTCATGGCTGGATGAATGGCAACGTAGCTCGGGAGTCTGAAAATCTGCGACTGGTTCGATCACGTGTTGGTGATGACTGGCGCATCATGCTTGATCCGGCATGTACTCTGAAAACCTGGAACGATGCCTTGGCGGTTGGCAGAGTCTGCGATGAGATAAATTGTTTCTGGTACGAAGACCCATACATGGACTCGAGTGTTTCCTCCTTCGGACATCAACGTTTACGAGATCGTTTGGCGACACCCATGTTAATCAGTGAGCATGTGCGTGGTCTTGAACAAAAAGCATCGTTCATGCTCAACGGTGGTTGCGACATGATTCATGCCGACCCTGAATACGATATGGGTATAACGGGTGTCATGAAAATTGCTCACTTCTGCGAAGCATTGGGATTAGATTTGCAGTTACACGCAGCAGGACCAGCTCACCGTTTATGCATGTCTGCCATGCGCAATACCCACATGTATGAAATGGCGTTGGTTGGTCCGGACATGCCGAATATTATTGCTCCCGTTTATACCTGCGGATATTCAGATCAGCCCGCTGACTTGCCTGCCAATGGCTGTGTAGATGTACCAGATGGACCTGGGTTAGGTGTACAGTACGACTGGGATTTCATTGAAGCCAATCAGGTTCAGCACGTATTGATAAATTAGCCTGTCGGCAAGTTGAGCCTAGAAGATGGGTTAGCACAACTCCATTGTAATACTGAGGGCTTAACCATGAACCTGGCACCTTTACTCGAGAGCGGGTGGGTCATTCAGTTGCACGCTGGAACGGCCGTTGCTGGCGTCATTCTTGGTGCAATGCAGTTTGCAATGAGGAAGGGCACTTCGGTGCATCGAACCATTGGCTGGATATGGATGACGCTTATTGGCATTACAGCCTTTGGCAGCTTTTTCATAAACGAAATTCGAATGCTTGGGCCGTTTAGCCCAATTCATATACTGTCCGCTGTCACCCTGTACAGTATCTACGAGAGCTTAACGGCAATTCGGGTCGGAAACGTTGCCAGACACAAGCAGGGTGTCATCGTCATATATGTGTTTGGGTTGATTATCGCAGGCCTCTTTACACTGGCACCCGGGCGAATTCTGTATCGCGTGTTTTTTGGGGCCTGATTCCAGACTGGTCAGTTGCATTCTGCTACTCAATGATATTTTCCGCCTGCGGAATTTTCGCATTATTCATAAATAAATCAATAGATTAGCCAGTACTGCGTTTTTTGCAACACAGTATCTCGCTCATGTCGATTTACGCAACGCTCCCACTGCTTTATCATTCGCGTTCTTATTTATACGCTTTATCTCGGAGACGCCATCATGGGGCAAAACTACTTCAATTCCTTACCACTGCGACTGCAACTTGAAGAGCTGGGCAAGTGCCGGTTTATGGGGGCAGAGGAATTTGCCGACGGTGTGAAATACATTCGTGGCAAGAAAATCGTCATCATTGGTTGTGGCGCTCAAGGCCTGAATCAGGGTTTGAACCTGCGTGACTCCGGACTCGATGTAAGCTATGCATTAAGGCAAGCTGCCATCGATGAAAAGCGTCAGTCTTTCAAGAACGCATCTGATAATGGATTTAACGTTGGCACGTACGAAGAGCTTATACCCGATGCAGACATTGTGATGAACCTGACTCCGGACAAACAGCACACTAACGTGGTAAACGCTGTCATGCCACTAATGAAGAAAGGGGCAACACTTGACTACGCACATGGTTTTAATCTGGTTGAGGAGGGCATGCAAATAAACAAAGACCTCACAGTGGTAATGATGTGTCCGAAATGCCCTGGTTCAGAAGTTCGAGCTGAGTACGTGCGCGGATTTGGTGTACCCACGCTAATTGCAGTTCATCGCGAGAACGATCCAAATGGCGATGGATTGAAAATTGCCAAGGCGCTCGCTGCAGGGACTGGCGGCCACCGTGCCGGTGTTCTCGAGTCATCGCCTATAGCCGAAGTAAAGTCTGATCTTATGGGAGAACAGACAATTTTATGTGGTGTTTTACAAACCGGGTCATTGCTTTGTTACAACAAAATGGTTGAAGAGGGTATAGATGCAGCGTATGCAGCAAAGCTTGTTCAAAACGGTTGGGAAGTCGTTACCGAAGCACTGAAACACGGTGGTATTACAACCATGATGGATCGCCTGTCCAATCCAGCGAAAATCCGGGCATTCGAATTATCTGAACAAATGAAAGACATATTGCGACCACTGTTTCAAAAACACCAGGATGACATCATGTCAGGCCATTTCTCCAGCACGATGATGGCTGACTGGGCGAATGATGATGAGAACCTGCTGAAGTGGCGTGCCGAAACAGCAGAAACTGCTTTCGAAAAGCAAACGATATCTACTGAAGATATCCCGGAACAGGAATACTTTGATCATGGCATCTTAATGGTTGCCATGATTCGAGCAGGTGTAGAACTGGCGTTCGAAACCATGGTTGATGCCGGAATCATCGCGGACTCTGCCTACTATGAATCTCTGCATGAAACTCCTCTTATTGCGAATCTGATTGCGCGTCGTAAGTTGTATGAAATGAACGTAGTAATTTCAGACACGGCAGAATACGGTTGTTATTTGTTTGATCAGGCTGCGCGGCCATTGCTTGAAAAAGAATTTATGCCTTCGATCAAGGCTGATGTAATTGGCGAAGGGCTTAAAGTCAATGATATGAGTGTAGATAACAGTCAGCTCGTTCAAATCAATGATGCAATTCGAAACCATTCAATCGAGCAAGTCGGTTCACGGTTACGCGGTCATATGACTGGCATGAAAGCAATCGTCTGATCATCCAAGTAGCTGCCAAGGCTACTCTACTGACAAAAGATGCCGGTTCTGGCATCTTTTGTCTTGCCCCGCCTCTGTTGCCTCGCTAAGTGCTTTCTGTAAGCCGCTAATGGGTGCCAAACCAATTCTTTAAATGTTTGTTCAGCCAGTAGCTTTTGTGCGAATTGGATTCTGTGCGGTATACAGTGAATTGACGGTTCGATCACGTTATTTTTGCGACGTCGCCTAACGCGGCATTGTCAGTTTTTACCTTTTACGACGTGTTTTGCAACCAGACTAGTGCCGGTCGACTTAATATGCGAGTACTCGAGGTACCAATTCTGTGGTGCTGATTCAAATCGGAGAATGTATGAAGTCCTTTATTTTGATATTGAACAGCTGTTTGACACTGGTGATACTGACTGCTTGCGGAGCGGGAAGCTCGTCAGACGAAGATGATAGCGGTGTCAGTAGTAACGCTGGTAGTGCAGTGCTACGTAACTGTGGCAGCGCCATGGAATCGGACCCTGCTACCGAACCCGAGCGCACTAGCATAGAAAATCTGTTTGGGTGTGTAACGCTGACAGAAACCTTATCAAACGGGGACGTATCAACAGATTCTGTTGTGTTTACAGCTGCTTCTGAAGGTGAGCCAGTTGCAGGAGGCAGGTCAGTCAACGGTATGATTGGCAGAAACCCTGTCATTTGTGCTGAGGTCAGGTTTTCGTTTGCAGATTTTTCGTGTGCAACAAGTTTCATCAATACCATAACCTTTTATTTACTAACCATGGAGAGTCAGTATGAAGGCGCGGGTACTGCTCAGCTTTGTTTTTCTGGTGGAGAGTGTGGTCTTGACGGTGCAGAATTTCCTGAAAATCCTGCAACCATCTCTATTTCAAGAGGTGCTGTATTAATCGCTGATGGCAGTACATTAAATGGCGAGTCAATTTCAGACCTGGAAGCGAGCGATCACAAACTTGCTGATGCGTATCAATTTGTAAACGCACCGGTGAATCGAAAGTTACAACAGAATCAATACCATCTGGATGTGATGTCCGAGCTTGAAAATGCAGTACGATTATTGGAGCAATGAAGTGCACTCGACTCTGATCAGCCATTGTTCCAGTTGGTAGATGAAGTTTCGTGAGTCAATTGAATTACAGGGCTTTCCGATTGAAAGCCCCTGTATTTCTTCAGAGTGAAAACTAAGTTTAATTCACAGTAGTTGCCAGACCAGCAGACTCACGTCTGCCGTCATTGAAGATAGCTTTGATCAGTGCGATACACTGCAATAGCATAACCAGTGAAAATGGCAGTGCTCCAATAACCATTGCCGTTTTAATGGCTGTTAGCCCACCTACCAACAATAACGCCGCAACAACCGCTCCCAGCGCAACACCCCAGAAAAGAATATGGGGACGAGCCTTTGGGCCTTCGTCACCAGCAGCATTTATTGTGTTTACAATCAATACCGCAGAGTCTGCCGTCGTAACCAGGTAGGTCATAAGCAGTACAACAATCATTACCGCCATTAACCAAGAGAGTAATTCGGAAATGGGTGCGAGCATAAAATTGGTCATGGCGAAAATCTTGTCACCGTCTGGTGCGTTCATTATTACGCCATCTGCACCACCGGTAAGCTCGAGATCGATTGCTGTCCCACCTGCCCAGGTAAACCAGACGAAGCACATGAGTGACGGAACAATCATAGCGCCCAAAACAAATTCTCTGATGGTGCGCCCTTTTGAGATTCGAGCCAGAAACAAACCGACAAACGGTGCAAATGCTATCCACCAGGCCCAATAAAATACTGACCATCCACCCTGCCAGCCTTCAAGTTTAGTTGCCACACTTTCGGCTGCTCCATCGCCTCTCCACACTGTAAAACTCATTTGCGGTAACGCAATCAGATAATCCCAAATGCCAACGAAAAGCGCTTGAAGACCGAAGAAAGTTGACCCGAATAAAAGGAAAAACAGGAGTAACGTAATGCTTAAAACCATATTGATGTTAGAAAGCCATTTAATACCCTTACCAACGCCAGATAAAGCCGAAAGTGTTGAAGCCGACATTATGATAATGATGGCGACGATTATTCCCATGCTGTTAGCTGTGCCTTCTTCATTAGTCAGGCCACCAATACCGATACGCGATAAACCTGATACAAACTGTTCAACGCCGAACCCCAATGTTTGAGCAACACCCAGAATAGTTGCCACTACTGCCACAATATCGACAATATGGCCCAAAGAGCCCGATAGTTTAGAGCCAAACAAAGGTGTTAACGAGGAGCGCATTGTCAGTGGCAGGCCTCGTCGATAACTGAAATACCCAAGAGAAAGACCGGCAATAGCATAACAAGCCCACGCACCCAGTCCCCAATGAAGGAATGACCATTTGTATGCACTGCGAATGTTTCCTTCTGTGGCCCCTTGTGTAATTCCTTTGATGACCTCTGGATTAGAATTGAAGTGATATACAGGTTCTGCCACAGCCCAGGTAAGCATTCCAACCCCGATACCAGCACCGAACATCATTGAGAACCAGGAGAAGTTTGAAAACTCTGGTTTGTCTTCTGCTCGACCGAGTTTGAGTCGACCTGCAGTAGGCCAAATAGAAAGACCAATACAGACAATGACAAAAAATGCAACCGCCCATATGTACCAAGCCGCAAATGATGCGAGAATAAACTTGTTTATACCATTGAGTACCGCTCCGGATTGTTCAGGAAAGGCTAACGCCCAAACCACTAAACCAGCTATAAGCAACTTGGATGTAATCGCGACTATTTTACTAAAACCTTTATAAAAACCACTGTCAGCGGTTTCGATTGGCAGATCAGTTAATGCGGGATTTACTTTCATGAGCACCTCTTTGTTTGAACGGCAAGGCATTACAACAGAAACCGTAACGCATCTGCAATAGACAAAATCGATTTGTCATAGCATTTTAATTGCTACATATTTGATTAAACTAACCCGTAAAAATCCGGTAAAACACTGCGATGGTTGTGAGTTTTAGTGGACGAGAATATTTTTTTACCGTAGACCTTCGGCAATAGAAATTGAATCGTTGTGCTGCTACTAACGACGATCATCAATAGCATCAACACATAAGTGAACACACTGTTTGGCAATTTATAAAAAACAAGATGATTACGCTACTCGTTACTTAAATGTCTCGCTGGCAGAATCAGAAAGAAGGGCATAAAAGTTCGAACTTAGTATTTTGGTATACGAACGCAAAGTTATGATGCAGAAAATTCCAGATGAACATCTCATCTAATTTAATGCATTGTCAGAAGACGGTGGTGACAACATACCAGTTGTACTGGTGCCAGTGAAATTGATTGAAGCAGTACCAGCCGAAGCTTGCGAGTTTGCTGGTAACAGCGATGGTATACCTGAGCAAAACAATCGTTTGCTGTTCACTTAATGTATACGACACTGGTATTTTTGACAATCGATCTAATTTTTGCCAGCATGAGGTTTTGGCACAATCGAGTTGCTATAGTGCATTGCCTCAAAGTGTCCTTCCAAACCGTACATTGGAATCGGGCTAGCCGTATGAGTAGCGATATTAATGTCATCCCCCTCAGTTGCTCCAGCTACACCTGCAACCGAAGGTAGCTTTCTATTTCAATGGTTAGAATCAGAAAACTAATAGTGGTGATCGACTTTCGTCGTGTAGTCACAATATAAACAAGCAGGAGTAAGGAACATGCGTGCTGGCGTCATTGGCATTGGAGATATGGGCAGTGGGCTTGCCAAAAATCTGATAAAAAACGGATTTCAAACCACTGGTATAGATCTGTTGGACAAGCGCATGGAAGCGTTTGTCGAGATGGGTGGAAAACCTGCTGGCAGTGCGGCAGAGGTCGGCCGTGAAGCCGACGTTGTTTTTATTATGGTCATGAACGGTGATGAAGTGAACGACGTAGTGTTCGGTGAATCAGGACTCGTCTCGACGTTACGGCAAGGTGCAGCTATCGTGCTAAGCGCCACGATAAAGCCAGCCGAAGCTCAGGCACTGGGTAGTGCGTTGAAGGATACCGGTATTCATCTTATCGACAGCCCGGTGTCCGGTGGGTTTCCCGGTGCACAGAATGGCACTCTGACCCTAATGACATCTGCCCAACAAACGGTTCTGGATGAATTTCGGCCTGCACTGGAAGCGGTCTCAGCGAATATTCATCATGTAGGTACAGAGCCAGGAGCAGGCCAAACCGTCAAAGCGTGTTTGCAATCGTTAATCGGCTCAATATTTTCAGCAACGTTCGAGGCTGCCGCTTTAGCTGCAAAGGCAGGAGTTAGCGGGGAAGTTCTGTATAACGTATTTTCGACATCCAGCGCAGGCAGTGTGATCACTAATACGTCTTTGGAGAATATCATTGATAGAAAATTCGAAGGTACTGGCAGTCATATTTCAACCATGCATAAAGATCTGACGATCTCGCTGGCTTTAGCCCAGGATTTAGGTGTGCCAATGCATACCGCGGCGGCGGCCATGCAACTATTTCATGCCGGAAAAACGAAACACCCTGAAGGAGATAACTGGGTGGTTACCAGAGTTATTGAGGATATTGTTGGTGCGGAGCTTCACCGATAGCTTGTAGTTGTTATATTCGAGATTAGCTATAACTGTGGTGACGTAAATTTTGAGGCAGGCTTCCGGCAATGCGTAAAAATTTCTAAGAGCACTTTGCGTAATTAAACAGCAAAGCGGGCTATTTATTCGCGCCGAAATAATTAGCTCGGCATGCCTGGTGTAACGTCAATCACAGAAGCTGCAAGCTTAGGCTTGTATCAGCCTCTGTGATTGCTAACGGCATGCCAACTACTGCGAAATCATTTATCCATCGCATCGTCAATATCAGCCACCGGAAATGCACGCATAAACTCGACAAGTTCGTCGGAGTTCAAATCGCTGGATTCTGCTTTCAAAGATCCACCACTTTTTAGCTGCACGGTAACAACGCCGTTGCCACCTTCATCAACAACGATTGCAGTACGTTTCTGAATACGAACTTTCTTACCACCGCCAGCCGTCGCTCCTGCGCTTTCAATGGAACCGAAGAGCTTACCCAACTCGGCCAGCGCACCCAAACCACCTGCAGCACCTGCACTGCCGGTTGTCGTCATAGAGATTGTCAGAGAATCTGAATCGCGCGTGTATTTGCGTTCAACAATCGACATACCCATGACATTCTGATTGTCAATCTCCCCTCCGGTAAATCCGTTGAGCTCATCGGGTAGCAGGGAGAGTTTGATTTCTTCTTGTAATTGCTTTAAGCCGGTCAGGCACCATGATGCTTCTTCAATTGCACCTTCCAGATCATCCTCTTCCTTGATTAATCGAGCTGCCTCGACACAGGCAGCAGCTGCTTCATCAACCTCATTTGCTGTCACGGAACCAGAAGTTGCAATACCGGATAACAGCACGGTGCTCGCAAGCAGCTTTATGGTGGACCTACGGTTGAAAGCGTATTTCATTATGAATTCCTTAAATATTTGCTTTGTTAATATTACAACGATTGTCGCTGTTGAGGCCAGAAATGCATACATTAAGCGCTTTTTGTGTGAGCGAATTGCGCTGTGCGTGCCTGCATACCTATACAGAAGGATGATTGAGTTACAATCCAGAGAAATCGAACAGCAAATGGTCTTTTATGTTTCAACATGATTCGAGCGTAGAGCAATCCGTTGGCGGGGTGTTAGCGCCGGTCAGTCTGGAAGATTTTTTCGCAGATTATTGGGAACAAAAACCGTTGCATATTGGCAGAGAAAGTGCCAATCCTTTTGAACATCTTATATCCATCGAAGACATCGAATTGCTGCTGTCCACGCATCAGATCAACTTTCCAACAGTGCAACTCAGTCATGCGGGCAATGCTATTGCGCCTGAAGAATACACAGATGAAAATGGCCGTATTGTCAGTAACCGAATTATCGAACGATACTACGCAGGCAGTACCATCGTAGTTTCGTTTGCACATCGGTTGAATGCAAATTTGATGGCCCTTTGTCGAAAGATTGAAAAAAGTTTGATGATGCGCTGTCAGACTAACGTCTACCTTTCTCCCGCTGGTAATCAAGGTTTTAACCCTCACTTTGATACCCACGATGTTTTCATACTGCAGGTGTCAGGACGAAAGACATTTAATTTTTATTCTTCCGTTACGCGCTTTCCTATCAGCGCGAACAGATTCAACCGTGACGTTCATGCCATTGGTGAGAAAACCGAAGAGATTCAACTCGGTGCTGGTGATACCTTGTATATTCCGCGCGGTTTCGTCCATGATGCTGTAGCGGATAACGAAGAGCCATCGTTGCATGTCACAGTGGGTGTTTATCCCGTGTTGTTACACACATTGGTAGAGGAGGTCATGCAGATAGCGCAGGAATCGGATCCGCGATTGCGGCGAGCGATATCACAGCCTCTTTGGTTGCAAAATGAACACCCGACGAACACCATACGTCTGATAAAAGAAGTGATACAAGATCAATTAACTGAATCTGCATTCACCGAAGCTCTTGAGCGATTGCGAGACGAATTTGTTCTCGACACAACAATGGATTGTCAGGGTGCACTGAGTGCCTCGGCAACAACGGAGCTAATAGCAGACAGTGTGTTGATCATTAACCATGGAAGTGTATTAAACGTACATAGTGAAGGAGCTCAACTCACTTTGCATAGTTTCGGGCAAATTACTGAGTTCAAAGAGCCACTTTCTTCTGCCGTGCATTGGCTTCTGCAGCGCGATAAGGTGGTGCTCCGGGATATACCTGATCTTGAGCTTGAGCAGCAATTGGCGCTGGCCCAAAGATTACGGCTTATTGGTATTGTCGGTGTGCCATAGCCCTGGAGAGAGGTCCCCTGTGCGTCTGAAATAAACCGTCATTTGACATTGCGCTGCTGTGTTGGTAGCGTTAACTAATAAACGTCGGAAAATCAACCAGATGAGTGATTTAGAGCAGGAATCAGTTGTTGTTCGCGACCGCTCCAGTCGCAGGCGGTTCATTCGGCGAGGTGCAGCGTTTGTTGCCGGTGGAGCGCTAATCAGTTCAACCCAAACCGTATATGCCGACGACTGCGATAGAAATGAAGGCATGGAGAAGAACGCCCAGGCGCCCGGCTCAGATAGTGATACCGGTGAATCTGCTGACCCGACTGGTTGTGGTAGACGGCCAAAGCCCAAGATTTCAAACTATCAGCGTTTCGATGCACCTGAGAACCAAGTCGTCAAAAACAACGTCAAGGTGGCCAAAATCAAGAGCTGATTCTTCAACTTTGTTGTTTTTAGTTTTGGCATCTTCAGGTTTAATGTCAGGTTCTACTTCGTTGTACACCAATTTCGTTGCGTTATTCTTGCACAAAATCTGAGGAACAGACGTTGTGTCTGGCCTTCTTTTCCTGATTTAACCGGGTTTTCATAAACACCAATGAGTACCATCCCAAGTCCCAATGACATGCATGCCTCTTTGCTTGAAGCTGTGCAGGTCTATTTCGATGCTTTGTATTTTTGCGATACGCAGAAACTGAATTTTGTATTTGATCAAAGCGCAAGCTTGTTTGATGCCGATGAGGGAAAACTTTTCGTTGAACCCATTGATAGTTTCAGCAAAGACGTTGGCGGGCGAGAATCACCTGCGAGCAAGAATCAGGCGCGCGAAGACGAAATATTACTAATCGACTGGTTGTCACCCATAAGCGCAACCGTAAAAGTCCGGCTGCGCGCACATGACAATGTTTTTGTTGACCACCTTGGTTTTGTAAAAACCGAGAACGGCTGGAAGATAGTTTCGAAAATTTGGCATCTGGAAAGGCTGTTGAATGAGGATTCAACAGCCTGACACTCTATGTACTGATTTTATGATTTCGGTTTCAGGTTCTCAGGATCGTACAAAGGCTTGTATCCGATTGACTCAACCGTCACGGTGTACCGTTCACCGAAGTATTCAATAGCCAGTTGTTGCCCCTCCTTGCAATAGTCCAGGGGCAAATACCCTAGAGCAATGTTTTTGCCTATTGTTGGTCCGTAAACAATGCTGGTGGTATATGAGCGCCTGCCCAGTGAATCAATAAGCGATTCTCCTGTATCGACATCCATGATCGGGCTGGTACCGACCGGATAGCGTGCCACACCAGCCGAGTCAACATTGCTGTTCATGGTCATTGTACAAAGATAGGCTTCTTGATTATCTTTTTTGCTAAATGCCACATGTGCAGATTTACCATGGAAATCCGCGGCTTTGATTTTAGGCCGCGCAAGATCTGCCTCGTATAAGTTGTAATTGGTAAGTAAGTCTGCATTCTGCAGGCGCAAACTCTTCTCCAATCGCCGACTGTTAGCGTAAGTCTCCACACCAACTGGTGTGACACCCAGTTCGGCAAGCGCATCCCATACGGTTAGTCCATCTTCATACTTAAAATGCAACTCCCATCCTTGTTCACCAACATAGGAAATTCGAAACGCTGAAACATTTATGCCTCTTATATTAATGTTTCGAACCGCTACAAATGGAAAATTCTCGTGGCTAAGTTCATCGGGTTTTTCGACAATTTTTTCAAGTGTCGTTCGAGCGTTAGGTCCCCATAAGCCAATACAGGCAAAATCCGTGGTTCTATCCTTTATGCTGACATCGCTAAAACCCTTGTCGTCTTTCATGCGCTCCAACCATACTTTGTCGCGCGCTCCCGAATCACCACCATCCATGACACGATAGTGATCTTCTGCAAGACGAACGATGGTTAAATCGGCACGTACGCCGCCATTTTGATCAAGAAAATGGGTGTAGATACCTTTGCCAACCGGTGTGTCACCGCCGACCTTTGCAACGCTGACATATTCCATTAACGCCTCGGCATCTTTACCCATGACATCAATAATGGCAAAGTGCGACAAGTTAATCATACCAACGTCTTCTGACATTTGAAGATGCTCTGCGTTGGAGACGCGCCAAAAGTGACGGTTGTCCCACTCAGCTTCACGTACCGGAACCTTATCGCTAAATTTTTCAAGTAAATGTTCGTTACTGGCGTAACCATGTGCGCGTTCCCAACCGGCAGCCTCCATAAAATAACCACCCAGCGCTTGCTCGCGCTCGTAGAAAGGACTGCGACGCAAACCACGACCTTTTGTATAAGGTTCGCGATTGTGTACTGCAGGGTTGTATATCTTGAACGCAGTTTCGTAACAGCGATCGTGAATATACTGTTCTTCCTGCTGGAACGGATAATAACGAGCGACATCAATACCGCTATGATCAAGCTCGGTATACCCGTCGGTCATCCAGTCTGCGATAACTTTACCGGTGCCTGGACCATCTTTAACCCACACAGAAACTGCGTACCAAAGTCCACGGACTTTTGCAGATTCGCCGATAGACGGTCCGCCATCTGCTGTGACCTGAAGCAATCCATTAAATGATCGTTTTTCATCGAAGCCCAGCTCACCCAAAATGGGCGTGAGTTCCATAGCACGCTCAAGCGGTTCCATGATCTGTTCCATTTCAAGATCTCGTTGTGAAGGGGAAAGCCGCGCTTCCTCTTTTTCGAGAAGGTCTCGTGGATGACACATACGTGGGTCTTTTTCTTCATAGTATCCCCACTCGATCATGCCGCCTTCAGGAGTGGTTGGATCGCCGGTGTCGCGAAGGTATGCCGAATTGCCTTGATCTCTTAGTAGCGGATAGCCGATATCTTTGCCTGTTCCTTCAAACTCTTTGTACGGGCCGAACCATAACAACGGGTGATCAACCGGCATGACTGGCAGATCTTCTCCAGCCATTTCAGCAATGAGCCGACCCCAAAGGCCTGCGCATACAACCACATGATCGGCTTCAATATAACCGCGTGTGGTTTCTACACCAACCAGCTTGCCATTTTCAATTTTCAACCCGGTGGCAGATGTATTGGCAAACGTTCTAAGCTTGCCGGTTTTTTCACTTTGCTCTACCAGTTCACCGGCGACGACTTGTGATCGGGGCGTGACGAGTCCGGCATCCGGATCCCAGAGTGCTCCCTGTATTTGATCTTCTTCCAGAAGAGGCATTTTTTCTTTCGCTTCAGCGGCGCTGATCATATGCGCGTTGGTGCCGAACGCTTTGCCAGAGGCCACTTTGCGTTTGAGTTCCGCCATACGATCATCGTCGCCATTGCGTGCGACTTCCAGGCCACCAACTTTCGCATAGCGTCCCATCTTCTCGTAGAAGTCGATGCTGTACATGGTGGTGTAGCACGTCATGTGGTCATGGGCTGTTGCATAGCAAAAATCTGATGCATGCGCTGTGGAGCCGATGTCGGTTGGAATGGCTGATTTGTCAATGCCGACAATATCATCCCATCCACGTTCGATGAGGTGGTGCACAACAGATGCGCCGACTATACCGCCTTGCCCAATGATGACGACTTTCGCTTTGCTGGGGAAACTGGCCATGGTTGAATTCTTACTCTTCATTAATAGGGTAGAGATGTGTAAAACAAGCGCCGCAATTGCAGATTATAGAATGCTTTAATCGATATTAGCCCCACGAATCGGGCACTGAAGTCAAAATACCGGTTAAGCATCAAAAATCGCCCGACGCCGCGCCAACTATAGCGCCCTGATCGTGTTCTGGTTGTTAGATGGCAGCGCCTCTGCGGCATAATCGTTCTGCTGTGCGACGACCTGCACGACCAATCAGGTCAGGCGCGTCACATTTTCAAGCGAGCGACGCCTGAGAGCCCTGTCTTTGCAGGTCGATTGACTGAATCTTCATTACCTGATTCTCACGTTTTCGATACTACATGCGGTTACACACAACCAATTTGCCGGTGCTAGTATTAATGCATCAGCGCAAAGGAGCAATCACATGGAATTGAACCGGCAACGAATTTCCCGCATGCAGCGCTTATACCTGCTATGCGGGGTAGCTGTTTTTTGCAGCGCGCTTGCTTACTACTTTTTTTGGCGCTTTCATTTGCCTTGGCCCGGGTACCTTCTGGAAACTAACAATGAGCGCTTATTAGCCATTCATGATTTAAGTCGAGGCAGCTACCCCAGTTTTGCATTCGCTTTGAGTTTCGGGATGATGGCCATCGCCATTTTCAGATTGCATCGGGTCAAAGCCAGTGCTGCGATCTTCACGATTTGGTCGATTGGCTTACTTCACGAAGTAACTCTGGGTACCTACAGTAGTCTTGATGTGTTTGCCGGTTCTTGTGGTGCATTGATAGCACTCGGGCTTGCGCTTCACACCGGTCACGGCGTAATCAGTTTTGACTTGTCGAAACACAGATACAACAGAACGGAAAAATGGAAGTTCAGCGCCCTTGTCATCGCATCGGCAACAATGGCTACCGCAACATCAGCCTATGATCCTGTCAATCGAAGTGACTGCCTTGAATATGATGAGAATGATATTTGTGTGTCACAAGTTACGTACGCACGTCCGGTCTATATTACTTATACAGAGCTACGCAATGCTGTACGAATGAGTGGACCGCGAGAGCTCGAATCGGTTAGTCGTATTTACCTGTACAACAGCATGTTGTTTATCAATGAACGCAATAAGGGAATACACATAATTGATAACCGATTTCCAGCTACTCCTGAGCGCATTGGTTTTATTGAAATTCCGGGTAATACCGAAATAAGCATACGCGACGACAACCTTTATGCTGATAGCTATGTCGACCTGGTCACACTGGATTTGAGCAATATTGAGAATATCACTGAAATAGCTCGGCAAGAATCCATATTCCCTTATAACTCGCGTCAGAATATTCCTGGAAATATCAGGCTCAGCGGAACAATTGACAGTTCGATTGGCGTCATTGTCGGATATCAATAGAGGCAATATCATGGAATTGATTACTAACAAAACCCGAAGCCTTGCAATGCGCTTTTTGGCGCTGATACTAACCTGCGCCGCAATATTAGTATCGGGCTGTGAATCACAATCCAGTAGCGATGGGAGTTCTGGTAGCGTCTCGGGAACGTCCGATGGCGCAACTGGTATTGCCGGATCTACCGCACGCATGATTATCGTTGGCGATTACCTTTATGCGATAGCAGAAGACAAGATTCAGTTATTTGATATCACAATACCAAGTTCACCAAACCCATGGGTTAAGGTTACTGTTGACTGGAATATTCAGACCTTATATCCCTATGAAAACTATCTTCTTGTAGGAGCTGCTGATGGTGTGCATATACTGGATAACAGTAATCCGGCATCACCGACTCCGGTTGGAGACTTCCGACATGCAACGGCGATCGACCCTGTCGTTGCGTCCGCTGACTATGCATACGTTACGTTGAAAAACGATCCAACAGCGTTCAATTCAGTTGATGATCAAATGAACGTAATCAATATTTCCGATGTTACCAACCCGCGCCTGGAAAAAACCATAGCCATGCAATCACCAGAAGGGCTGAGTGTGGTTGATCAGCGGTTATTCGTTTGCGATGGTGTAGCGGGCTTGAAACAGTTTGACATTAGAGAACCAGCCAATCCGAGTTTCGTCGACTCGGTCGCGCAGGTGAATTGCAATGATGTTATTGCCTACAACGGTATTCTTTACGCAATCACCGATACTTCGTTACAACAATTCGATTACAGCGTTTCGCCTCCGTCGCTTCTCAGCATTATTGAAACAACTAGTATGTCACCGGATGCTTTGACGGATCTGCTCGATAACCCGTCAGCTGGTATGTGAATGACATCTGATATCTAGCAACACAATAGTTGTTTTGGACCTAGAAGTTAATAATGCCGTAGAATAGACTCTTCAAGACTCAATAGTGCAAGACGTAAGGTCTGTGAGCAAAATGGCAGTATTCCGGTGGATGCAAATCAGACCATACTGATAGTTATTCTATGCGCAACCATGTTGTTGTTCATATGGAACCGCTGGCGATACGATGTAGTCGCAGGCCTTGCATTAATGGCTTGCGTCTATAGCGGAATTGTTCCATTTGAACATGCGTTCGAGGGGTTTTCCCATCCGGCGGTCATAACCGTTGCCAGTGTTCTTGTGATCAGCCAGGCGTTGCAGTCTTCAGGCATTGTGGAATTGTTTTTACGCTATCTTGCGTACACACGCCAGAATGTCACCGGTCAAATTGCCGCCAATGCAGGTATCACCGCAGTATTGTCAGCGTTTATGAACAACATCGGCGCGCTTGCCTTGATGCTGCCGGTAACTCTGCGTGATGCACGCAAGTCAAAACGCAGCGCGTCAACCATATTAATGCCTCTATCATTTGCAAGTTTACTGGGTGGTTTGATTACACTCATTGGTACGCCGCCGAACATCATTATTGCTACCTTTCGTGCCGACAACGTGGGCGAGCCTTTTTCAATGTTCGACTTTACGCCGGTAGGATTAGTCACAGCGCTTGCTGGGTTGATCTTTCTGATATTGATTGGCTGGCGATTGTTGCCACAGGCAAAAACACAAGGAGAAGAGGGAACCCAGGCTCATCATCAGTTTGCCCGTTACAGTTTAGAGTGTCGAATTCCTGAATCTTCAGCCATGATCGGCACTACTGTGGGTGAGCTAGAGAAACAGTATGAGAGCGAAATTTCAGTATTAGCGATATTTCGTGATGCAAAGAGACGTCTTGCACCGTCAATACACGAGCAACTGCGAGCCGGAGACACGCTGATTGTTGAGGGCGATAGTGAATCCTTACAACCTCTGCTGGAAAATCCGGAGTTACTTGAAGCAGGTGCGAAGGATGTCAGCACAGAATGGCTCCGCTCACCAGATGTGCGCGTTATAGAAGCGGTAGTTATGCCCAACAGTGTGGTGGAAGGCACCGCTATGCGCCAGGCTCGTATACATGAACGCTATGGTGTGAATCTGCTTGCGCTTGCACGAGAAGGGCGGGCAGGTAGAGCTCGCTTAAAACACCTGCGATTTAAAACAGGGGATGTGTTGCTGCTGCAGGGTGAAAAGGAGTCATTAAAGTTGGCTTGCAAGAATCTGGGTTGTCTGGCCATAAAAAACCGCGGGTTCGAAATTACCCCACGCCGCGGTGCTCTTATTACACCAGGTATTTTCTTTCTGGGTATATTGGCGGCAGCTTTTGGGCTTGTACCGGTTCAAATCGCCTTCACCAGTGTTGTCGGTGTGCTTGTGCTTTTGAGACTGGTGTCTCTTCAAGAGGCTTACAACAGCATCGAATGGCCGGTCATCGTGTTGCTTGGCTTTCTCTTACCTGTTGGGGAAGCCTTGCAAAGCACCGGTGCCACGTCACTGATTTCGGCAGCCATTGTTAGCGGAACCGAGGGTGCGCCAGTGTGGGCGCTACTCACCATTATCATGGTGTGCTCTATGTTGTTGTCAGATCTTGTTCACAACACGCCAACGGCGGTGCTTATGGCACCCATCGCGTATACCATCGCTATCAACCTTGGTTACTCAGCTGACGCGTTTTTAATGGCGGTGGCTATCGGTGCAGCCTCGCCCTACCTGACCCCCATAGGCCATCAATCCAACACGCTTGTTATGGGGCCCGGTGGATACAGCTTTGGTGACTACTGGCGCGTGGGTTTACCACTGGACTTTGTAATAGTGCTAACCGCTGTTCCAATGATAATGTGGGTTTGGTTATGATGCTCAGCACTTAGCAGTATCGACCAACTTATTCCAACCGCCCGTAAAATGTTTGCCTCGCTGATTCTGACAACGATACCCCCGCTTCGGTGTTATACGCCAGAACAACCAGCATGCGCGTGGTACTTCCAACTGTTGGAGTTACTCTGTGCATTGAGTTTCGACCGCGGAATAAAACCAGATCACCTGCGTTCATATTCAAAGTTTCTACCGGTTCCTCATTATCCAGAACACGGCTTACCAGTTCGTAGTTCATATCATTAAGATCTGCGTTCCTGGCATTCTTTCGATACTCAAACTTACCGCCAGCTTCCGGTTTTTGTATTAGCAGGGTAATAGCGAATGATGAATTGTCAAAATGCCATCCAAGCTCTTGACCTTCAGATGCATAATGCAGGTTGATTGAAGACAGTGGATCAGCGTACTCGTATAGGTTTACTTCATCAAGAACAGCGCATAGAAAATCTTTAAAAGATTTGCTGTTGTATAAATCATGCAGTACTGAGTCTGTCGGGATTTGATCCGTTGTAATACATCCCTTGGATGAAATCACTGCCCGGTTGCGTGCGTGATCACTAACGAATGTATTGTCACTCGGAGCCAGATAGACATTGTGTTCGCTTGATGTGTAATACGCAAGATGCTGGTTTTTCCTGCCATCATTAGCAATTGATGTTAGTGAATCAGCATTCAAGAAATCCGGCAGTAACAGAACCCCGGATTTGTCCAACGCGGCTTTACAATCAGACTGGAATTTCTCTTCACCGATCGGATTTTTTTCCATATTAACTATGTTTTCGAGCATGTTCTTCCTATGCGACGGTTCGTGACTATGATAAGCCATCAAACTCAAGGTGACACTCGATCACATGACCATTTTTTCCAATCCTTCTAGGCGGATCGATTTCCGCGCAAGTGCCTTCAATTGCCATGGGACACCGATTATGGAATGGGCAACCTTTGTCTGTCAGTTTAACTTCAACCTGCGCCGCACTAAGTGCTTCCTTCGATTGCGCCGACTCTTCAAGCCAGCCAATGCGTGTTTCGGGAACGCTGGAAATTAACAGGCGTGTATAAGGATGATACGGCGGTGCAAGCACGCGATCTGTTGGGCCTTGCTCTGCAACGCGTCCCGCGTACAATACAACCACCTCGTCTGCAAAAGAAGCCACGGTGGATAAATCGTGACTGATAAAAACAAACGATACACCTAGCTCGCGCCTTAATCGTTTTAATAATTCCAGAACGTTGGCACCAACAATAGTATCCAGCGCTGAGGTAACTTCGTCACACAGTACTACTTCCGGGTTGGCAGCCAGTGCTCTTGCCAGGTTAACGCGCTGTTTTTGCCCGCCTGATAGTTCATGCGGATACCGCTCCGCAAACTGCAAGGGCAGCTCAACAAGTTCCAACAGTTCGTCCACACGCTTTTTAATGTCACGACCTTTAGCGATACCGTAAAATTCAACGGGTCTGCCCAGAATATCTTTAATGCGTTGACGCGGATTCAGTGCGGTATCGGCCATTTGATACACAAACTGCACTTTGCGCAACTGATCAACCGATCGCGCGCGAATAGAGGCGGGGAGGACATCTCCATCAAGCAAAACATCACCGGCTGATGGTGGAAGCAGGCCAGCCATCACACGTGCAAGAGTTGATTTACCACATCCTGACTCGCCAATGACACCAACGGTTTTTCCGCGTTGTATTGCCACGTTCACATCACGTAAAACCTGCACTGCCGGTTTACCGTTTCTTACCCGCCCATAGCCGGCATCGACCGTGCGAACTTCAAGTGCTGCGTCTGCGCGTAAGTGTTCATCGGAGCTGGTTTCCCCCTGTCCGGCTTCTGGCAGGGGTTTAATTGCCGCCATCAGGCGCTTTGTATAAGGGTGTACTGGATTGTTAATAATGACATCGGTTGGTCCGGCTTCCTTTACCTCGCCGTTGTACAGCACAACGATATGGTCTGCGATTTGCGCAACCACGGCCAAATCGTGTGTAACGTAAATAGCAGCAGCGCCTTCTTCCTTGATAACGTGTTTAAAAGCCTTGAGCACTTCGATTTGGGTTGTAACATCAAGCGCAGTAGTGGGCTCATCCAGCACAAGCAAGTCAGGGTCACCACACAGTGCCATTGCAGCCATTAGGCGCTGCAGCTGACCTCCTGATACCTGGTGCGGGTATCGCGAACCAATATTCTCAGGGTCTGGTAATTCAAGTGCCTTGTAGAGTGCCAAGGCTTTTTTGTCGGCTTCTTCCTGCGTTTTCGAGCCATGCAAAACCGGTGCTTCGGTTACCTGCTCGTTAATGAGAATGGAGGGGTTGAACGTGGCCGCTGCGCTTTGTGCAAGGTAGGCCACCTTTTCCCCCCGTATAGGACGCAATTCTGCTACCGACTTGCTCGTCACATCCTCTCTCAGCAATAGAGCCTGCCCACCGGCAAATTTTAAACCCGGCTTGCAATAGCCAAGTGCTGACAACGAAATAGTTGTCTTGCCTGAACCGGATTCACCGATAAGTGCAACGACTTCACCACGTTTGACTTTGAAGCTGACTCCCTTAACGATGGGTAGCTCACTACGATCATCTCTGACTGCATTGATTTTCAGATCTTTCGCTTCAAAGACAATATCGTCGGAGGTGTGTTGATTAGTCGCCATGTTTGAATCGCTTAATTCGGACACACTTATAGCCTGTTTGAAAGTCGACCGCCGCTATGCGCGGAAACATCGTCAACAATCAGATTGATGGCAACCGTTAGTGTTGCGATAGACAACGCGGGTGCAATAACTGCGAATATAGATTCGCCGTACTGCAAGGCACCAAGATTTTCTCTCACCATAGAACCCCAGTCAGCCTGTGGAGGTTGCACACCAAGACCAAGAAAACTCAGGCTGGAAATGAAAAGAATGACGTAGATTAACCTTAGTCCAAAGTCTGTGATCAGCGGCATACGAGCATTCGGCCAGATCTCGCGAGTGATAATCCACCAACGACCTTCGCCTCGAGCTTGTGCAGCTTCAACAAAGTCGGTGACCTTAATCTCCATACCCAGCGCGCGGGATAAGCGGAAAATAATGCTTGAATAGATAACACCGGCGGTAATGATAAGAACAGGTATTGAGGAACCCACGGCTGCGACAACAACCAGTCCGAGCATAATGCTGGGTAAGCTCAGCAAGGCATCGTTTATCCTGCTGACCACCATATCAACCTTCGGTGATGACACCGCTGCGCCTATGCCAAGTACTACACCAATAAAATAGGCAAGGCAGGTAGCCAGAAACGAAATACCCATGGTGCGACCGGCGCCATACATAAGTCGTGAAAGAACATCCCGGTCAGAATCATCTGTGCCGAGCCATGCACCCGGCTGTGGTTTCTGGAATTCACTATACGCATCAGGAAACGGCAAGTCATTCTCGCCATAGGGCGCAATGAAGGGTCCGAGTACCGCAACGAATATCCAGAAGGTAACGACAATTACGCCAATCCAACCGGTAAAGGAAAACCTGAATTTATCGCTCGGTGCTGCATCTGGCAGTTCATCGAAACTGACGCCTTCATCGAACTCGGCAACGTAATGATCGTTGTGGTCGCTCATTTAGGATGCCTCAGTCGTGGGTTTGATGCAAAGGCTGCGATATCGGCAATCAGCATAAGAATGACGTACACCAGACAGAACAACATGCCTAATCCCTGAATTAAAACAAAGTCGCGTGTTTGTACGCCTTGAACAATTAGGGTTGCCAGTCCGGGGTAACCGAAGTACACCTCAACAACAATAACACCCGTGACAAGGTACGCAAGATTCAAGGCAACAACGTTAACGATGGGCCCAAGGGCATTCAGCAAAGCGTGTCGGAATATGATGCGTTTTCTGGGCACACCTTTCAAAATGGCCATTTCAACATAAGGCGAACTCATCACATTCAATACAGCGGCGCGGCTCATTCGAATAAGTTGTGACGCGATAACAAAGCACAGCGTGGTAATCGGCAACGCAAAATGCTTGATAAGTTCCCAAATGCCTTTGCCATCTATGCTTCCTACAACGACTGCATTACCAATGTCCAAAGCAAACACAAATAGCAGTACAAGTAAGGTGGCAGTAAAGAATTCGGGAGCAGCGACAAGCGATACAGATACGAATGTTAATACCCGATCGTACAGACTACCCGGGAACATGGCACCCAATATGCCCAGCATTAACGAGATTGGAACACCAATAAGTGCAGTGAGACCACTAACGATGATGGTGTTTTTATACCGATCGCCAATCAATTCTGTAATGGGAACGTCGGCTGCGAGTGACACTCCCAGATTGCCAGTGACAAAATTTTTCAACCAGGTCCAATACTGGACGATCATTGGTTGATCAAGCCCCAGGCGTGCGCGCATGGCCGCTATGTTTTCTGGTGTGGCTGATTGTCCCAAGCGGATTTGTGCCGCATCACCCGGCAGAACTTTAGTACCAAAAAAGATGATGATCGATACCGCGAGCACCGTGATAAGACCAACGGCCAGCCGTCTCATTATCAATGGGAACATAGTTAAATCTGCAGCCAGGTGCGAGGATGTGGATTTAGCATTAAAAAAAACCTGCCTCCAAAAATTGGAGGCAGGCTGTCTTTTTAGCTAAGCAGTGGTTTAACTGTCACGCCATAGAGTGACCGGTGCTTCTGCACCACCAAAGTTGTTCAAAGGCACGCTGGTTCGACCCTGAACATGGCTGGCCGCTGCATCAACGTAGTTACGATGAATCGGTACCGACATGCCATTCTCTTCATGAATCATGGTTTGCAGGTCGCAATACGCTTGCTTACGTTCCGCTGGGTCGGTAATACCGCGAGACGAAACCAGCAGGTCATCAAACTTGTCATTCTTCCAGCGTGTTTCATTCCAGGCTGCATCGCCTTTGAATGCCAGTGTCATCATGATGTTTGCTGTTGGACGCATGTTCCATGCTGCAACGCAAATAGGCTCTTTCAACCACACAGAACCCCAGTAACCGTCAGTGGTTACTTTCTTGACATCGAAGTTCATGCCGATTTTTTTGCCTTCGCGCTGCATAAACAAGCATTGATCAACGGCACCAGGTGCAACTTCAGCCGCAACAACTGGTATGGCCGCAGATCCAATTCCGGATTTCTCAAAATGGAATTTGGCTTTTTCCGGGTCGAGTTCACGCTGTGGAATGTCGGGGCAGTGATCGAAGTAGGCTGGCGCAATTGGGTGATCGTTACCCAGTGATGCCTGCCCTTTGTAAACGCCCTTTACCAGTCGCTGACGATCTTGCAGGTACTGCATGGCTTTGTGCAAATGAACATTGCTGGAACTGGCCACATCCAGACGTGGTGTTATGTTGATGTAAGCACCCGACTCCAATGCCCAGATCTCTTTTCCATCAGCCGCTTCAACCTGGCTAATCGCCTTTGGCGGAAGGTTAACCATTGCATCGACATCACCGGCCAGGAACGCATTCAAACGCGCAACCGGGTCACCGATACCATAGTGCTCAAGTTCATCAAGGTAACCACCTTCACCATAGTAGTTTTCAAAGCGAGAACCGATAAAACGAACCCCTGGTTTGAATTCCTTTACCTTGTATGGACCCGTTCCAACAGGGTTGGAGAAATCAGTAGCACCATCTTGAACAATTTTAAAGTGGAAGGTGCCTAACGCGATCGGTAAATCTGCGTTCGGGGAAGACAGTACAGCCTTGACTTCATGGCTATTTACTTTCTCCCAACTATCGACCATTGAAACCAGAGCGGCCGCTTTCGAAACAGAATCTTTGCCCAGATGGCGGTTCATTGTGTAGAGCACATCATCTGCGGTGAGCTCTTTGCCGTCGTGAAATTCAACGCCTTTGCGTATTTTAAAAGTCCATTCAGTCGCCGTATCATTGGACAGAACTTCTTCTGCCAGCTCCGGCTCGTAGCCAAGGGCGTCGGTGAGACGGGTTAGTGATCCATAAATGGCACGTCCGCGGAAGTAGTCCGCTGCTGACGTGAACAGAATTGGGTCGAGAGTATCATTAGGTCCGTGCTGGTCGGCAGCCATGACAAGCCTTCCACCCATTTTCGGTGTTGCAGCAACGGCATCACTCATTCCACCGAATAGCAGGCCAGCTGAACTGGCAGACGCACCGGCCGCCATCATCCAACCCATGAATTCGCGACGATTTATTCCACGCTTGACCATCTTCAGCATTTCGCGTTGCTCGGACTGGCTCAGGTTGGCCATAGTCGGGTCATTGCGTTTTAAACGTGTCATACCTTCTCCTATATTTTTAGTTGTCGAGGTGACCGACTATGCAATAAGAATTCGCGGCTGCAATAGACGAGGGAAGTGTGCCGATTCGTATAAGTTTTTTGGCATCTCCACCAGGTTTATTGTGTGGCCGTTGATATTGTTCTTGAATAGGCTGCTCGACTTTAAATTATACGTAAGCGCAATAAAGCGCTAAGCTTCGAATCGCTGTGCTCTTGGACTCTCCCGGCGGAAATTCGGTGGTTTGAGCACCAAAAGGTCACAATAGCTGAGTTCATGCTAACACAGAACAAATCATGTGCGAAGTTGGAATTGATGTAAAACATACGGTAACATGTTGAAATAATTGAATTAATTTTGAGAATATGCGCTTGGCTTGCACCACTATGAGGCTCAACAATTGCTCAGTGCGCTGAACACTCGACGTTGCCGCACGTTAAAAACCGGCAGTTTCTCGAACGTTACAACAGTCCTAAAAATCGGCATTAATTCAAGTACAAGACAGTCGCTGCACAAACTCGGGGGAGCGTTGACGAGTACACTTCATCTGAGCATGCCGACTAATCGCAGTACATCGTGGGGTAAGAGCCTTGACCAGCAAAACAGAGAAGCCTCGTAAACGTCGTCGAAAACGCGCTGCCCCAGAGAAAAAATCCATACCTCAGTTGCAAGCAACGCAACTTCGAAACCCGTTTCGACCGCTTGAGCCATTGAGCGGAGATCAGATTGAACAAATACACAATGCCTCTATGCAATTACTTGAAGAGCAGGGTATTGAGGTCATGGGCGAGCTCGCACTCCAGCTGTTCAGAGATGCTGGCGCTGATGTGTCCGATGCAGGCATTGTACGGATGGATAGGCATCTGGTTATGGAAACCATCGCTCAGGCCCCATCGACTTTTAATTTGGTGCCAAGAAATCCGGATAACACCCTGGTTTGCGGCGGCAATGCCATCAATTTCGGTTTGGTATCCGGTCCACCGAACGTACACGACTGTATTCGTGGACGACGTGCCGGCAATATTGAGGACTATAAAACCCTGATCAAGTTAGGGCAGCATTTTAATGTCATTCGTTTTTTTGGTAATCAGGCGCTGGCTCCGACAGATTTACCCGCGAACTCGCGTCACCTTGATACAACTTACATAAACCTGACATTGTCCGACAAAGCCATGCTTGCAACAGGAATCGGTGGTGCGCGTGCTCGTGACGCGGTTGAGCTATGTGCGATTGCTAAAGGCAAGACTTTGTCTGAGCTTCAGCACGAACCTACCGTGATGACCAACATTAATGTCAATTCGCCGCGCAAGCTTGATGATTCAATGGCCTATGGTGCAATGCAGATGGCAATGCTTGGCCAGCCAACCGTGGTTACACCATTCACGCTTATGGGCGCGATGACACCGGCTACCATGGCCGCGGCTCTTGTCCAGCAAAATGCGGAAGCCTTGTTAGGCATTGCGCTGGTGCAGTTAACTCGACCCGGGGTGCCGGTTGTGTATGGTGCGTTCACCTCTAACGTCGATATGCGTTCAGGCTCACCAGCGTTCGGTACACCTGAAAACGCATTGGCAAATATTGCAAGCGGCCAACTGGCGCGGCGTTATAACTTGCCGTATCGCACCAGCGCATGCAACGCATCCAATACCACGGATTCGCAGGCAACCTGGGAGACACAAATGGCGTTATGGAGTTCGGTCATGGGACATGGCAATTTTATTTACCATGCAGCTGGTTGGTTGGAAGGCGGACTCGTCGCATCCTTTGAAAAACTGGTACAGGATTGTGAAATGTTGCAGCACATGTCGGCAATGCTACAACCGATTCAAATTGATCTCGATGAAATTGGGCTTGATGCTATGGATGAAGTAGGGCCCGGTGGCCATTTTTTTGGTTGCGAGCATACTATGCAGCGCTTTAAAACGGCTTTCTACGAACCGATGCTGAGCGACTGGCAGAATCATGAGAACTGGCAGTTAGCGGGTGCAAAAGATGCAACGACGCGTGCAACCGAGTTATGGCAATCAGCACTGGAAGAATATCAGGAGCCCGAAACCGATCCGGCTATTAAAGAAGCGCTCAATGATTATGTTGATAAACGCAAGGAGGCGCTTGGGAGTAATGAGCCTCTACTAGAACCAGTTGGATTGTAACTTTCCGTTAAAAGCAGCGCATCTGACTTACTGCAAATGCGCTGCATGTTTTAGGTAATTTCAACGTAACACTCCGGGTAATTTGCTTTTATATTTGCAATTACGCGGCTTGACGATCATCGCCGTTAAACGGACGCTTTGGTTCTGCAAGATGTTCGATACCAGGTCGGCCGTTATCCACAGCATCGGTAATCATGCCTCGATTGATA
The DNA here is from genome assembly GCA_937981955.1 of uncultured Granulosicoccaceae bacterium. Lineage (GTDB taxonomy): Bacteria > Pseudomonadota > Gammaproteobacteria > Granulosicoccales > Granulosicoccaceae > Granulosicoccus. Next base: position 28,001 of record CALJNA010000091.1, read on the forward strand.
CCAATATCGTGCAGTTCCCGATCGGAATAACTGTTTAGCTCACGAATAGCACGTGTGCGGCCCGTGACTTTTTCGGCAGCTTTCTGTTTGGTTACCGAACCGTCCCACGGCCAGTTTTTAACGCCACCGAGCAGCTCATGCCGGTCAATACCGATGTCTATTAATGTCTTTTCATCTTGTACGACAAGAATTTTGTGTGCTTCGACACGACCGCGACGGGTCATGTAGTTTTCGAAAGTGGCAGCAACTGATGCGAATTGTTTAAACATTTCAAACTCCTATTCGAGTATGGTTATTTGGACACTGATATGGTTAGTTCAACCATGGTTCAGCAATAGGTTAAGAAGATAAAGACTCCACGTGGTTTGAACAAACGATAGTTTCTTGCACCCATGATTAGAAAAACTAAAGGCAGCTCATAATGGCCGGTCCGCTTCCTTTTAATGCGCTTCACGCCTATGTCGTTGCCGCCCGTCAAGGCAGTTTCAGCAAGGCGGCAGAAGAGTTACATGTGACGCCAGCTGCGGTCAGTCAGCAGATTCGTGTGCTGGAAGATTTACTGGGTGTACAACTGTTTCATCGTTTGCACAGGGGGCTCACACTGACAGATGCAGGGCAGGCCGGGCTGGTAAAAATGCAGGATGGGTTTCAGCTTCTGCATGAAGCCGTGCATCAGATTCAAGGTGGAGATGACAAACAGGAAATTAATATATGGATGTCGCCCTCTTTTGCATCAAAATGGTTAATGCCGCGTATGCATCGATTTCGTGAAGCGCATCCGGATATTGATTTGCGCATTTCCGGCAGTGCCAGCCTGATCGATTCTGATGCAACAGCACCGTCATTAAGCGCAGACACGTTAAAAGCTCACAACATCGATGTTGCTATCCGCTTTGGTAGCGGGAACTATCCAGGCTGTGTCATAGATCGCATTATGGAAGTGGATGCAATCACGCTGTGCAGCCCAAGCTTGCTCGATCGAACCGACTTACCACCGTTAAAGGAGCCAAAAGATTTGCAGCATCACACGTTGCTGCACGACGAGAGTCCCTACGAAGGGAGGCCTAAATGGAAAAGCTGGTTAAGCAATGTCGGGCTGGAAAACATGATGTGTTCAAAAAATCTGTACTTCAACAGTGCGCAGCTTGCGCTGACTGCAGCTATTGAAGGGCAGGGTGTTGTGCTGACGCTTGATCAGCTATCGAAAAATGATATTGAAAAAGGTCAGCTAGTGCAGCTGTTTGATCTGCCAATGGAAGTAACACACGGTTATCACATGGTCAGTCTCGAAGGCGCACACAGCGATGCCGCTGTAGTTGCCTTCAAGGAATGGATGTTTACAGAAGCTCTACGCTAGATAACTCTTACTGTGCTCAACTAGAAGAAAGCTTGAAGGCCGGTTTGCGCTCTACCCAGAATAAGCGCATGTATATCGTGGGTTCCTTCATAGGTATTCACCGCCTCAAGATTCATCACATGCCGAATGACACCGTACTCGTCTGATACTCCATTTCCCCCATGCATGTCCCTGGCAACACGTGCAATATCGAGTGCTTTGCCGCAGTTGTTACGTTTCATTAGAGAAATAAGTTCTGCGGGTGCTTTATGTTCATCGAATAAGCGCCCCAAACGAATACACCCTTGCAAACCCAAGGCTATGTCCGTTTGCATGTCAGCCAATTTTTTCTGCATCAACTGGTTCTGAGCCAGAGGTCGGCCAAACTGTTTTCTATCTAAGGTGTATTGTCTCGCCGCATGCCAACAAAACTCAGCCGCACCCATACTGCCCCAGGCGATGCCGTATCGCGCACGATTAAGACAACCGAATGGTCCTGCAAGTCCTTTTACGTTGGGCAACAGATTTGCTTCAGGAACCTCAACATCATCCATGTGAATCATGCCGGTTGTTGATGCTCTTAAGCTGAACTTGCCTTCAATTTTCGGCGCACTCAGACCTTTCATGCCTTTTTCCAACACAAAGCCCTTTATCTTTCCTTCGTGCTCATCTGACTTGGCCCAGATAACAAATACATCAGCAAGCGGCGAGTTGGTAATCCAGTTTTTTGCCCCTGAAAGCGAATAACCGCCATCGACCTTTTTTGCTCGTGTCAGCATGCCGCTGGGGTCGGACCCATGATCGGGTTCGGTTAAGCCAAAGCAACCAATCCATTCTCCAGAGGCTAGTTTAGGGAGGTATTTCTTGCGCTGTTCGTCGGTGCCGTAGGCAAAAATCGGGTGCATAACCAAACTGGATTGCACAGACATGGCCGAGCGATAGCCACTATCGACACGCTCTACCTCTCTTGCCACCAATCCATAAGATACGTAGCTGGCGTCGACCCCACCAAATTCTTCAGGAATGGTTGAACCAAGTAAGCCAAGCTCACCCATCTCTGTCATGATTTCCTGATGAAAAATCTCGTTACGGTTGGCTTCGGTTACTCTTGATTGCAATTTTTCCTGACAGTACGCACGCGCAGTGTCGCGAATCATTCGTTCTTCTTCGCTGAGCTGATCTTCGAGCAGGAAAGGGTCTTCCCACGTTAACTCTGGTGGTTTTGCTCGAGCTGTTTCAGGAGTATTGCTGGCCATTTTTCTGTCCAAGATAAAAGGTTGGATTCGTTATAATCCAGTCTACTATTTTAGTCGTCGGGATATTGGAGTTTAGCTGCTGGAATAGGTAAATCTTTCATTATTTCTTGTATGAAAGAACAACTGCCAATGCGCTACGTCAGGTTTTCCTTTAAAACAATCTCGATGCGGATTTTTTCCTGTGAAGCATCAATGTCGAGCTGGTCACTTTTTGCTTTTAACACCCTCAAAGCACTTCTGACAATGTGACCGGTATTTTGGGTGATCACGGCATCTACCGCATCTTGTTCAAGAGCTTGTCTGGTGTGCGATGTCAGCTCGTGAACAATCACCACAAATTCGGTGTTCAGTTTCAGCGTAGACAGGTACTCTGTAAGGGTACGGTTACCAGAACTCAGTGAATAGATGCCCAGTACATCGCTGTGGGTACTCAGCGCATTGCTCAATGACTGAGTTATTCGCTTCATATCACCGTGGCCTTCCAGGGTGGGTAAAACGACAAGCTCGGGAAACTGTCGGAGCATGACATCGTCAAACCCCAGTCGACGATCCACACTGTCATGCGATTGCATCGAGTTGGTCATAACAATCACTTTTCCAGATTTGCCAGTTAAAAAGCGTCCCATCAAAACTGCGGCCGTGCGTCCTGCAGCCATATTATTTATTCCGATAAAGTAGTCGCTTTCACTGTCGGGCTGATCTGAAACCAGAGCCACCACAACGATCCCATGCTGTTTAAGTTCACTGATCGCATCCCGGACCTGCGGGGTTTCCGGTGCCATTATGGCAACTCCATCAATTTTCTTTTTTCTTAATTTTCGTAAGGCTTTTACTAAGGTGTGTGGGTCGTTCGCAGGAAACTGAACGAGCGCGATATCAGTGCGATCTGCTGTGCCTCGAGATTTCGCGGACGTTATTTCGCTAACCAGCGCAGACTGAAACAGCGAAGGTTCATCGGGTAACACAAACACCATCTTGTACTGTCTTTTCTTAGCCAGGTTGGCTGCGGAAACATCCCTGACGTATCCCAATTTTTTTATTGCTTCATTAACGCGCGCATGTGTATTGGCGCTAACACCGGGACGTGCGTTGATTACGCGGTCTACCGTGGCCAGGCTGACGTTCGCTTCCTTTGCAATATCAGAAGTGGTTGGACGCATGTTCTATCGCAGTAAAAATTGAAAATAAAAAACCGCTTTAACCAAAAATAAAGCTAGACAAGCAGTACCGGGTTTCGCTAGGATGTTACCACATGTCTGAGGTACGTACCTCAGGCACGTCAAACCAGAGCAAAAATGGCCGGATACTGAATGCCAGTGCTCATCTACCGGAGGAATAACATGAAATTAAGACAACTTGCGTCCGCAGTCATTTGTGTTGGTGCAGGGATGGGAACTGCGCCAGCCATGGCTGAAGATCTCACCCTATGTTGGGCGGCATGGGATCCAGCGAACGCGTTGGTCGAATTGAGTAAGGATTTTGAAGCCAGCAGTGGACACAATATGAGCTTCGAATTCATACCATGGCCGAACTTTGCCGATCGAATGCTCAACGAATTGAATTCAGGCGGTCAGCTGTGTGATCTGCTTATTGGAGACAGTCAGTGGATTGGTGGTGGCGCCGAATCCGAGCACTACGTGAAGCTCAATGACTTTTTCGATTCAGAAGGCATCTCTATGGATGACTTTGCTCCTGCAACCGTCTATGCCTACTCAACGTGGCCGAAAGGAACTCCTAACTACTACGCGCTGCCTGCAATGGGTGATGCAAACGGTTGGTTCTACAGAAAAGACTGGTTTGCTCGTGAAGATCTTCAGGCTGCATTCAAGTCTGAGTATGGCCGCGATCTGGCAGAGCCAAAAACACAACGAGAACTGCTCGATATAGCCACATTTTTCCAGGAACGTGAAATTGATGGAAAGAAAGTGTATGGCGCTGCCATCTTTACCGAACGTGGTTCTGAAGGCATCACTATGGGAGCAACGGGCGCACTCTACGCCTGGGGTTTCAAATATGAAAACACGCCAGGTAAATACGATATGGAAGGTGCGGTGAATTCACCCGAAGCGGTTGAAGCGCTGGAGTTCTATAAAGAACTTTACAAGTGCTGTACACCTCCTGGATACACCGATTCATACATGGGTGAAAGTCTGGATGCGTTCAAGTCAGGTCAAGTGGCCATGGCCATGAACTGGTTTGCTTTCTTCCCAGGTCTGTATGCCGACCCTGATACTGGCGGAGACAAAATCGACTTCTTCGTTAACCCACCACAAAATAATCCTGGTTCTACTTTAGGTGGCCAAGGTATCTCTGTGGTGAGCTACTCTGAGAAAAAAGATGCAGCGCTTGAATACATCAAATGGTTTGCCGACCCTGCTGTACAAGCCAAATGGTGGTCAGTGGGTGGTTATTCAGCACACAATTCGGTCTTAAATGATCCGTCGTTTGTTGAAAGCCAGCCATTTGCAGCAGACTTTCTGCTAGCCATGGAAAATGTTCAGGATTTCTGGCAAGAGCCTGCATACGCGGAACTGCTGTTGGCTATGCAGAAACGATTGCACGATTACATTGTTGCCGACAAAGGGACTGCGCAAGAAGCGCTGGACATGTTAATCGAAGACTGGACTGAAGTATTCGAGGACGAAGGCAAGCTATAAGCTTAGCCAGTTGTAACTGGGTAGTGCACCTCTCCTGAATTCATCAGGAGAGGTTGCCACCTTCACAGTCTGTTAATCAGACACAAGCCAATTTGTCGTAAGCACGCATTCAAGAGCACGGTTAAATGTCAATGAATCCAGTGGACGCGGCGGCGAAACATACGCCGCCGTCAGTGGCTCGTCGGGTAAAAGGTTTGTCGGACAAAACCATCGCGTGGTTGTTTGTTGGTCCGACCATCTTTTTACTACTGGCGATCAATATATTCCCGCTAATCTGGACGGTCTATCTCAGCTTTACCAATTTTAAAGCCAATAGACCGAACCGAGAAGTCAAGTACGTAGGGTTCAAAAACTATGAGCGCATACTGAATGATGCTGATATATGGCTCAGTATGCAGGCGACGGCGCACTTCTTAATCTGGACTATCGTGCTGCAAGTGTTGATTGGGTTCGCGCTTGCCTGGTTAATCAATCGAAAATTCAAAGGCAACGATATGTGGACCACAATTATCGTGTTGCCGATGATGTTGTCTCCAGCGGTAGTTGGAAACTTCTGGACCTTTTTCTATCAGCCACAAATCGGCATATTTAACTACGTTGTCAGTTTCTTCACAGGTGCTGATGCCTCATCATTTGAAATGTTGGGATCGGTGTCGCTTGCTCCCTGGTCGATAGTCATAGTGGATACATGGATGTGGACACCGTTCGTCATGTTGATTTGCCTGGCGGGTTTACGCTCGATACCCGACTACATTTATGAAGCCGCGGCCATTGACAGGGCTTCAAAGTGGAGGCAATTCTGGACAATAACGGTTCCCATGGTGCTGCCGTTTTTAATGCTCGCAGTGTTGTTCCGCGGTATCGAAAATTTCAAGATGTTTGATTTGGTCGTTCAGTTAACCGGCGGCGGCCCAGGTTCAACGACAGAGCTTGCCTCAATTAATCTTAAACGCGAAGCGTTTGAGAAATGGCGAACAGGCTACTCATCAGCGTTTGCGATCATCTTATTTGTCACGGTGTTCGGCCTTGCCAGCATCTACGTGAAAGCGCTCAACAAGGTGAAAGAGCGATGAGTTATTCAATTACCGAACCGTCGTCCCGGCAGAAAACACTGGCGGCTTTTTTGGTCATCACCTATGCCGTCATTACGCTAGTGCCATTGCTCTGGGTATTTATGACGGGATTTAAAACACCGCCGGATAGCATCAGTTACCCACCGAAAATATTTTCCGAGCCTTCGCTGGAGGGCTACGTGAATTTATTTACAACGCGCACGCGTGTTACGCCGGAGCGTTTGGCAGAGTTACCGCCACCGGCAAATTTTGCTGAGGAAATCGTACGCGATCGCAACATGGTTATCGCCGGGAAATCAAAATACGGAGAGCGTTTTTTGAATTCTGTCATCATTGGATTCGGCTCTACGTTCCTGTCTATATTCCTGGGAACACTTGCAGCCTATGCATTCTCACGATTTAATATTCCGTTGAAAGATGACTTGCTGTTTTTCATTCTATCGACTCGTATGATGCCTCCAATTGCGGTGGCTATACCCATCTTTTTAATGTATCGGAAGCTGGGTTTGTCTGATACCCACCTTGGCATGATCTTGTTGTATACCGCGGTGAATATTTCATTGGCAGTGTGGCTTCTAAAAGGCTTCATTGATGAAATACCAAAAGAGTATGAAGAGGCAGCATTAATTGATGGCTACACACGCTTCCAAGCATTTTATAAAGTGGTGCTACCGCAAGCGGCAACCGGTATTGCCTCAACCGCTATTTTCTGTTTGATCTTTGCGTGGAACGAATATGCGTTTGCAGTACTACTAACATCCGGTACCGCCCAAACCGCACCGCCGTTTATACCAACCATAATTGGCGTTGGCGGGCTGGATTGGCCTGCAATGGCTGCTGGCGCAACACTGTTTCTTTTGCCGGTGCTGATTTTTACGGTGATGTTGAGAAAGCATCTTCTGCGCGGAATCACTTTTGGAGCAGTTAGAAAATGATGGCATTTTTCTCAGGCCTTTTTGGCTTACGGCGAGGGCCCTGGGAGATGGTGGCAACAATCATCATCTCGCTCGGTGTGGTCATGCTAATGCAACCCTTTGTCATGTGGGCTTTTACCTATTCTTTCATAACAACTTTGGTGGGCACCGTGATGTTTATCGTTGTCAGTCATTTCCGGGAATAACCTGTGGCACAAATACGAATAAATAATTTGTGTAAAGAGTTCGGCGACTTCACAGCAGTCGAATCTTCAACATTTACTATTGAAGACGGCGAGTTCTTCATGTTGCTCGGCCCATCGGGCTGTGGAAAAACGACGACTCTGCGAATGATTGCCGGACTTGAACTACCGACAAGCGGCGAAATTCATATAGGTCACAATGAGGTGAGTAATTTGCCTGCGTCCAAGCGGGATATCGCCTTCGTTTTCCAGATGTTTGCGCTTTATCCGCATATGAACGTGCGCAAAAATCTTAGTTACCCGCTAATAAGTCAGGGTATGAAGCGTCGAGACGTCAAAGCAAAGGTTGCAGAAGTTGCAAAAATTCTGGATATCGAGAGCATCCTAAATAATCCTGTTGGTGGGCTGTCGGGTGGTGATAGACAACGAGTGGCTCTGGGTCGTGCCATTGTTCGTGATCCGAAGGCATTTCTAATGGATGAGCCATTGGGTGCGCTTGACGCCGAATTCCGTGAGCATATGGCTGAAGAACTCAGGGCCTTGCATGATCGAATGAACGCAACAACCGTTTATGTTACCCATGACCAGCTTGAGGCCATGCAGATGGGCGACAAGATTGTTGTCATGAATAACGGTGTAGTCGAGCAGTTTGGTACTCCACAAGAAGTACACGATCGCCCGGCCACATTATTCGTTGCCAATTTCATTGGCTCGCCAGCCATGAATCTGATGCCGTTCAGTGGTGCCATAGAAGTGGGTAGTCAGGATGTGATGTTGGGTGATAGCCGAATCGCCATCCCAAAACAGCTTCAACAGGCCGATGGTGAACTGGTGCTTGGTGTTCGACCGGAACATGTTTCGCTACAAAATGATGGTGGTTACCGTGGGCGGGTTCTGGCAAGTGAATATCTTGGTACCACTCAGATAGTCACACTTGAAACATCGCATGGTACAGCTAAAGCACGTATAGGTTCTGAGATTGATATACAAGTTGGAGAACAGGCCGCTTTGCAATTTGATGCCAATGCAATCACGCTGTTTGATCAAGCCACGGGAGCAGCACTAAGCTCCGAACGCCAAGGCAGGGAGAACGCAAATGGCTGATGTTGTACTAAGTGGTGTGTCAAAAAGTTTTGGTAGCGGCAAGGCACAAATTGATGCGCTGAAGGATATTAATCTTGAGATTCCAGACGGGAGCTTCGTTGTTCTGTTGGGACCAACTGGTGCGGGTAAAACAACCACGCTGCGCTTGATTGCCGGGCTTGACAAGGCCGACTCGGGCGACATCAGCATCGGTGGTCAGAGTGTTATTGAAACTACACCAGCACAACGAAATGTTGCGATGGTTTTTCAGCAGTATTCCTTGTATCCACATTTGAGCGTGCGCGATAACCTTGCATTTCCGTTGAAGTCTCCAATTCTGCGAACCTCAAAGTCTGAAATAACTGAACGTGTTACTCAGGTTGCTGAAGTGCTGCAAATATCAGAAAAACTCGACAACAAGGCAACTGAACTGTCGGGTGGTGAAATGCAACGGGTGTCCATTGGCCGAGCCCTGGTCAGGAGTCCATCCATTTTTTTAATGGACGAGCCCTTGAGTTCACTGGATGCCAAGCTGCGTTCAGAGCTTCGCCTGCAACTCAAACGATTACAAGCTGATCTTGGGGCCACGTTTTTGTACGTGACCCATGATCAAATTGAAGCCATGACCATGGCAACGCATGTCGGTGTGCTGGACGAAGGCAAACTGGTTCAATTTGGCACGCCCAGAGAAATCTATGAGAATCCGAACAGTGTTTATGTTGCATCCAGATTGGGCTTGCCACGAATAAACACAGTGCCAGCCAATCTGGTCAATACCGCTCCCGATAACGCTGCCACTATTGGACTCAGGCCCGAACATATACTAGTTAACCCGACTTCCGACGCATCCCGTATGGAAGCTCGTGTTAATCGAATTGAATCACTGGGGGATCAAACCAGGCTGCATCTAACCGTAGCTGATCAAACCGTGGTTACCCTCATCGACCCGCATACCGGACTGAACAAAGGTGATGCGGTGAATATTTCATTGCGAGATCCATTGTTTTTTGACAATCACGGCGCACGCATACGTTAGGAGAAAGTTTTGAATCAGTTTTTTAATTCAAAGGAAACGCTGGTTACTGATGCAATTGATGGAGTACTCAGTAGTGGCGGCGACAAATTAAGCCGACTTGATGGTTACCCACATATTAAGGTGGTCACAAGATCTGACTGGGACAAGAGTAAAGTCGCGCTCGTGTCTGGGGGTGGTTCGGGACACGAACCAGCGCACGCCGGGTTTGTAGGCAAAGGCTTACTAACTGCGGCAGTTTGCGGCGATGTATTTGCATCACCTTCTGTCGATGCGGTGTTAGCCGGAATTCTTGCGGTGACCGGCAAGGCAGGTTGTTTACTCATCGTGAAAAACTACACGGGTGATCGCCTGAATTTCGGGCTGGCTGCTGAAAGGGCGCGCGCGTTTGGACTCGATGTCAGTATGGTTGTGGTCGATGACGATATCGCGTTACCCGACCTTCCTCAGGCCCGTGGCGTTGCCGGAACTTTGTTTGTGCATAAAATTGCTGGTGCCATGGCTGAAAGCGGTGCAAGCCTGGCTGATATCACCGAGCAAGCGCAAAAGGTAATTCAAGGCGTCGTTAGTATCGGTATGTCGCTGGATACTTGCACCATCCCTGGTTCACCAAAAGAAGAGAGAATCGAGGCGGGAAAAGCAGAGCTCGGTTTAGGGATTCATGGTGAACCTGGAGTTGAGCAAGTTGAATTCACCAATGCCAAAGGCGCGATTGCCAGAGTGTCTGAGAAATTAGCATCAGTTATCAGCGCAGAACCGCATGTTGCCTTAGTTAATAATCTGGGTGGGGCTACACCGTTGGAAATGTCCATTCTGACCAACGAGCTACTCAATTCAACAATCGCCAAAAATATAGAATTTATTGTTGGTCCGGCGCCTTTAATGACCTCACTGGACATGCGAGGTTTCTCTGTTTCTTTGTTGCCGGTAAACCAGAGTAATCAAGCCTGGTTATCAACTGAAGTCGGTCCGGATGCATGGCCGAGCATGAAAAAAATACATCCGCCTGCTATTGCACCTTTGCCCGATGGATTGTCACCAATCAAGGCGATTCCATCAGCGAATGAGGAACGTAAAGCGTTTATTATCAAGTGCTGTGATATCTTTATTTCGCACGAAAAGGAATTAAACGCACTCGATGCACAATCAGGCGATGGCGATACAGGTTCAACATTGGCCACTGCCGCCAACGCTATGAAGTCATCAATAGATGAATTACCCTTAGCGGATATGACTCAGTTATATCGCGCAATTGGGCAACAGCTCAGTCAAACGATGGGTGGCTCATCGGGTGTGTTGTTGGCGATATTTTTTGCTGCCGCTGGTGATGCATCAGCTTCGGGTCACGATGAAGTTGGTGCCTTAAGTGCCGGGCTTGAACGAATTCAGGAAGTCGGTGGTGCATCACCAGGTGATCGAACAATGATAGATGCACTCAAACCGGCTTTAGAGGCCTTGCCAGATGGGGTAGATGCAGCTTGTAAAGCGGCAAGGCAGGGTGCTGATGAAACAGCGAACATTGTTCAGGCCAAAGCCGGTAGGGCAAGCTACATTTCTGCTGATAAACTTCAAGGGCACAATGACCCTGGTGCAGAGGCCATCGCGAAACTACTTGAAGGATTGGTCTGAAAACCGGCAAACAGATTCTAAAATAAGAATCAATATAATCAACCATAACGAGGAAACGACACCATGAAAGCGATAAAAGGCCCGGCTCTATTTTTGGCGCAGTTTGCAGGCGACGATGCGCCTTTTAATTCATGGGACTCGATAACCAAATGGGCTGCAGATTGTGGCTATGCCGGAGTTCAGGTACCCAGTTGGGATGCCAGACTCATTGATTTGAGTAAAGCTGCTGAGTCGCGAGATTATTGTGACGAGTTCAGAGGCGTTGCACGAGAAAATGGCGTAGAAGTCACCGAGCTTTCCACTCACCTGCAAGGCCAATTGGTTGCAGTACATCCTGCGTACGACGATGCGTTTGATGGTTTTGCTGCTCCGGAAGTACGTGGTAACCCAACAAAGCGGCAGGCGTGGGCAGTAGATCAAGTCATGAAGGCCATACAAGCGTCAGCTAATATGGATATCAAGGCTCACGCCACCTTCTCTGGCGCACTTGCCTGGCCTTACGTGTATCCATGGCCACAGCGTCCGGCCGGATTAGTAGAAACCGCATTCGATGAATTAGCTAAAAGATGGAAGCCGATTCTGGATAAAGCCGACGAACATGATGTTGATATTTGCTACGAAATACATCCTGGTGAAGACTTGCACGACGGGATTACGTTCGAGATGTTTCTCGAGCGAGTCAACAACCACAGTCGTTGCAATATGCTCTACGACCCTTCTCACTATGTGCTGCAAGCACTGGACTACCTTGCCAATATCGAGATTTACCACGAACGCATAAAAATGTTCCATGTAAAAGATGCTGAATTTAATCCGACCGGCAAGCAAGGCGTTTATTCAGGCTTTCAAAGCTGGGTCGATCGAGCTGGTCGTTTTCGCAGCCTGGGCGACGGACAAGTCGACTTTAAAGCGATTTTCTCGCAGCTTTCCGCTCACGATTTTGACGGCTGGGCTGTGGTTGAATGGGAGTGCTGCCTTAAGCATCCTGAAGATGGCGCAAGAGAAGGTGCCAAGTTCGTCAGTGACCACATCATTCGCGTAACCGAGAAGGCATTCGATGACTTTGCTGATGGCGGTACCGATGAGGCGGCGAATCGTCGTATGTTGGGTATAGATGGTTAACTACATTGTCGATTTTGATTTAAAAGACATTACGGTAGTGTTCGGGCTGTGTTTGTAGCGTTAGACCTGTTCCCATCGGACTGCTTGTTCGATGGGATTCTTTGTGAAGAGCTGTCAGGTATTACTGACCATAAAACCCAGATCTGCTCATGGGGTTATTAATAAAGAATCCTTTCCTTATCTTGTAATTTGTCAAGAAACCGTATGTTGATGGCCTTAAGGTTAGCTCCGCTGACCAGATGTCTTGATACGGTAATGAATCTGGCTATTGAAGTTCACTACATCGATTCAACAGCTTTGATGGAAACACGTTTAAAACGTGCAAATCGACTGAGTCGAGCCGGTGAGTAGCTTGGATTGCCGGTCTATATATCAACAGCCGCCGAAGCGGCATGCGATATTCCAGTCAAAACCTTTGGCCTACAACCAAATAGTGACAATAGTCGGCCAGATCAGCAACACACTCAACGCCAGAAGCTGCAATCCAATAAACGGCAAGAACCCCTTAAAGATATCAGTAAGCGATATGTGAGGCGGTGCTACCGATTTCAGATAGAACGCGGCTCCACCAAATGGCGGCGATAGAAAACTCACTTGCATGTTCATACAGAACAATACCCCGAACCAGACCGATACCTGACTGGGTTCAAGCTGTCCGATAAATCCAATTTCTTCAATTGGCATTGCTCGAACTATAGGCAGGAAGACCGGAATTATAAGCAGCACAATGCCGACCCAATCCATGAAAGCGCCCATGAAAAGCAATATAAGCATCATGGTTAGCAGGACAAGAAAGGTTGGCATTTCCGCACCAACAATCATTTGTGCTATGTAGGAGGGTCCACCGGCAAGTGTATACGCACCCGACAAAGCGGCTGCGCCAACAGTCACCCAGATAATGGTTCCCGTGGAACGCAAAGTACGCATTAAGCTGTCCCATACGAGTGCGACTGAGGCCTCACCGCGTAACAAGGCGATGATAAACACTGCTAAAGCACCCATACCGGCAGCTTCAGTGATACCGGTAACTCCACCATAAATTGAGCCAAGCACTATGCCGATAATGATCAATGGGGGTAATAAACCTTTGCCGTGTGTCCACGCATTAAAGGTTCTGGTTTTGCCAAAAATTAGAAACAGGATGGCGAGGACGGCAAGTACCACACCGCCTATATAGGGCAGGTGATAAGTCATTCCCATCCATAGAGGTCCATCGTCTTCAGAGACGTTCGCGTTTACACCGGTCAAAGTATACACAACCACTCTTAGCAGCAATACAGCAGCCAGACCGCCAATCATAATGAATATGAATGCCAAAAACATTTTGCTCTTTTCAGTCCCTTCGGGATCACCTGCCGCAGGCTCCGGTAAGGGTGCCAAAGAAGGATTAAGCCTTGTTCTAATGAAGATGTAGATCATGATGAAACTGGCCAGCATGAAACCCGGGATAAACGCACCGGTGAACAATGCTTTGATTGATGTTTCAGTTATCAGGCCATAAATGATCAAAACAATCGACGGTGGAATCATCGTTCCCAACGAACCCGATGCGCATATGGTTCCAATTGCCAGATTCTGGTCGTAGCCAAGACGCAACATTTGAGGCAATGCAATTAGACCAAGCAGCACGATCTCGCCACCAATAATTCCTGACATGGCCGCTAGTAAAACCGCCATCAGCGAAGTAACAATCGCAATACCACCACGCACACGGCTCAACCAGAAATCCAGCGAGTCGTACATGGCTTTTGCCACACCCGAACGCTCGAGTAGTGCTGCCATGAAAATAAACAGCGGTACGGATATCAGCACGTACTCGGTCATTAAGTCGAATATTTTCTGCGTCAATATGTACAACGCCCCGGTACCCGGGTTGCTGGTGAGCATACCTTCACCGAAACTCATTGGGTTAATCAGTAAGGTTGGCTCGAACTTCATCACGAGCACCAAAAGCGCAAGGCAAGCCGATGCAAGGCCTAAGGGCATGCCAATGGCAAGCGAAAATAGCAGCCCGCAAACCAGTACCAGAGAGATGGTGCCTACATCTTGTAATGCCGAAGGATCCATCAGTTTCCACCTACGCTGCGTTTAATAGCTTCCAGTTCATCTTCATCGAGCTCATCAACACCCATGTGTTGTGTCGGCTCAAGATTCCAATCAGAAATCAGATTAACCAGCGCCTGAATAGCAATCATGGCAACGATGATCAGAATCATCGGCTGTATGGTTGCAGGAATAGGTGGGTCGAACGCTGTACCAAACATTTCCCACTTATAAAACTTGGTGACAAACACCTGCTTGAAACTGCCAAAAATCAGAAAGAACGCAAAAATCCAGATAAATGTGACAGCGATAATGTCGAATACATGTTGTAGCCAACGCGGCACGGCATCATAGAGTAGAAAGATGCGTATATGACATCTTTGCTGCATGGCGTAAAAACCAGACAGTAGAAAAACAAATCCGGCAATCCACAGTGTCATCTCATTCGCCCACAGGGTAGGCGCTTCAAACACGTAACGCAAAAAGACTTCGTAGAGCATGATGCCTGTCATTGAGATGATCAGGATCATAGTGATGCGGCCAATGAAAATCGCCACACGGTCAATCGCTCGCCAGTGTTGGAATTCCATTGCAGCACAGCGAACGGTACGACAACCAAAAAAGAAAATGACGGGAAGAAGAATCAAGGCCGCCCAATCGATGATATCGGCGAAGCCACCGAACAAACCTGGCAAATTTGGGGTAATGTCTTTGCGGCCGTGCAAAGCACTCATTTGGCTTAGCAGGCTTTCACTGGCCGGTGGTATGAAATCTAGTATGTAAGATGGAATATGCCAAATAGCCCAGCCGGCACAGATAACAAATGCGAATGGGAGAAACCATTCGATGAAACTGCCGGATTCCTCTTGCATAGATGTTACTCCTGTTTTTTTTGCAAGTTTCAGGCTCACCCCTTTTACAGTCGAATGATTTACCAGGTATGGGGAGGGCTTACTTCTTTATGACATTACTTTGTTCTAAATAGTAGCGGCAGAGTGACAAGTCACTCTGCCGCTTGAAAAGAAAAACCGACTGGTTTTTCTTTGGTTTTACTTCATCGCACCCAAGTCTTTCAGGAAGCTGATGTGGCTTTCCAGCAGTGCTTTCGCTTCAGGAGTAGTAGCGAACTCAACCCAGCCTTTTTGTACGGCATCACGGTATTTACCCAGTTCTTCTGGAGACCATTCGTACAAGTTAATACCTTTCGCACGAAGATCTTTAGCAGTCTGTGCGTTTTTAACTTCGTTAGCAGTAGCGTTTTTAAGAGCCAGTGCTTGCATACCTACCTTCATGATGGCTTTGTGACTATCTGGCATTTTGTCCCAGATATCTTTACGACATGCAAGGTGATCGGCAGGCATAGAGTGGAAGCCTGGGAAGTTAGTGTGCTCAGCGATGTCATATAAACCAAGGCCAACGTTGTTGGTCAGGTTTGCAGCATCAGCGCCATCGATAATGCCTGATTCCAGAGCGGTAAAGATCTCATTGAAATCCATTACGATTGGAGACGCACCCATGTTTTTAAATACCATGGTGGCCATGCCTGGAGGTGAACGGAATTTCCAGTTTTTGAAATCGTCAACGTTACGAATTGGCTTCGTGGAAGACAGAGATTCAGGACCAGGTATCCACCAGCCGACAAATTCCATGTTGTGCTCGTTGTATAGAGCATTTATCTGGGTGTAGCCGTCACCGTGTAAAAGCCAAGCCATTTGCTGGTACGGGTTGGTGTAACCACCCATCAGGTCACCAGTAAACTGGAAAGCAGGGTTTTTACCAGTTTGGTAAGCGCCACCTGTCATATCACAGTCAAGAATGCCAGTTGCGGCAGCATCAAACGTTTCTGCTGACTTAACCACGGCCGATGCATAAAACATTTCCACTTTGATTTCACCGTTTGACATAGCAGTGATGTCTTCGATGAATTCAGCAGCCAGTTGGCCCGACAGGGTCTCTGGAGAAAAGTGAGTTTGAATGCGTAGCTTGGTTTCTTCAGCTTGTGCAGTACCGGCAGCAAGTCCAAGGGCAACTGCACCGGCCAGGCCGACAATAGATTTAGTGGATTTAAACATGTGTTTCCTCACGTAAAAGTAGTTTTGTAGCAAGCCAACACAAACACATAGTGTCGGTGCGGACTTGTTTATCCTGGACGAACTTTTTATTTCCCTTGCAAACCCCATCGCCGATGGGTAAATAGCACAGGAACCAATTCGTTTTCGTTCGGCTTTCACTAAAAAGCCAGCGATTTCATACCATCCGTGCCAAGAAAACGTCGCCTATGACGTCTAATAGCAGGATGTCGGCTTAACAAAAACACCGAAAATCAGCTGTCGATATGATCGCCTATGCAACGTTGCAGGTCAATTGGAGAAAGGGCTAAAAGTGGCGAAATTTCGCGCAAAAATGCCAAATGATGCCAATACTGGCACGTATCTGGTTGAATATGACGTAATTATGCGAATTCGCTGGCCGTGACAGGCCCGATAGCAGCACTTACTATTAGGCGAAAAAGAAGGGCTTGGTTTATTACCAATATCTATAAAATGACCACACTGTGACTTGCCTTAGTTAAGTGTGGGTTTCTCAATTTCTAATCAGCGGATTTGACAAATAAACGGATACCTTTTACCGCAACAACAGTGGCCGACTGACCGTTTTTCAGGCTGGCTGATTCTCCCTGGGCCAGCTCTGCTTGCCAATCACTGCCAGACCAACTGACGCTTCCTTCAACACCAGGTGAGATTGGCTCTGTTACCGTCACTCTTTGCCCAATGGCATTATGATCAGCCATTTGTGATGGTTTATTTTGCCAACGGCGTATTGGCGCATACAACAGTGCTGTTATCGCAACCGATGCAACCAGAAATACTGCAACAGTGGCGGTATAAGTGACATCACCCGATAACCAGGCATAGGCGGCGGCCACCAAAGCGCCAAGACCGATGAAAAGTAACCAGAACGTCGCGAACTGAAAAACCAGAAGTTCTATTGCAACCAGCGCTACACCGCTGATTAGAAACAACCAGAATGGACTCAAACTCATTGCGGTGTACCCTGTTGCGGCGGTCTCGGTGGCTGGGATGGTTTATTGGCGCCCACGGTATTTTTTAAGCCGTCAAATGCAGTGTATGCTTTGGCTACCATGCTGGCGACATCAGTCCCATCTCCAGGAAGCAACGCAATAGTACCCTCGCGAGCCAGCTTGTCAAAAGCAGAAACATACTGCTCAGCCAACTGCTGCGCTACTGCTGCTGAACCGCCTTCTTCATTAATTGCTTCAGATATCGTTCTTATTGCCTCTGCTCGTGCAGTGGCTTCGATCGTTAGCGATTCAGCCGTGCCTTGAGCACGCAGGATTTGCGCTTCGCGATCACCTTCGGCCTGATTAATCTGCGCTTGTCGATAACCTTCCGAGGTGGTGACAGCTACACGCCGTTGACGTTCAGCACCCATTTGCTTTTCCATTTCTTCAAGTATGGACGCAGGAGGTGTAATGTCTTTGACTTCATACCGCAACACTTTTGTACCCCATGCTTCAGAGGCTTCATCGATTGCCTGAGTGACTTTTGCGTTTATGTTCTCTCTTGATTCGAAAGTATCATCTAGTGAGAGTTTGCCGATTTCAGCACGCATGCTGGTTTGCGCCAACTGCGTGATAGCAAACTGCAGATTTTCAACACCGTAGGAGGCCGCGCGAGCATCCATTATTTTTAAATAAAGTACACCATCGATGCCTAATACGACGTTATCACGCGTTATCGCGTGTTGAGAAGCTACATCTATTGCATATTCTTTCAGTGAGTGCTTATAAGCAACACGTTCAAGTATTGGAATGGTGATATGAAAACCTGCTAACAGCGTCCGGTCGTATTTACCAAGGCGTTCAACAACAAACGCTTCATTCTGCGGAACAATTCGAACAAACGATCGCAAGAACAGAATGAGTAAGATCACCGCACCTACTAATAGTGCAAACCCCATTGACTCGAACATATTTATTTCTCCTATGAATTCGCGAATTTTCCCAATAACTGGTAACGAGTCTGTTGCGTTTGGCCCACCCGATCGGATATCAGAAACTGAATCTGTCACACCATCGACTATGCCTGGAAAGAATTCGGCGAACACAACATAGAGACCGAACGCCAGGATCAGATACAACAATACGGGCGGGGAACGTTTCTTTTGACGTGGCTGGGTGGATGTTCGCTCGCTTTCCATTTGAGTATTAGTGTCAAAGCTGCGAAATGCTTCATCTCTTTTGTTTGACTCGTAGCTAGTTGACTCGTACTTACCGAAAGGACGCGCTGACTCCGGCTCATTAGTAGAGCGATTTCGCCGGGTGATTGCTCTCATGGCATCTTTCAGGACTTCTTCCAGATCTGGTGGTCCCCCTTTATTCGCCATGGTTCAGTTTTACCCTTTGCACTGGTTCATTCAAGCGCTTTTCAGTTGTGGCTCTCGCTCTATGAACAATAGGGTCAAGTATCGCATTTTTCAACAATTTAGCGCCAGCTATTTTAATCATTTGCCACGGTCCACGATGCACGTTAAACAGGTGTCAGCATGAACGTCTACAGAACAGAACCAATTGTTAACTGAGGAAAACGTTGCTTGTAAGTAACGAAACTGCCAACAGATTTCAAAGTCATAGCGAACACGTTTAAACAGGAAATCAGTATGTTCATCACTAACATTCAGTCTGCAATATCGTCATCTAAATTGACCATGGCGGGTTGCATTGTATTAGCGTCTTCAGCGCTGTGTACTTACGCCCAAGCCGATGGCTTGCCTGACTTTGCCACTCTGGTTGAGAACGAAGGAAAAGCCGTTGTTAATATCGCCGTTAAATCAGCCGTACGTCCAGCTGCACTTAACGCTCAACCCGATCTTCAGCAAATACCTGAGCAGTATCGAAGATTCTTTGAGCGACAACAAGAACCACGCGGAGGCTCGCGACCGGGTGCCGGTGTCGGCTCAGGGTTTATTGTGTCAGATGACGGCTACATTTTAACCAACGCACACGTGGTCGATAATGCCACTGACATCAGTGTCAGACTTAGAGATCGCACTGAACTCAATGCAAAGTTAATTGGTCTGGATGAGTTGACCGATGTCGCACTGATTAAAGTTGAAGCGGACGACTTACCAGTAGTAAAGATAGCCGAAGCTGACGATGTTGCGGTTGGCGAATGGGTCTTGGCGATAGGCTCCCCGTTTGGCTTTGATCAGACCGCCACACAGGGTATTGTCTCAGCGGTTTCACGAAACTTGCCATCGGCGAACTATGTGCCCTTCATTCAAACCGATGTTGCAGTGAATCCAGGAAACTCTGGTGGCCCTTTGTTCAATACCGATGGAGAGGTAATCGGCATTAACTCGCAAATTTATTCCAGCACAGGCGGTTACCAGGGCTTATCATTCGCCATTCCGATTGATATTGCCATGAACGTGGCCGAACAGTTAAAAGAGAACGGTCGAACAAGCCGGGGGTGGTTAGGAGTTGGTATACAGGACGTCAGTCCAGAGCTTGCAGAGTCGTTTGGACTCGATCGCGTTACCGGCGCCTTGGTATCAAGCGTTAGCGGTGGCAGTCCTGCTGAGCTAGCCGGCGTAGAAGAGGGCGACATTGTTCTTGAATTTAACGAAAAGACAGTTAACCGGTCAGGTGAATTGCCTTCTTTGGTGGGCGCGGTTCGCAGCGGTGAGAAAGCAAAGCTGAAAATTTTTCGCAACGGCGATACAAAGTTAATCGAAGTGATCATTGGCGACCGAGGCAAAGAGTCGGTTGCAAGCGTCCCCTTAGTGGATAGCACCTTGGGTATGCGACTGGCCGACTTAAGCGATGAACAGCTTGAGCAACTTGATATGAAGCATGGAGTACAAGTGGCGCAGGTCGATACGGGTAGCGTGGCCGAGATGGCCGGCCTCATTGAAGGCGACATTATCGTAAAATTAAACGGCAAAAACACAACTACGGTTAAGCAGTTGATCGATTCAGTTCAAACGCTACCTGTTGAAAAACCGGTTCCTGTTTTGATCAATCGATCAGGTAATTCGATGTTTATAACACTGCGCTTGCAAGCCACAATGGAATAGCGGGACAGACTGGTCACCGGCGATGCCGGTGACCAGCTAAATCGAAAATAGTATTGAATCTCTATCTAACCTATGTCCATCCTTTTACAAATTTCTAAATAACGTTATCCTGCAGTGATTGAGCAGGAGAGTATCGTTGAGCACCAATCCCAATCTTGAAAACATAGTCAATACGCTGGTCAGTGCCTCTGATCCTGCACAGGTCAAGAGTTTGTATGCCCAGTGGGCAAATACTTACGACAAAGACCTTGCTGATTTTGGATACGTGGCTCCGGGAATCGGCGTTAAGCTACTAAACGCTCTACTCGATAACCAACAGGCGCTAATACATGATGCAGGATGTGGTACCGGTCAAGTAGGTGCGCTACTTAGCGATCTCGGTTATACGAAAATCCACGGCTCTGATTTTTCTTCCGAAATGCTTGATAAAGCCGATAAGCTCGGCTGCTATAGTCAGCTCGATAATGTAGACTTTGGAAAACCGATTGACATAAAGAACGATGTGTACGATGCGGTTATATCAATTGGCGTGTATACCAAACGATTCAAGCAACACTTTATCGCTGAGATGTTGCGCATAATCCGGCCCGGTGGATATTTTATATTCAGTTGCCGAGAACTCTACTACGATGAAGTCATGGATGTTGTCGTTGATTTTCTCAAACACAAAGCCGTGTCCAGGCTGGAAATCGAACTTGCTGACTATATGACGGGTCAAGAAGCATCTGCCTACTACGTCGTGCTTGAAAAAACGTCGACATAACTTGTTGAACACATGTTCCT
This sequence comes from uncultured Granulosicoccaceae bacterium, assembly GCA_937981955.1. Lineage (GTDB taxonomy): Bacteria > Pseudomonadota > Gammaproteobacteria > Granulosicoccales > Granulosicoccaceae > Granulosicoccus. The sequence continues at coordinate 49,232 of CALJNA010000091.1, forward strand.
GTTTATAGTCGAAACAGTTGCCCCTGTTTTTCTTTTACTGCTTGCAGGCTATGTTGCGGTAAAGACCAGTGTGCTTGAGGCAAGCGTAATAGACGGGGTAATGAAGTTTTGTACCCACATAGCCATACCGTGTTTATTGTTTCATGCCACCGCAACGATCGACCTCGGCGCAGCATATGAATGGCGGGTGATACTCGCGTATTTTGCAACGGCTTCGATATCTTTTTTAGTTGCAGTATTTGCCTCTCATCACATTTTCTCCAGAAGGCCAGGGGAGGCTGTTGCAGTGGCATTTAGCACTCTGTTCTCTAATCTGCTTCTCCTCGGAATACCAATCGTTGAGCGCGCTTTTGGCGAGCCAGCTTTATCTAACACTATTGCTGTGGTGTCGTTAAACGCACCGGTTTGCTATTTTCTAGGAATTGTTGCGATGGAATCGGTACGAGCCGATAGTCGCTCCGTTTCTGATACAACGATGGTCGTAATCAATACCATGTTCCGAAACACACTTATGATCGGCTTGGGGTTAGGATTTTTGGTTAATCTCAGCGGTTTGGTGATACCCGATTTTGTCATGCTGCCGATTGACATGTTGCGATCAGCAGCATTGCCTTGCGCACTGTTTGGCTTAGGTGGATTGCTAACGCGCTATGCTCTGTCTGAACAAATAGCGGAATCCTCCGCGATATCCGGTATAACGCTCTTCTTCAGCCCACTTTTAGCCTATGTGTTGTGTAGCATCATTGGTGTTACCAGCGACCAACGAAATATGATCGTGTTGCTGGCCGCAATACCACCTGGTCTCAACGCATATCTGTTTGCGAGTCTGTACTCACGTGGATTGGGTACCGCATCGAGCAATGTGTTGATTGGGACCGCGCTATCGCTGTTGACTATCAGTTTCTGGTTATGGGTTTTACTGGAATTTCTTTAAGCTAACTGCTTAAATCCAGTAAAGTCACTCAAAGTGAATCGAGCCATGCAGCGGCGGACGCATCGCTTGGCATTCGCCAATCACCTCGAGGTGACAAACTCAATGAACCCACCTTTGGTCCATTTGGTACATCATCGCGCTTGTACTGCTGGGAAAAAGCTCGACTAATATTCACTTTTAAC
>CALJNA010000092.1 GCA_937981955.1 uncultured Granulosicoccaceae bacterium
ATCCCAAAATTTGCTTTTGATTACATCGAAGGTGGTTGTAACAGTGAATTAGCGATTAAAAATAATCGTGAAGCTTTAGATGATGTTTTTCTTCGACCTGAGTATATGCAAAGCTACAGCAAGCCAGAATTGGGCGCTGAGCTATTTGGAAAAATGTATTCAGCACCTTTTGGTATCGCACCCTTAGGTTTGACCGGTCTGGTGTGGCCTGATGCTTCGGCAATGCATGCTCGCGCTGCCTTAAAAGAAAATATTCCTTTCGTGCTGAGTACCGTTTCAACCATTTCAATTGAAGAAGCGGCAAAAAACGCAAAGGATAATTTCTGGTTTCAACTGTATCCTCCTGCAGATGAAGAAATACTAGATGATATGCTCGATCGTTTGCGTAAAGTGGGGTGTGAAAATCTAGTTGTTACTGTAGATGTGCCAACACCAAGTAGACGCATCAGTGCCATAAAAAGTGGATTAGCTGTGCCGCCAAAAATTACACTTAAAAGTGTACTTGAAAGTGCAATTCGTCCCCAATGGTCTATAGCTACAGTATTAGCTGGCCTGCCACAATTCGCTACCCTTCGACCCTATATTAAAGATGCAAAAAACATCGAAGACATAGCAACTTTCATTCGTGTTACCTTGCGTGATGTCGTTGATGAAAACAGTTTAAAAAGCTTGAGACAGAAATGGCAAGGTAACTTAATTGTTAAAGGCATCAGTCATGTCGATGATGCAATCGCCGTCAAAGACTTGGGTGCTGATGGCATCATTGTATCTAATCACGGTGGCCGCCAATTAGATGCGTCATTACCTCCTGCCGAAACACTGGCTGAAATTACCGATTCGGTTGGGGCAGAGTTAATTGTTATGGCTGATAGCGGTGTTGAAACGGGTGTTGATATAGCACGTTATCTTGCATTAGGTGCTGAATGTGTATTTGCAGGACGAGCATTTCTTTATGGCGTTGCTGCACATGGAGAGCAAGGTGCCGAACATTCTATTGATTTATTGAAAGATGAATTAGAACAGGTGATGTCACAAGTACATTGTGGAATGCCTGCATTAATGCATCAACATTTAGAGTAATTAGAGTTAGAAATCGATAAAAGTAGGGGGATGTCTTTTAGATATTCTGAATGACTTTCAAACACAAAAAGGGACTGATAAATCAGTCCCTTTTTAATTCTAAGAGCTAGAAATCTAGCTATCCAGCATAAAGATACCTTGGTAACCACAACGCTATTTGTGGGAAGGATACAATACATAGCAATCCGATTAATTGGATAACCATAAACTGCATCATACCAAGGTAGATATCTTTTAGATCCCATTCAGGTACAACACCTTTTAGGAAGTAAGCAGACAATGCCACTGGAGGACTTAACCAGGCGGTTTGTAAATTCACCGCTACCAGGATAGCGAACCAAACTAACAAATCGGTACGGTTAAGATCAAACGCAGGCCCTAATGTTTCTACGACTGGTAATAAGATAGGAACGATGATTAATACAATCGGAACCCATTCTAGAGGCCAACCTAGTAAGAATATCAATGCCATGATGAGGAAGAGTGTCCAACCTGGTGACAGATTAAATGACAACAATAACTCAGTTAACATTTGTGGCGTGCCAAGATTCGAGAATACCGCACCAAAGAAGTTAGATGCCGCAACCAAGAACATAATCAGTACACTGATCTCAAGAGTTTTGATTAATGCGTCATAGCCACCTGCAAAAGAGAACTTACCGTATGCTATTGATAGTGCAACTGAGCCTAAAGCACCACAGGCAGCGGCTTCTGCTGGTGTTGCAAAACCCATAAGTATTGAACCAAGAGCGGCAGCAATTAATACCGTCGGTGGTACCAGACCCATAAAGAATTCATACCAAAGATCAGAGAAGAAGAAACCATTTGGTTTTGCTTTTCTTGACCAAGTATAAATAGCAAACATTACTCCAAGCCATAATATTGGAATCAGTAAGCCTGCTAACGGGAAGAACGCTAATGAACCGGCAACACCCAGTGTACATAACCAAATGAAGATACCTAGTGCTAACATTACTAAGGCAACTTCAAGAGCATAGAAAGGTGAAGTGTCGGGTTGGTCTTCAGCAGATAGAATAGGGCCAAGGTTAGGATTAATCATACAACGGCCGATCGTGTATAACATGTAAAGACCCGCTAATAACATACCTGGAATAATGGCTGCTCTGAATAAGTCTGTTACAGGAACTTCAAGTACCGGCCCCATAACAATCAACATGATTGAAGGAGGTATTAATATACCTAGGGTACCACCGGCGGTAATTGCTCCCGCTGATAACTTAACATCGTAACCTGAACGGTTCATGGTTTTTGCTGCCATAATACCGAGTATGGTTACCGATGCACCAACGATACCCGTTGCTGCAGCGAAGATCATTGATACGAATAGTACTGCAATAAATAATGCACCACGTGTGCGTGACATCATCATTTGTACTGCGTTAAATAAGCGTTCCATCAATCCCGCAGATTCCATCATGATACCCATTAGGATAAATAGAGGAACAGCGACTAACTGGTCATCAAGCATTGTAGAGTTAACTTGAAGCGTAAGAAGGAAGAAAGTTAAGTTACTGCTTCCACCCCATGTGCCAAAAACAAAACCAAGGAATAAAAGCGTAAATGAAATCGGGAAGCCAATGAATATTGAGAATAACATTGCGCCTAACATAACCATTCCGATGGCTGGTTTAGAAAGACCGTTTTCTCCAAAGAGTCCTGAGAACCAATCTGCTAAAGGCAATGTATCAGGTAAGAATACCGCTACACATAAAATAGCTAAAAATACTAGATAGAATGGGAATATCTTAAGGAACTTTGCTTCGCGCTCTTTACCCATTTGATGGAAGGCACGGAATAACTCGGCAAAACCTTGAAGGAATAAAAGTAATGCGCCAATTGGCATAAATATACGAGCAGGCCATAAATAGGGTGCCCATGTTGAATCACTGGCTTCTTCCCAGCGGCCAAATCCTTCAGTGATACCTTTAAATCCTACAGAATCTAAAGTGAAGTCTAATGAACTCCAAAAGAAAAATAACATTGAAGGGAAGTAAAACAATAGATATAAAGTGGCATCTACTGTTGCTTGTGTTTTTGGAGTCCAACTCCTAAAAAGAAAATCTGCACGAATATGTACACCGCGCATAAGTGCATAACCTGCGGCACCCATAAATAATACACCACCAAGCATTCTACTTACGTCATATGACCATAGTGTAGGTCCTAAGCCCCATGCTCTTGCAGTATCAGCCATATCATATGAGGCCAACATTCCAAACATACTTCTGGAAAATACCTCTACTACCATTGCGACCATTAATGGGACTAGTAATAGGCAAATGATACGTCCTGCCCATAGATTCAAAACATCTACAAAAGCAGTGATAGGACGTTGCCAAGAAGTCATGTCTTCGGGAGTTTGTCCTGGTTCTTCAGCACGTCTCTCTGCGATCAATTCATCGGTGATATCCAATTCACCTATTTCTACATCATCAGCCATTTTAATAATCCCTAGTTAACTTTCATGAATGAACTGTTATTGTTATTTTGATTAATAATTAAACTAAACCCTTCATAAAGAAGGGTTTAGTTGTGAAGCAAATAAAAATTTAAAAATTTAAATTACTTCTTAACAGAGTCAGCAAACGCTTTACCAAGTGCTGCGTTAGATGCCTGTGAACCAGCCCAGTAAGGTACTGCGATTGCAGCGAAGTCTTTCTGTGACTGCCATACTTTAGCGAAGAAAGCATTTTCTTTAGCATTCTTTTCTAATGAAGCTTTTGCAGCGTTCATGTATGCAGGGAAGTAATCAGCTGGTGTGTCATGTAACTGTACACCGTGATTTTCAGTTAAGTCTTTAAGTGCTTTACCATTCTCATAGATACGGTAAGACATTGCTTTCATAAGTGATGCGTTAGCAGCAACTTCAAGTGACTTTCTCTCGTGATCAGTTAACTTCTTGTATACGTCGCCATTGATGTACATGTCAGCGTTTACAACAACCTGGTGAAGACCTTGCAGGTAGTAGTGCTTGAGTACTTTTTGGAAACCGAAAACACTGTCAGGCTTTGGGCAGCACCATTCAGCAGCGTCGATTGTGCCTTTTTCAAGAGCAGGCAGAATGTCACCACCACCCATAGCAACAGCGGCTACACCGATGTCTTTATAAGTTTGGCCAGGGATGCCAGGAGGTGCACGGAAACGCAGCTTACGGAAATCGTCCATGCTGTTGATAGGCTCTTTGAACCAACCCAGAGCTTCAGGACCAACTGGTTGCAGCATCAGGCCGTGAACGTTCATTCCCATTTCGCCCCAAAGACGATCGTATAACTCTTTACCGCCGCCGAAGTGGAACCAGGAGATGAACGCGATGTTGTCGATACCAACACCGGCACCGGCAACTGGAGAACCGAACAGCATCGCTGCAGGGTGTTTACCAGACCAGTAGTGAGTCCAGGCGAAACCACCGTCGAGCAGACCTTTGTCTACAGCGTCGAGGATATCGGCGTTACCAACAACAGAGTTGGCTGGTAGTACTTCAATAATAACTTCGCCGCCAGTCAAATCGCTAACGTTCTTCGCGAAGTCTTTGACCATGACGATTTCATCGGCTTTGTCGCCGATAACAGATTGAACTTTAATGGTTGTGGCTGCTTGCGCATTTACAGTTCCGAGAACTGCCAGAGCAAGTGATGCGCCGATGGTTTTAAGCATGGTACTGCGCATTGTGGAATTTCCTCCAATTGGGATTATGTTCGCTACCCGCAGGTAGCGCTGTGTGGCTGCAAAAGCATACCGGATTAGACCAAAGCTTAGTTTGAATCCAGTCTGATAACGGTTTGTCTTTGCGACTCCATACTGCGTTCAAATGTGCAGTAATGAGACAAAGAATCTCATTAAAGCCCATTTCTGTCAAATATTGGATCGTTTGACGTACGACAGGGTGTTAGCTGAAATCGGACCCAGTCGATTCATGTATAAGATATCTTGTACATGAATATAAAGCAAGTTTGGGAACCGCTCCAATTCAGCATCTCTCGAAAGATATTGATGCAAATCGGTCTTCAAGACCGAACGGTCTGCCAGTGGGATGAATGTTTGCGCGACAGAGGTCGCTAAGTGGTTCAGATTTGAATCATTTTTGAGCCGGTCGTGTCATCCACAACCGGCTCGAACCTGTACGCGGGTTTATTCCCTAAGACAGGAAGCCCAGATCGGTTTCCTGGAAGTTTGCCAGGGTTGGCAAAATTTGGTGAAGCTGGTCGTCGGGCAGGCCCATCCAGCGCAACAAGGTTGCTGCATACTGGGCAGACGACAGCGTGGGCACTATACGTCCGTTTTGAATCGCATCAGGACCGTCAACGCCCATGCGCGGGATGGTCCCGAGCACATCACCACCGTTAACAGCGCCACCCATGACCATCAGGTGGTTACCCCAGCCATGATCAGTGCCATCACCGTTACCGGTCAGGCTACGGCCGAAATCAGATGCGGTAAACGTGGTCACGTTGTCGGATTCACCAAGCTCATCAAGTGTCGATTGAAAGTAGCTCATTGCGTTGGCAAGCTCCTGGAATAACCAGGGTTGCTTTTGGTTTTGATGATCGTGAACGTCAAAGCCTTTCATGCGCACATAGAAAATCTGTCGGCGCATACCCAGCTGACCACGTGCTGCAATGAGTTGCGCAACCATCGCCAGTTGTGCAGCCAGTGAATTCTCGGCCGGTTGTTCGGTAATAATCGGGCCGTTGCTCTCAAGCACTGCACCAAGCTCTTCAGTGATGCGCAAGGCTCGGTTCTGAATGTCAGCATAGGCGCTGGAAAAAATATGCGACTGTTGAAGTTCCATCACGCGACGGAAGGCTTCCGCACGTGGTTGTTCCCACTCGTTATCTTTGTCTAATCCGGCAAACTCCAGCAGGCCGGTTTCTTTTAATGCGAACGGTCGCTGGCCCGAACCAGATTGCCAGTAGTTCGAACCATCCAGGGTGACAGAGGTTAGGTAGTCACGTTCCTGATAGGTTGATAAATGCTCCGCAGCGGCGGCGCCCCAGCCCTGGTCTCCGCGGCCGCGACCCTGCAATTGCTGCCACTGAATTTCCTGATCCGAATGTGAGAAAAGTTGAGCCGGTAAAGGTACTGATTTGTCTTCGTATTGGCCGCGACTGGTGGGCACGATCAGATTACCAACGTTGGCAACCATTGCCAGCCGCTGTTCCTGGTACAGGTTGTACAGCGGTTCTGCATGCTTGTTGAAACCCAGCGAACCATGGTTGCCGGATAAGGTGTCGAGATTCAGTAGCTGATCGCGGCCGACTGAAAGATTTTGTCTGGAACGCGTGTATTCGTTGTAGTCAGCATTGCCGGTGGGCACGAGCAAACTGAAACCATCGGATCCACCTTCAAGGTATACGCAGACCAGTGCGCGATAATCAGCACCATCGGCGAAATTCGAATCGGCTGCCTGTGCAAGCGTTAACATCGGGTTCGCACCCAAAGCCAGACCAGCACCGGTCATGGTTTTTGCGCCCAGTTTTAAAAAGCGTCTTCTTTCGTTCCTGTTCATCGGCAAACTCTTGTTATTATTTTTTTGCTCTTTCTAGTAAGGCCGTACCGTTCTGAGAACGTATGGACTTACCAGAGACTCCGTTCTTGCTTACTCTTCTTCCTCTAAAGCTGCACTGCAGCTTCTGGTGAACTCATGATCAGAAAGATGGCTTCTGCTATGCGTTGTGATGCGGCGTTGTTGTAGTCTCGCGTATCCATAAGCTTTGATACTTCCAGACGCAACTCCGGTGACATTCGGCCGCCGAGCAATAACAGATCAAGATGGTCGAGAAGAAGCTCGCGGTCATGCTCCATTTCCATCTCACGGTCAATATTGATCGCAATACGGTGCCCGTCGCCAGCTACCTTATAGTTGTGTGACCACAAACTATTAGCCAGTACACGGCTGGTCAGACTGATCATGCTTGACTCGTCCAGAATTTCGAATTCGGGCGATACCAGGCCCATATCGCGAATGCGACCAGGTTGACTGAAATCGGGGGTAAAGAAATTAAACACTGTCGGTGATGCTAATGGTGCCTGTTGCAGCTCATCACTGACCCACGCATAGTTAAAGTCCGGGTGAATACCATCGTTGGGTTCGAAGGCTCGCCACATTTGTGTGATGCGCAGTAAAGGTTCTTTGGTTTTACCGAAAGTGTCTGGGTTCTCGATGTGCCCCTGACGTGCTTCCGTGTGCATTAAAATCGCCTTAACCGTGCTGCCAAGATTGCCTCGTTCGCCGTTTGAGTTACTGTTGAACACCTGTACTACGTCACGAACGTACTGTTTGCTTGGGTTACTGGTAACCAGTTTTGCTATCAGATGCTTGACGATAAACGGACCAACGTTTGGATGATCTGCAATATTATCCAGTGCATCAGCAAGATCTTCCTCTGCGGTTTGTCCTGCAGGGATAACCTTGCCGTTCAATATTTTTTTCTCACCGGTGTCGTGATACTCGGGCCACGCGACCATTGGGTTGATGAAGTCTTTATTTTGTGGCCAACGGAAATGGTCCGCGTTGGCAAAGTGCCAGCCGGTGAATACATGAGCAAAAGCTTCAACGATATCCTGATCGTAGGTTGGCAAGGGCACACCGTCTGCATCATTGATGGTGGTGCCGTCGTCATTCAATAAACTTAACCCAATGCTGAACAGTTGCAATAACTCTCGAGCATAGTTTTCATCAGGACGCAGATTCTCTTCAGGATCAGGTTTATGGTTACCCTTCATACTGAGGTATTCACCCATAACCGGATTCAGCGTGATCTCTTCAATCAGCTCTCTATAGTTGCCGAACGAATGCCGCAGTAAAATATCGTAATAGTTCGCCAGACCAGGTTGTTCATCACCAAGCCCGTCGGCTGATGAAATAACGAAGATTTCACTCAGTGCGAATGCCACTCGCTGACGCAGCTGGTCATCTGCGTTGACTGCGTGTCGCCACCAGACATTGATGTACTCGTTCCACCGATCGTTTTTGGATTGCCGTAAGCCATCGCTCATAAAAGTTGCTGGTTTGGACATCTGATCATCCAGCCAGAATTCCGGTCCCTTACCAGAGATAGCATCAATGTCTTTAAGTGTGGCACCAAAGCTTGTTTGCTCGAGCAAGCGAAATGCTTCCTCTTTCGACATAGGATTGTCGGGAGCGGCGTTGTTAACTTCCGTCGCTGGCAATGCTGGTGCTATTGCGGGGGCGGCTGTCGATCCAGTTGTATTACCAGTCCCACCACCACAGCCTGCTAAGAGCATTATGAGAATGGGCAACAGGATAATTATTCTTGTTTTCATGGCCTGCGTTCTGCCTCTTGCACGAGGAGGTTAACGGCAGGTTATGTCAATGGCTGAGGCTCAGTACAGCACCTGTGAATGATGTCTGTATGCCTTCACAAACCGGGTTCGTTTTGTGTACTAAGCGGCTATTGCAGTGTCGATTTGATCAAGAACCGGTTGAATGTCGGCATAGTTGAATGCGATAGGCGTCGGTGGTTTACCAACTACTTCGAAAAACAGGCTTGGAAAACCCTGTGCGCCCAGGTGTCGCGTGAGCTGGATGTTGTCTTTCAATGCAGCCATGTTTGCCGGGCTGTGCAGCGTTTGTTTGAAAGCGTTCACATCGCAACCAATGGAATCAGCGAGTTTTATTAGAACAGTATCGTCTGACGGGTTTTGTGCATGTAGGTAGTAGGCTTCCTGAATTGCCGTAATCATAGGCTCTTCAAAGGCATCGTTTTGCGCCTGAGCTGCAAGCACAGCACGGCATGCAGGGTAGGTTGATCGGCGTGGCGTGTTTAGCGACCAGAAATCATGATTGAACTGTGTTCCAGGAATGGTCTGCGTTATCTGATGCCACGTTTGTTGCAGCATCTGTTGCATTGGTTCTGGCATGGGATCATTGGTATCCGGTGCCAGACCACCAAGCACGTATTGCGTGGTTACGGTGTCAGGAAGTGCTTCTTTCAGCTTTTGCCATTGTGGTTTGAAACCCCAACACCAGCTGCACATAGGGTCGTGCGCATAGTAGAGCGTATGCTGCTTTGGCGGGTTACTTGTCATTATCGCCAGGTAGATCAGTTGGTGAACCACCAGGTATGGGTTTGTTGTTTTTTGGGCTTTGTTGGTCGTTGCGATTGAAGAGATTGTTATCCATGGCGATGGTTTCGTCATCATCGAGTGCCATGGTCTGATCTGATTCAATATCGTGCTGTGTATTGTTGGATGTTACCTTTTTTCTAAGTTCATCAACGTAGTCTGGTTGAACGCGTACCGTTTTATCGAAAGGTTCTGATGGAATGTCTGATGGGTCGAGCGCAACCGTTGCCTGATCATCGCCAATATTGTTAATCAAGCGCTGGCGTTCAGCTTCCCATGCTTCGCGCTTGGCTGACAGTGTGGCAATTTTGGCTTCTGTTGTCTCGTCAATGATTGGCTGAGTGTCGGAGTTCGAGACAGCCCCTATGGCTGGTGCTGAGCCTTCCCGGATCATTTTCAGCTCTTCATCTTTTTGCGCAATGATTCGCTGCAGTCTTTCCTGAGTGTCTGCTTGCTGGCGATTAAGTTCAATCGCATCGGCCCGGGCTTTGTGCACACCGATTTCGTTTTCGCGCAGCGATTCGCTCAAGTTCTCGTTTCGCGTTTCAAGTTGCTTGTTTTGCTTGTCCAGTAGTTCGTTTTGTTCTTCCAGTTGTTCGGTATCTTGTTTGTAGCGCAGTTCAAGCTCAGATTGTTTGGTCTCCCACGCGGCATTCGCAGCCTGTATTTCTTTGCTGGCCAGAGCACTGCGAATAGCCCATCCGATAAACAGGCTCAAAAACGCCGCAGCGAACAGGCAGGCAAGAATTTCAATGACCAACGTATTCATCGTGACTTATCCGGCTAGAAGTTAAACTCGATTCGACGATTCAATCTGCGTCCTGCAGGTGTGCTGTTATCCGCGATGGGAACACCGTCTCCGAATCCGTATGCGCTTAATCGATCAGCTGCAATCCCTTGCTGAACTAGATAATCGCGTACGGCATTTGCTCTTGATTGACTAAGTTGCAAATTCTTTGCACTCACACCGGACGCATCGGTGTGTCCGTCTATTTCTATACTGACCCTGGGATATTGAGCAAACAGATCAGCCATGGTCTCAATGACTTGCAAACTTTCATCGGTAAGTACATTGCTGCCACTTTCGAACAGAATTTTCCCGACTTCAAGCGATTCGAATTCTGCTTTTAATGTGGCACGTTGAGATTCCATGTCGGGCTCAGAAGCACCGCTGGCAGACTCACCGCTAGTGGATTTCGCTGCCGGTTCGGCGCTGGTTACCGTCGCACCTGTTGTTGCTTCATCGGAAATGCTGATTCGCTCAACCAGTGATAGCTCGCCAAGTTCGAACAACGCCTTATTAACGATGTCGTCATGCAGTGTTTCGTTTGCTGCAACACCCGAAAGCGTAATTTGTGATTCGATAATATCGATGCCGGCATTGGAAATAACTCGCATCTCTGGCAAGAATCGATTGAGCGCAGGCAGCCATTCGGCTTGTGCCGTGAAGTCATTGACCTGAACACTGTTGACTACATAGTTTGCATCGAATGCGCTCATGGCCGAACGTATGAACTCCAGCAAGCTGTCTTGATCGGAAATATCACCTGTCAGCGTCAGCGTACCCTGGTTTACTGCCATATTTAGTGTTGGTAACTCGGAACTGGCCACACTACGCTGCGCCTCAGACAAACTCGTGGCCGGGGCACTTTGCTCAACGTTTGAGTTGGGGCGAGGGGTTTCCGGGTCAATCAGCGGGTTGATCGATTCCCGTTTGGCCTGTTCAATCAACGCAAGTGCGCGGGCTTCAACGGAATCTGCTGACAAACTTGGTTCTGGTTCTGGTTCTGGTTCTGGTTCTGGTTCTGGTTCTGGTTCTGGTTCTGGTTCTGGTTCTGGTTCTGGTTCCGGCTCAGGTGCTGCTTCAGTTTCAGCTGATTCGCTTATTAATTCCGGTTCACCAGCAAGCTCTGGAATTTGTGTGTCAGCCGATGCTGGTTCGGATTCTTTTGATTCCTCGAAAACTTTTGCCTGTTCGTCTGCTTCATTAACGATTGCTGTGTCTGTGTCTGCTTCGGATGCCTGAGGTGATTCCAGGTTTTCCTCGGTAGCGTTTGTGTCCTGATCACCTGACGTATCGACTGCATTGCTGCTGTCTGTTTGCTCGGTCGCTTCAGACTTGTTTTCTTGTTGTGGTGTGTTGTTTCGCACCGAGTCTTCGTCGCTGGATTCGCTGGCAGATTGGTCGGCATTCGAATCGGCGTTGGTGGTTGCTGTGTTTTGTGACTGTTTGGCAAGCGTTAGCTGGTCATTAACAACGCGAATACCATCCGCTTCTTTAACCGCCGACAGAACGGTCTGCTTTTGTGCATCGTCAGCGACTACGCCAGTCAGTGTTGCGTCGCGCCCGAGCACGCTGAGATCGACGTTGCCAGCACCGGCGCTGTTAAGTGCCGCCTGCGCATTATCGGTAATTTGCAGTTGTAAAGCAGGTACGTGGCGGGCAACACACCAGTAGGCTATTGCTGCCATGCCCAACAGCCAGAGGATAAGCCAAATGGCTGTGTGTCCAGCTTGTAGACGCCTGCTTGGCGTGATTCTTCGCACAAGATATCTGAAGTTAGTTGCGTTGCTCGTGATTATACCGGTTGTAGCGCGTTTCCACGCGTGGAAAAATTGGCGCATCGCTGTAGACAATGATGTCATGTAACAATTGCCAACGTATAGTAAGCTAAACGCAGCGACTCCGATTAGAAGAGGGAATCTGTATTACTATGTACAGCCATCCAGCCCCACATCCTCGCATGCAAAAGCGCAAGCACACCCTGGCCATTCTGTTCGTCTGCCTGTCGGCGTTTTCACTGTTTATGTCGAATGATGCAACGGCTCAGGACTATAACGTTCTGCAAGAGTGCATGAAGCTGTCGAATGCCGACGAAGATATCAACAACTGCATTGATAACTATCTCGACCTCATGGATGACAACATTAACGATATCTCAGATTACATCGGACGAGATCTTCCTGATGCAGCGCTTGATCAGTTTCAACTATCACAGCAAGCTTTTTTCGAATATCGCAAGCAGAATTGTTTGTGGTATCTGGAATTTTCAGCCCCCCAGACGCTTGCCGAAAAAATTGCCAAAAATTGTCTGGCCACCATGTCGCAGGAACGGCTCGCAGAACTGCAGTCCCTAATAGCAACCGATCGGGGTAAGGCGAATACGTTGCGAGGCTTTTATGTCTACGGTGCTAATCGAAATAGCTTTCAACCCTGTGGTTCGGACCAACGCTATTGGGTGGAAGGTGACAACGAACAGGTAGGTCAGCTCCAGCAAGACTATTTGAGCCTGTCAACAGCATCGCTTCAGGTGCTTTATGCTGAACTACGTGGCCAAATCGATACCAGCACAACCTACCCGGAACACAGCGGGATAGTTCAACTTGCTGCTGTAACCGATTTGAAGCTGCCCAGTGACAGTGAATGTAGCTTGCCCAAAGGTGCCACAGATAAAACGCTGGCCAGTCGCCCTGAAATAAAGCCTCCTGCTGTTCCTGAGCCAGAGCCGGAACCTGCTATCGCAGAGTCCAGCGACCCTGAACAAGTACTTCGAGCCTATTTTGGAGAATGGCTTGCCGAATGCAAGCAAAACAAATCCAGTTACACCTGTGAGCTTATCGTCGGCTTCAATGGTAAAGACGTTGAAGAAGACAAGCGACCGGAGTTACGGTTGAGTCGTCGGGCCAATCAACGCACACTGGCTTACATGAGTTTCCCTGATCGCGAAGTGGACTCGCCTACCAAGATTCGCTGGCGCGTCGACAACTATACATTCGGCGATATTGTCGGCTCCGAGATTCGGGTTGATGAGTCTGGTACGCAACAACTGGTGCACGAGAAAAAATTTCTTCGTGATGACCTTATGCCACTGCTTAAAGGTGGTAGTGAAGTGGGAGTTGAAGTATTGGTTGATGTCGATGATGATTTTGGTGACAAGTACACCGCATCGTTAAAGGGTCTCACGCGTGCGTTGAGCTTTGCCGATGACTTTGTCGCCAGCGGTGGCAAGCTCTGATGTTTTGTGTTTTTGACCGGTGACCCGCGCAATTGTTTTCGCCAATGGCGATTGCAGCGATTATGTTCGCTCACTGGTCCAAATCTCCAGCACGGATTTTCTGGTGTGCGCCGATGGCGGGATTCGTCATTGTCGGGCAGCCGGTTTGCAACCGGATTTACTCGTCGGTGACTTCGACAGTATCGATCACGATGCGGCACAACTCGTTGCACGCGGTCAAATTGAGTGCCTGAATTTTCCTCCTGAAAAAAATGCCAGCGACCTGGAACTAACTTTCGATACGCTGTGCGATCGTTCCATTGATGAAGTCGTTTTACTGGGTGTCTCCGGTGGTCGAACGGATCATTTTTTGTTCAACTGGCAGCTTGCAGGTTCTCGAGCGTGGCCATTCAATTTACGAGTGGTGGATGATTTTGTTGATGCTTATCTGGTGAGTAAAGCCAGACCACTTTCGTTAGCGCCCCCGTTAAAACAAACATTCAGTGTGATACCGCTGGTCAGCAACGCAACCGGCGTCGGGGTTAGCGGCGCGAAGTATCCGCTTGATAATGCCTGTTTGCCTTTAGGCAGCACATTGGGTCTGAGCAATGTTGTGACCGGGTCACGTTTACAGGTCAGCGTTGAACAGGGTATTGTTATGGTAATGCTGGCTCACGAAGACAAGCCATAACGAGCTCAGCGTATGTTTTGCTGCAGCGCAATCACACCCACACAGTTTTATTCAACTTACAAGTGTCATGAACAACTCTTCCATGATTGATGTACGAAGCGATACGGTCACGCAGCCAACTGACGCCATGCGAGATGCCATGCGTAACGCCGAAGTCGGTGACGATGTTTACAAATCCGACCCGACAGTCAATCGCCTGCAGGACATGAGTGCAGAGCTGCTCGGACATGAGGCTGCGTTGTTTATGCCAACTGGCACGCAATCCAATTTAGTGGCGTTGTTAACTCATTGTCAGCGCGGCGATGAATATATCGTTGGAAGCGATGCACATACTTACAAGTACGAAGGTGGTGGAGCGGCAGCGCTTGGTGGGATACAGCCGCAGCCGTTGGCATTCGGTAATAATGGTGAACTACCACTGCACGAAGTCGAGCAACTGATCAAGGCAGATGATGTGCATTTCGCGGTAACCAAACTGTTGTGTCTTGAGAACACTCAGCATGGTCGCGTACAAAGCCTTGGGTATATGCAGACGGCCAGAGAGTTTGCGCAGCAACACAATTTGCTTTTGCACCTAGATGGTGCGCGTATGGCAAATGCAGCTGTTGCGCTTGGCGCTACGCTTGAGGCGGTAGCCAAACCGTTCCACACAGTTTCTTTATGCTTATCGAAAGGTCTTGGAGCGCCCGTAGGCTCCATATTGGTTGGAGATAAAGCGTTTATCGAGCAGGCCCTGCGCTGGCGTAAAGTCACTGGCGGTGGAATGCGGCAGGCCGGTGTGCTTGCAGCTGCGGGTATCCTGGCTTTAACAGACGGGTTTGATCGATTGCATCAGGACCATGAACGTGCCGCTCGTCTGGCTGAGTTACTGAACGATTTGCCAGGGGTAGCTGTCCGTAAGGACTGGACTCAAACCAACATGGTCTGGCTCGACTATGACGCTGGCCATGCAAGTGCGTTAAGTGCCCATGCAGAAAGTCGTGGCTTATTGCTCTCAGCTGGCAAGGTGTCCGGGCGAGTGGTAATTCATCGCAATATATCTGACAAGGATGTGGAAACGGTAGCGGAGATTATCAAGAGCTACTTTGAGCAGGCGGTCAGTTCATCCAAGAGCTAGTTTGGTAATCTAGTTTTGTTTTATAAGTTCACCTTCGGTGAGTTCGTACAGTTGTGCGTTAAGCATATGTGCATCATCACTATTATGCGTAACCAGTACAACACACAAACTGTGTTCCTGGATAACGTTACGGGTTAATTCAATCATCTCATGGCGTGTGCTTTCATCCAATGCGCTAAAGGGCTCGTCGAGCAACAGGACTGGTTGTTTCCTTAATAGACAACGTGCCAGAGCAACTCGTTGCTGCTCGCCACCAGACAAGGTTGACGCATTTTTTTTCGCATATCCGTGCAATCCGACTTCGTCCAGCGTTCTGTTGATACTCGAATGGTCTTCGTTAGTCAGTTTTAATTGCGGGTTTATGCCTAGGCCAATGTTCTGTTCAACTGAAAGGTGAGAGAACAAATTGTGTTGCTGGAATAAAGTGGTAACCGGTCTTTGATTCGCGGGCAAGCCCAGCAAGGATTGCCCGTTCCATTGCAACTCGCCATTGGTTGACCGAAGAAAACCCGCGATAACATTGAGCATGGTGCTTTTGCCAGAGCCACTTTTACCCAGTATGGCGCTGACCCGGTCAACGCCTGCACAAAGGTTGTAGCAGTAGCGGTTTTCACCAAGCTGAACCGTCAGCTTTTCAAGCGTAAGCATGGTTGTACCTTTTTACCGTACCTGATACAACAGCCTGTAAAATCAGGAATAAAATTAAGCAGGTGATCAGTAACAATGCCGCAGTAGTGGCGGCTTCGTGAAATCGGTACCCGCCCATGCGTTGGAAAAGCAACAAAGGCAAAGTCATTGCGCGTTCAGAACCGAACAGGGCAATCGCACTTAAATCACCCGCAGCCAGTGTAGCGGAAATGGCCATGGCGAAACCCAGTGGCTTTCTAACAAGTGGCCAGTCCAGTAAACGCCATCGACTCCAGCCGATGATACCCAACGATTGTATTACCCGGTCTTGTTGCTCCGCAGCTTGCATCAGTGGTCCGTCAAGAATGCGTAACACAAAGGGTAGTGCCATGAGACTGTTAATCAATATAGCCAGACCCAGAGCGATAGAAAATACGTCGGCAACATTTCTCAGAAGTAAGAACAACCCGGTACCCAGTACAACCGGCGGCATAACCAATATGATATTGCCAGCATGTTGTATCCATTGTCCCAGTCGATAATGTCCGAGTCTAATGCGTAAGTGTCTGGAGCTTAGCAGCAAACCGATGCCCATCAATACCGATAAACACGATGCAACCAGAGCGATAAACAGCGTATTGAATACGGCTTTTATGGTGTTGTCATGAAGTAAGACTTTTATGGTTGATGGATTAATGGCAGAAATGATCAGTCCAATTAAGGGCATGATTACGAAAAGCGTTGCGACTGCAATTAACAGAAAATTCAGCCAGCGATAGCCCGACACGGGTCTGAACAACTGATCAGGTATGCGATGACCAAAACCCAGTGGTGCTTCGTGCTTGAAAAAGGCACTCAGCAGTAACAGTGCCGAACAAAACAGCAATTGAACAATGGCCAGTGACACAGCAGCATCAAGATCAAAATCGAATCGCAAGGCTTGATAGATGGCTACTTCTACGGTGGTTGCGCGAGGGCCACCGCCCAACGCCATTACTATCGTGAAGCTGGTAAAGCACAGCGTGAAAATCAGCATGAATACGCCGACCAGTTGTGTACGCATTGCGGGCCATTCGATAAAGCGAAACTGCGCCGATGCGTTCATTCGCAATTGTGTTGACAGTCGCCATTGTTCATTTGGAATGTTATCCAGTGATTGCAACAGAATTCTGGTTGCCAAAGGCAGATTGAAAAACACGTGGGCCAGCAGTATGCCGACAAGACCGTAAATGGAGAACGGCTTTATCCCGAACAGCCCGATAAAGTCGTTCAACCAGCCGGTTCGTCCGAATACCGCCACAATGCCGAATATGGCAACCAGTGTTGGAATCACCAGCGACAGGCTGAACAGATTAATCAGCAGTTTGCGTCCAGGAAAGCGTTGCTCACGCGATAAAGCTTGCGCAATCGGGATGGCCAAAGCAACGGATAAACAGGCGGACATAAGCGCCTGATAAAAACTAAACCAGATAACGCGCCTGAAGTGTGAGTTGGTTAGAACATCCTGAGGCGCAACATTGGTTGCAGATAGCACTAATGCAGCCAGCGGCAGAACCGTGATCAGCGCCAGTACCGTCAGCGCTAATACACCAGGCATCCACCACCGGCCGATACTGCTAGTTAGCGGCATTCAGCCACTCATCAATCCAGGCTTTTCGCTCATCTCGAACTGTGTTGGTATCAAGCAGCAGAGATTTTGATGGCTTGATTAACTTTGAGAATTCTTCTGGCAACGCATCACCGATATCCGTACTTGGGTACATGACGTTGGTTAGCGGCAATGCAGATTGCGCCTCCTTTGAAATCAGGAATTGCAAAAATGATTTTCCCAACTCTTGATTCGGTGAATTCTTCAACAGAGCGGCGACTTCAATTTGTAAATAATGCCCTTCATCAAATGCGGCGGCCTGATACTGTTCGGTCTTATCAATCGCCATATGATAACCGGGCGATGTATCGTAACTGAGGACCATTGGTGCTTCACCGTTTAGAAACAATGAAAAGTACGCTTCACTCCAACCCTTTGTAACGGTGAGTATCTTTGGTTGCAGTTTTTTCCAGACATCGCTTGCATCATCGCCATACACAGCCTTAACCCATAACATGAGGCCTAGCCCCGGTGTGCTGGTGCGTGGGTCCTGGATAATGATTTTCAGGTCATCAGGTGCGTTGACCAGTTCATCGAGACTGGTGGGTGGTTCGGCAAGCATCTCGGTGTCATAAACGAATGCGAAGTGACCGTAGTCGAATGGAACGAAAATATCGGATGCCCAATCAACCGGTAATTGTACAGCGGACAAATCGGCACCGGATTCAGTGAGAAGGCCAGTGTCTTCAGCCAGCGCCATTAAGTTGTAGTCTAAACCCAAAACAACGTCTGCTTTACTGGCATCACCTTCAAGCTGAACTCTGTTGAGTATGGCTGCTGAACTATCAATCGCAACAAAATTCAAAGTGCAATCACACTCTTTTTCGAATGCGGTTTTGATAACAGGCCCCGGTCCCCATTCGGACGTAAACGAATCGTAGGTATAAACGGTTAGTGTATTTGCGGCATGGCCGGGCAGTGCAACAATGCACAAAAGGCCAAGTAAACATAAAGATACGGAATGTCGAAAACGGCTAATCACTGACTAACTCCTGAGTAAATGGATGCAAGTGATGACCAGTCGGGATGGTTTGAGCTCAATTCCTACGCCGGTACTAGCCGGATCAGGTTCTACGGGTTGTTGTTACTCTCAGCCTTACGGCACCCCGATGAGTCATCTGTGTACCCGTTTTATCAGGCACGTTCATATAGTGGTCCTAAAATGCGCCGGATGCAAGCAGATCGCCCCATTTGAAATGATAAACACCTTTTCCAATCTGCCAGCTTGTGACCCGTTTGGGCATTCAGGAAGCCATTGCGCGTTTTGATTCCTGTTGATGTTGTCGGTATATCACCAAAGCGCTGCTGCCAACGATGATAATGGCCCCAAGTATGGTTTGAGCACCTGGCACCGTTTGCCACAGTACCCAGTCAAGAATCAACGCCAGTACAAGGCTTACATAATTCAACGGTGCCAGCAGAGATGCTTCGGCCAAAGCAAAAGCCTGCGTCAAACAGTACTGCCCGAAGACGGCAACCACAGAAACCAGCAACAGGCCCAACCAGTCTGACGTGGCGAGAGGTTGCCAAACTCCGGCTAACCAGAACAGTGCCACGACGCCCACACCAAGGTTGTAAAACAAAACCAATGATTCGGACGACTCGGTGGTACCGAGTCGTTTGCCACTGATGAAAAGGAACGCATAAGTCGCACTGGATACGAGCGTCATCATATAACCGAACAGTTCACCTTCAGCGGTTGGTTTGATGGCGATCATCACACCAACGTAGCCAAGTGCAACAGCGCTCCATCTGTACACGCCCACTTTTTCTTTGAGAAACAGTGCCGATGCCAGCGTGATCATGAAAATGTTGCTGAAGAAAACCACAGTTACGGCGGTTAGCGGCAAGTACTTCAGTGCGATAAAAAATCCGAACGGTGCCAGAAATCCGAGAAGTCCGCGCAGAGTTTGCGCACCAAGTCTGTCAGGTTTGAGTTGAGACAGTTGCCGCTTAGCCGAAAAGTAGACGAACATTAGTAAGCCGATAATGCAACTGCGCACCACCAGTAACTGGATGACGTGCACTCTGTCTTCAACCAGCCACTTAACCGCCGCGTCCATGCAGGTCATGAGTACCATGCCAAGCAGAAACAGGGCGATGCCGATAGTCGAGTTCGTACTAACAGAGCTACTGACTTGATTAAATGAAATCCAGCGGCGCATCAGATAAGCGTTTTGTAGTTGCGCCTTGAGCCATCAGGGCACAGTCTGAAGCGTTTGTAGTTCCACATATATTGTTCAGGGCAGGCCAGCACACACTGTTCAACCGATTTATTAAGTGCGATTGTGGCAACCGATTTATCTGCATCCTGCACACCATCTACAGGCCTCAGATAATGCACATGCCATCCCGCTCCATTCGGTAGTCGTCTGGCGTAGCAAAACAAGACTTGAGAATCGGTTTTATTGGCAAACTTGGCGAGCAGGGTCATGGTGTTTGCGGGCTGAGCAAACAATGGAGCAAAATGCCCGTTGAGTTCATCCGGCTCTTGATCGGGCAGAATGCCAATGGTGTTTCCTTGTTTGAGCATTTTAAGCACGTGCTTTATGCCGGACGGGTCAAGCGGTGTCAGATGCGTGCCCATATTTTTTCGACCAGCAACAATCAGTGGTTCAATCGCGCTCAGTCTGGGCGGTTTATACAAGCAGGTGACCAGGTCGTCGGTAACCAGCGGCAGGCAGCAACACTCCCAGCTACCCAAATGAGGTGTTGCAACGATGAGCCCCTGACTGGTTGATTGTGCGTCACGCAGTAACTGTTCTCCTTCGACAATGTGGAGCTTCTTGAGCACTACGCTGTTGGGTCGCTTCCATAGCCAGAACGATTCAGTCAGTGCTTTACCGGTTTCGATCAGGCTGGCTTTGCCGATCTGATTTTTTTTATCGCTGGTCCAGTCTGGGAAACACAAGGATAAGTTGATTAGCGTTACCGTTCGCAGGCTGGAGTGAGTTGTCCAGGCGAGCCAGCCGATCGCAGCACCAATTTGATGATTGAGTCGAAGTGGAATACGGCCAAGTGCACTGGCTACCAGATTAATGAAGAAGGACTGCATGGTAGGGCATGGTAGCAGCAACCCGACCCTTGAGTGCGCCATTGGCCCTTGCGTAGATTAAAACCCCGTCATCCATGTCGGGGAGAACCGTCCTAGCTCTGAAATCAGTATCTTTGTTTAACTCCTGACTGAACAGGTCAAAGGCACTGTACAACGGGGTAGTATTACCCCATGCAAGTTCTACCAGCTCATTTTGGCTGCGAAGAATGACATTTACATCGCGGAGAAGAGATCACCTTGATAGCCTTACTACAGCGCGTTACTCAGGCGTCCGTCAGCATAGATAGCACTGTCACAGCATCGATTGATGCGGGATTATGTGTGCTGATTGGTGTGCAGCCAAACGATAACGAACAAAGTGCCCAGAGGCTTGTCGACAAGCTTTTGGGCTACCGCGTCTTTTCGGATGAGCAAGGTCGAATGAATCTCGATGTAAAGCAAGCCAAAGGTCAGGTATTACTGGTGCCGCAATTCACGCTTGCCGCAGACACTTCGCAGGGAAGACGTCCAGGGTTCTCAACGGCTGCGAAACCTGAAAAGGCTGAAGCATTGTTCAAAGATTTTTGCGAGCGTGCCCGACAGCAAATAAACGATGTACAAACAGGCAGCTTTGGAGCCAATATGCAGATATCGTTGACGAATGATGGTCCGATAACCTTTTGGCTTGAAGTCTGAGGATTACCTCTCCAAATATCCGCAGCTCAAAACTCTACTTATCCAATAAAAACTGTATGAGTAGTTTTCCTTTTGCGAACTGTACCCTTTAACCGGGATTCTACTGATTCTGGCTTATCGTTTTGTGAAGTCGATTTTTTCTGTATTGAACCATTGAAATAAGATACACGGCTTTTGTGCTGGGTCAAAGCTATGTATCAAGGTTGTTTCAGGTTCGTGTTTTTGCTTATTGTAATAACTGGTTATAGCTCTGGTGCAGTAGCTGCCGTTTCTGCAGTGAAGACTATAGAAATTAGCAATTCGTCTGCGGCGTCTCAAAACATTCTACAACTTGCGGAAATTGTGGCTCGTAGGGACGGTAGTAACATCGATGTCGCACAAACTGCTATGGGTGCAACCGCTGTTGCAACAACCACCTATGGCAACAACCTTAACCGCTACGGTCCGTTAAAATCCATAGACGGCAGTGCATCTCCCGGCTCTGATTCCTCTCAGAATTATTTTCATTCCGGAGTTGGTGGCACACAGCGTCTCACCATTACCCTTGCGAACCCTGAATCACTTTCGTCCATTTCTCTGGTGGGTCGTGCAGATTGTTGTTCAACCCGGGATGTTTACGATCTAACTTTACGTGATGAAAATGGACAGGTACTCGCCAGCTATGCTGCATTGGATGCGAACACAGGCTCGCATACTGCCACAGTGGAGTTAAACGGGAATGATTCGCAGAATAACAATACGCTGGCTAGTGTTAGTAAAATTGTCATTCGAAGCGCCGCCAGCTCCGGCAGTCAGATTATTCAGCTGGCCGAAGTTGTGGCACGTCGGCAATCGGATAATGCAGACGTAGCTCAACAGTCGGCTGGTGCCACGGCGACAGTTGTCTCAACGTATGCGAATAATATTAGCCGGTACGGAGTGGATAACGCGATTGATGGTTCCACGGCCCCGGGCCGCGATTCAAATAGCAATTACTACCATTCGGGTACTGGTGCAAATCAGCAAGTGACCATTACGCTTGCTCAACCTGAGCAGCTCAGTAATTTGACATTGATTGGGCGTGCAGACTGTTGTTCGAGCAGGGATGTCTACGATGTATCTTTACTGGGTGCCAATGATCAAGTGCTGGCGAATTATCCATCGTTGAGTGCCAACACAGGCTCGCACTTAGTCAATGTGCAATTTAGTGTTACTCAGGCTAGTTCTCCTGCTACCCAAGGCAGTTGGGGGCCCGTGCTTGATTGGCCATTGGTTTCGGTATCCATGGCAAATCTGCCTGATGGCAGGATACTGTCTTATTCTGGCTCTGAAAGAAGAACGTGGCCTTCTACCGAGCGCACTTATAGCGTGATCTGGGATCCTCAAACAGGTGGATTCACTGAGCGACTGCATGTTGGTCACAACATGTTTTGTGCAGCTACTGCCATGACTGAGGACGGAGGTGTATTCGTTAATGGCGGACGCAATTCTGGCAACAGTCCATGGACTTCAATTTTTGACTACGAAACGAATTCGTGGAATCAAAATCAAAACATGGCTAGTGGTGGTCGATGGTACCCCACTACGTTGCAGCTGGGGAACGGCGATATACTGACTGCGATGGGTAATTCAACCAATACGCGTAATCCGGAAGTCTGGAACGATACATCTGGTTGGAGAATGCTCAATGGCATCGACTTTTTGTCGATGCGTCAGAATCACAATGAAAGCGGTCGAGAGAATGTCTTTCCGCTGTTGAGTCTGGCGCCCAATGGTGATGTATTTCATTTCTGGGATACCACAGAGAATCACTATCTGTCTACCGACGGTAACGGGCAATCAGCCAATGCTAATTCAAGCAGCGATCATGGTGATCACGCCGGTGGCGTTCACGTGATGTACGACGTGGGTAAGTTACTTGTTTCCGGACAAAACGACGGAAGCTGGGGCGGTAACAGCTCAATCATTACCAACGCTGCATTCACGGTAGACATGAACGGTACAGACCCGGTGATTCAATCTTCCGGTCCGATGACCAGCGTACGTAAGTTCCATCAAATGATTCCTTTGCCCACCAGCGAAGTGCTTGTGGTGGGCGGTAATACCACAGGTACCAAGTTTGCGGACAATGGCAGTGTGTTGCACGCCGAGATCTGGAACCCGCAAACCCGTCAATTCAGGTCGGCGGCGTCCATGAGTATTCCACGAGACTATCATTCAACCGCACTGCTGTTAACCGATGGTCGTGTGATTACAGCCGGTGGTGGTTATCATCCAAATAATCCAGATTCATCCGGCACACACCAGGATGCGCAAATATATTCACCGCCTTATTTATTCAATGAAGATGGTGATCTTGCCCCGCGTCCAAATGTAAGTGTGTTAGTTGATCTGGTTGAGCACGGCGAGCAGTTTGCTGTTCAAACTAGCGGTAACATCGCTTACTTCAGTTTAATCAAGATGTCATCGACCTCCCATGCCATTAATACCGATGTACGTCAGTTTCAGCCGGCTTTTACCGCTCTAGGCAACAACCAGTATTCGCTGACCATGCATGCCAATCCGAACGTTGCTACACCGGGGTACTGGATGTTGTTTGCCATAGACAATTCTGGCGTGCCATCTGTTGCGGATACAATCAAAGTAGTAAGTGTTGGTGAAGGTGAGGGCGGTGGAACGGGTGAGCCACCCGAAGTACAGCCAATGCTTTCCTCAGCAAGTCAAACTGGCAATATCATCAGTTATTCGGTGAGCGCGAGTGGGCAGAACCTTACCTATAGCTGGAATTTTGGTGATGGCTCTGGTGATACACCGGCGTCGTCGAATGCCAACGCCACTCATACCTATGTCGAACCTGGAAGATATGTAATTAACGTAACGGTTGCAGATAGCTTTGGCAATGAAACGGTTGAAAGCTTTACCCAGATGGTGCATCGCCCAATAGTGGCAGGTACGCCGAAAGCATCATCAGGTGTAGCGGAAGTACCGGCGCGTAACGAAGTGTATATTGTTAATCCGGATAACAATTCAGTAACAGTGGTTAATAGCGTTTCACTGAATAAAATTACGGAGATCAGTGTTGGTGCAGAACCGCGTGCTGTTGCCCTTGCTCCAAACGGAAATGTTTGGGTAGTGAACAAAGCCAGTTCTTCCATTTCCGTGATAAACACTGAGTCTCGCTCGGTAGTTCAAACCATATCGCTTGATGCAGGTGCTCAACCTCACGGTATTGTGTTTAGTAGCAGCGCAGCCTATGTTGCAATGCAGGCGCTCGGAAGTGTTGTACAGTTAAGTCCAACTAATGGTAATGAACTTCGTCGTCGGTTTGCTGGTGACAATCCACGACACCTGTCGTTGAATGCCAGCGGTAACAGATTATTCGTTTCCGCCTTTATCACTCCGCCCATCCCCGGTGAGCATACGGCTTCTCCAAATGTTGCTAATGGTGGTGGTGAAATTCGGGTGTTCGCTACATCCGCCTCATCATTGTCGTTGCAGAATCAGATAAACCTGAACTACAGCAATCGGGAAATATCTGAACACAGTGGTCCGGGTATGCCGAACTACATTGGTCCGGCCGTGGTTTCACCCGATGGTACTGCCGCCTGGGTACCTTCAAAACAGGATAATGTACTTGGAGGTTTGCTTCGAAGCGGGGCGCAACTGGAATTTGATCAGGCCGTTCGCGCCATTACCTCAATGGTGAACCTTCAGAACGAAACCGAGGTTCTGGCGAACAGGGTTGATCATGACAACGCCAGTGTTGGCAGTCACGGTGCTTTTGGTCCTAACGGGTTAATGTTTTTCACAACGCTTGAAGGTAACCGACAAGTGGCCTTGATTGATACCACAACCGCACTGGAAATTGCGCGTTTTGATACTGGTCATGCTCCACAATCGGTTGTTGTGTCTGCAGATGGTACACGGCTTTATGTGCACAACTTTATGGACCGCAGCTTAAGCGTGTTTGACATTAATGCGGTGGTTCAATCCGGTGAAACAACAGCAGACGAAATTGGCCGCGTTGGCCTGGTTGCTAATGAGAACCTAACGGGCAACGCATTAATCGGCAAGAGACTGTTTTACGATGCGCGAGACGATCGTTTGTCTTCACTCGATTACATGAGTTGCGCATCTTGTCATAATGAGGCTGGCCACGATGGCCGTACTTGGGATTTCACGGCCTCGGGTGAAGGGCTTCGTAATACCATATCGCTTCAGGGAACAGGTGGTATGCAACATGGCTTATTACACTGGAGTGCCAATTTCGATGAACTGCAAGATTTCGAAGATCAAATAAGAAACTTTGCCGGTGGCGATGGGCTTATGCCTGACAGCAGCTACTTTGCTGGTTCACGCTCGAGCGCACTAGGCGATACTAAAACCGGATTAAGTGCCGATCTTGATGCACTTGCCGTCTACCTCACCTCATTGGATGAGTTTCCGGTTAACCCTAATCGCACAAATAATGCGTTGGATGCAACGGCTGAATCTGGAAAAGTACTGTTTACTGACAAAGGCTGCGTGGATTGTCATACAGGTATGCGTGCTACCGATTCATCTGACTCGCCAAACTTGCATAATGTAGGTACGCTTGATCAGGAAAGCGGTTCCAGACTCTCCGGCGCACTATTAGGCATTGACACGCCAACATTGTTGGGTGCCTGGAATACCGCACCGTATCTGCATGATGGCAGCGCTCAATCTTTGCAACAAGCCATTTCGTCGCATACCACCATCAGCCTGAATGCTCAGGAGTTGGCACAGTTGGCTTCGTACATTGAGCAATTGTCAGTGGAAGATTTGCCATTGTCCGGTGGTGGAGAAGGTCACGGGCAAGTTGTTCGGCAGATTGTTATTCGAAGTGCTGCAGGCAGCGGCAGTGAGGTCATTCAACTTGCCGAAATAATCGCTACTCGTGCAACAGATGGTGTTGACGTTGCCACAAGTTCAAATGGCGCCAGTGCTTCCGTGGCGTCTACCTATGCTAACCGGCCAAGTCAATACGGTGTAACGAAAGCGCTTGATGGTGACGCAACCCCGGGTCGCGATCAGTTGGCAAACTACTACCACTCGGGTACGGCAACTGGGCAGGCAGTTACTGTTACGCTGGCGCAAAGTGAGGTACTTTCGTCGATCACTTTAATTGGCCGAGCAGATTGCTGCTCGGGTCGAGATCGCTACAGCGTTACCTTACTTGATGACTCAGGTACAGTGATTGCCAGCTATGCGACCATGAATGCCGACAATAGTGCGCACTCAGCAACGGTAACGCTCGATGCCATCACAACCCCACCGACCAATCAGGTTAAACAGATTGAAGTTAGCAGCGCGGCTAACAGCGGTAGTAACTACATCCAGTTAGCCGAAGTGGTTGCGCGTCGCGCCAGCGATAATGTAGATATTGCTCAAACTTCTCAAGGAGCAAGCGCAACTGCTGTTTCCACCTATGCGGATAACGTTAATAGATTTGGTGTGAACAAAGCAATTGACGGCTCGATCAGTGCGGGCACAAATCAACTGCGCAACTATTATCATTCACGTTCATCATCGAGTGAAAAAGTGACTATCACGTTATTAGAAGCACAGTCTCTGGCCTCAATCACCTTGGTTGGTCGGGCTGATTGTTGTTCCTCGCGTGATAAGTACCGAGTCAAGTTAATTGATGAAGCAGGGGAGGTATTGGCTGATTTTCTATCGATAGATGCAAATAATGGTGCGCACTCCGCTACGGTAAATATTAATCTATCGAACTGAGTTATAAGTGTGTGACAGGACAGTCGCACTGGAACTGAATTTCGGTTCTGGTGCGATTGTTACATTACTGCTCGTTGTATTTTATGCTTGACTGATGGGTTGCAGACGGTCGATTATTTAGAACGTTCAAAGTTGTCGATGACGTCAATCGCCAAATCAGTTGGTCAAGTCTGTATCTTGTCGTTTGACCATTTGAAACTCATCTTCATCTCTTCCAATTTGCCAGTATCCGCTGGTGTAGCGATGCAATCGATCGACCTGGCGAGCTTTGGCAAAGTAGCTTCTCAACTCGCGCACAGTACTGGCTTCACCAGCAACCCAAATCGCCGGAGTACCATCAAGCCATGGTAACGCCATTACGATGTCAGCGAGTTTGCTGTTGCCGGACTGAGGTTCGGGGTTAATGAGCCATTGTACGTTTACACGTTCAGAAAGCGTAAACGCGCGCCTGTCATCATCGTGCTGAACTTCAAGCACAACATGCCCGATTGCATCCTGTGGTAGCTGTTTTAAGTTGGCTTCAATAGCGGGCAATGCCGTCATGTCCCCGGCAATCAGAAACCAGTCTGCATCTGTATCAACAAGTTTTGGCGCACTAGGGCCGGCAATACCGACTTTATCTCCGGGTTCTGCGTTCAGCGCAAATTGAGTAGCAGGACCGGAATGTTCATGCAGCGCAAAGTCGATGTCCAGCTCATTGCTATCGCTTCGGTACTCAACAACCGTGTAGGTGCGCTTAACGGGTTTTTCGCCTTCACCTTGCAGTGAAGCGATATACGCTGCTTCATCCTGCTGGTCATGCGGAAGCAGCAGCTTGATGTTGGCAGATGCAGCATCTACAGGAAAACCTGTGAGTGCATCGCCACCAAACGTGACTCTGAGCATATTGGGTGTTATGCGATCTGCTCTTTTAACTTCGGCGAGTCGAGGTGGTGCTCTGCGGGAACGTGCCATATTGATAAACCTTGTCGGTGCTGTTTGAGAATTGCTGTTTTAGGCAACCAGGGTTTCGATAAACGGTTTAACGCCTGCAACCCCTTCGGTTTCCATTACACGTATGGTTTCTGAACCTACGACAGCGATATCTGCTTTGCCGCGAAGAAAGTTGATATCGTCAGCGCTCTTTACACCAAAGCCCACAGCCAATGGCAGAGATGTGTTTTCGCGACACGTGGTCAGATAGGATTCCAGCTCTTCTGAGAATGCTGTGTCTTTGCCGGTCACACCTTTTCTGGCAACACTGTAAATAAAGCCCGAGCTGTTGTCGCTCAAAAAGCGCATGCGTGGCTCTGGTGTGTTTGGTGTGAAAATATGCACCGGTGCCAGTTCGGCCTTGTGCATTGCATCCAGATAGTCCTGACCTTCTGATGGCGGCAGGTCGGGAACGATGCATCCTTGAATTCCAATAGATTTGCAACGATCCACAAAGGCTTCAATACCCTGACAGAACAGAATATTGTAGTAGGTCATGAACAGGAACGGGATATCAAACTCTTTGGTCAGTCGCTCAGCCATCTCGAAACTTTGTTCAACGGTTGCACCGGCCTTTAAAGCCTCGGCGTTGGCTTTAAGAATCACAGGCCCGTCAGCCATTGGTTCTGAGAACGGGATTTGAAGCTCCATTAGGTCGACGCCGGCTTTTACCATGTCTTCAACAACGCGCAGGCTGTCATCAAAGCTTGGATAACCAAGTACGATGTGCGTCATCAGCAGGATGTCTTTCTTTTTACGGGCATCTACAATCGATTGCTCGAGTCTGGTTGCATGCTTATCCATTGTTCATCTCCCGTCGGTAGGCGTCTGCTTTTTTAATAATAAATTCTGTCCACTTGGGGTCATGTACGGCATCAGCAACAGTAAAAATATCCTTGTCTGCGCGACCGGACATGTTAATCAGAATGTTGTCGTCCGAAGACATCATCGGTGCTTCTTTATAGGCTTGGGCGAATGCATGTGACGATTCCAGCGCGGGTATCAAGCCTTCATGCCGTACTGTTCGTTGCATCGCTGCAACCACATCATCATCGGTGGCGGCTTCAAAACGAACCTGCTCTGTTTCATGTAAATGGCTCAGGATAGGTGAAACGCCAACATAGTCGAGACCGGCTGATACGCTGTGTGTATCCTGCATCTGACCGTCACGATCTTGCAGAAAGAATGTTTTGTAACCTTGCGCTACACCAATAGATGCATCGTCATAGGCCAGTCTTGCAGCATGTTCACCACTGCCGCGACCGCGACCACCGGCTTCGACACCAACCAGCTCCACTTCCTTGTCGTCAAAAAAACCGCTGAAAATACCCATTGCATTCGAACCACCTCCAACGCAGGCGTAAACACGCTGTGGTAATTTGCCTGTGCGTTCGAGCATTTGTTTACGTGCTTCAGTGCCAATGATGGATTGAAACCAGCTGACCATTTCTGGAAATGGATGTGGGCCGCAAGCAGTGCCAAGTACGTAGTGAGTGTCGTCCATGTTGGTTACCCAATCGCGAAACGCCTCGTTAATGGCATCTTTCAATGTCTGGCTACCCTCCGTTACGGCCACAACAGTTGCGCCCATTTGTTCCATCCAGAAAACATTGGGACGTTGGCGTTCAACATCATGTGCGCCCATATAAATGGTGCAATCAAAACCAAATTTGGCGGCCATCGTAGCTGTTGCGACTCCGTGCTGACCGGCACCGGTTTCGGCGATAACACGTGTTTTTTTCATGCGCCTGGTTAACAAACCCTGGCCCATGACATTGTTCGCCTTGTGTGCGCCTGTGTGGTTCAGGTCTTCGCGCTTGACGTAAATGTTAGCACCGCCGAGTTGTTCGGTGAGGTTATCCAGTTTCGTAATAGGTGTTGCGCGACAGGAATAGGTAGACATTAGTTCCAGATACTCCTGCCAGAACGATTCGTCTTCACGTGCTTCCAGATATGCCGATTCGAGTTCGTCAAATGTTGGCACCAGAATTTCTGGTATGAACGCACCACCAAACTGGCTGTAGTAACCGCTGTTTTTCATAGTTAGTATCTCTTAGACTTGCTCGTTAACTGTTCTCGTATAGCGCATTGAATCAACCCCTTGTTACATGGTTGTCGTCCTATTCCTGGTTTGCGTGCGCTGGGTATAGAGTTTGCGAAAATTCGAATCGATCGGTCAGGCAAACGATGTCCGAGTGCAACGCGCTTTTGTTGTTACCAAAGTGCAGCTCTCTGTGAACATGCAGTAATGCTGCGCCAGTCGATGTTTGTAGCTGCTTAGCCTGTTCGTCGTTTGCGCTTATAACGAAGAACGTTTGATCGGCAGAACTAGGCTCAAGAAAATATACATCGCGCACCAGCGCAGACAATGATTGGTTAGCCAGGTTATGGTTTTGAATATCGGGAAATAAATCGGTGCTTAGCCAAATGGTTTCGTACAGCACCGGTGTGCCTTCTACTTTTGCGCAGCGCTCTATTCTTAAAAATTTAACAGCCGCGTTGGCAGATCTGGTTGAATTGTGTTTCCCGTCTTGTGCGTCAGGCTGAACGTCTGCCTCATTTTTGTGTTCAGCATTGAGTTTCAGGTATTCATGCCTTGGTTCAATCGTTAGTTCCAGACAGGCGTTCAACTCACTTTTACGTAAAGCTGCACTGGTGCCTGTAAGTGAAAACAAATCGATAGAACGACTCGGCGGTAAAACAAACGTGCCTGAACCGCGTCTGCGTTCGAGCATGCCTTGTCGAACTAAAAGATCAGTTGCCTGACGCACTGTGGGGCGGCCAATACTGAATCGATTTGCAAGCTCGTTTTCTGATGGAATTTTTTCCGCAACCGCGTGTACACCAGAATCGATATCGTCACGAATCCGGTCGGCCAGCTGCCGGTACAGCGGTATGGGAGAGCGTTGGTTGAGCAAGTGCAAGCCAGAATAGAGAAGTTATGGCTAGGATAGCGGCAAATTGGTCAAGTTGTCAATACAACTATTGGGTTTCTGCGATACATCTCACATTGGGCTATGCCTGAATTTTGCACAGAAACTTGTGAATTCGTGGATATCCCATTGATTCTGTAGCGTGTATCCTGCACTTATTCGTCTTCAGGAGCCTTATCGGTGTCGTCTCGTCAAGCCAGCGTATCCAGAGATACGTTTGAAACCAAAATTGCCTGTGCGCTCAATATCGATGGGCAAGGCAATGGGAATTTGCAATCCGGTGTGCCGTTTCTGGACCATATGCTCGACCAGATCGTCCGACATGGCTTGTTCGATATTGCGATTAAGTGCGACGGTGATAATCACATCGATGACCACCACAGTGTCGAGGATATCGGCATAACGCTTGGCATGGCTTTCGATCAAGCCCTTGGTGACAGAAAAGGTATTCAACGTTATGGTCACGCCTATGTTCCACTCGATGAAGCTTTATCGCGTGTGGTCATCGATTTTTCGGGTCGCCCCGGATTGTTTTTCAATGCTGAGTTTGTCAGGCCTAAGGTGGGTACGTTCGATGTCGAGCTGACATCGGAGTTCTTTCAGGGCTTTGCCAATCACGCCAGGGCAACGATTCACATGGATGTTATTCGCGGGTTAAACGAACATCATAAAATTGAAACTCTGTTCAAGGCATTTGGCCGGTCTTTGCGAATGGCTTGCGCTGTCGATGATCGTTCGGCGAACTTGCTGCCATCGACAAAAGGCTCTCTTTAGCCTTTATTTATAACTAAAGCGTTATTGTCTCAATGCAACGAATCGCCGTCATCGACTACGGTATGGGGAATCTTCGCTCGGTATCGAAGGCCATTGAGTGCGTGGCCGACAATGCTGAAGTGCTGGTTACATCCGATGCCAAACTAATTAGTACTGCCGATCGCATTGTATGCCCTGGACAAGGTGCCGCTGCAGATTGTATGGCGGCATTGAACGATGCAAATCTCATCAACACGGTTCAAGAATTGATTGGTACGCGACCGTTTCTCGGCATTTGCATGGGCTTGCAAGTGTTGCTGACGCACAGCGAAGAAAATGATGGTATCGATTGCATGAATGTTGTTCCTGGTCAGGTCAAACGCTTTGCTAGCCCTTTACTCGATACCAGCGGTCAGCGATTAAAAGTTCCTCATATGGGTTGGAGTCCGGTGGCACATTCTGTGGCCCATCCACTATGGGATAACATTGCCGATAAGGCGCGTTTCTATTTTGCTCACAGTTATTACTGCGCACCAGACGATCAAGGCAGTGTGGTGGGTCAATGTGAATACGGCATCGAATTCGCTGTGGCGATAGCCGGTCAGCAGTTGTTTGCCTGTCAGTTTCATCCGGAAAAAAGCGCCAAAGACGGATTGCAGTTACTGCGCAACTTTGTAGCATGGAATGGCAAGTCATAACTGACTGCTAATTTAAATGCTAAAACTACTTATTTGTTAATTTGAAAGTGGCCTGAATGCTTATTATTCCAGCAATAGATTTAAAAAACGGCCAGTGCGTGCGATTGCGCCAGGGACGCATGGAAGACGATACCGTGTTCTCTGATGACCCTGTTGCCGTAGCAACACAATGGGTGGAGCAAGGTGCAAGACGACTTCATCTTGTTGATCTCGACGGCGCGTTTGCCGGTGAACCTCGTAATGCTGCCGTTGCCGAAGCTATTTGCAAAGCGTATCCGAAATTACCCGTGCAGCTCGGTGGCGGTATTCGTTCGATTGATAATGCACAACACTACATTGATGCTGGTATCAGCTATCTGATCATCGGCACGCTCGCGGTTAAGCAACCTGAATTTGTTGATGAGTTGTGTCAACGCTTTCCAGGTAAAGTGATTGTCGGGCTGGATGCCAAAGACGGGTTTGTTGCAACCGAAGGCTGGGCTGAAGCATCCAGCGTTACGGCTGTATCGTTGGCGAAACGCTTTGAAAATGTGGGTGTATCAGCCATCGTGTATACCGATATCAGTCGTGACGGCATGATGCAAGGCGTTAACCTTGAAGCAACCGCAGAGCTTGCCGACGCAATCAACATTCCTGTTATTGCGTCTGGTGGTGTGACCAACATGGATGATATTACGGCCTTATGCGCTGTTAAAGGTACGGCTATACAAGGTGCTATTGTTGGCCGTGCACTTTACGAGAACACGCTTGAGCTAAGCTCTGCACAAGAGCAAGCTGATGCACTCAGTGCGCAGCAACAGGCTTAGCAGGTAGAAATATTATGGGATTGGCAAAACGCATTATTCCCTGTCTCGATGTTGATGCCGGACGCGTTGTTAAAGGAGTAAAGTTTCTCGATATTCGCGATGCTGGTGATCCTGTCAGCGTTGCTCGTGGATATAACACAGCGGGTGCCGACGAAATTACCTTTCTCGATATCACCGCTAGCTCTGATAATCGCGACACTATGTATCACGTTGTAGAGCAAGTTGCGTCTGAAGTGTTTATACCGCTAACAGTCGGTGGAGGAATTCGAGCAGTCAGTGATGTACGACGACTGCTTAATGCAGGCGCCGATAAAGTCAGCATAAATACAGCTGCTGTTCATAATCCTGAATTGGTACAAGAGGCAAGCGATAAAGTCGGATCACAATGTATCGTGGTTGCCATAGATTCAAAATGCGTCAGTTCGCCAGGTGAAGAACCTCGCTGGGAGATCTTTACCCATGGCGGTCGAAAGCCAACCGGCATAGATACCATCGAATGGGCGGTAAAAATGGCGGAGTTTGGTGCTGGAGAATTGTTGCTGACCAGTATGGATCGTGACGGAACAAAAATCGGCTTCGATATCGGCGTAACCAAAGCGGTTTCTGATGCGGTAGAAATTCCGGTTATTGCCTCGGGTGGAGTAGGCGAGTTGCAACATCTGGTTGACGGTGTGAACCAGGGCGGTGCCGATGCGGTGCTGGCGGCCAGCATTTTTCACTTTGGTGAATACTCTATCGGAGAGGCCAAGGCGTTTATGCAGCAGCAGGGCATAGAAGTTCGCCTATAGCCAGCGCGCTGTTCAATCGCCGGTCCCCGCTTTTCCACAAGAACACCGTCTTGTCATAAAACCGGTCCACCTTGCGTTGTCTATCACGCATTCGGTGTCGGTGCCGACCCGCTCGCGTGGTAGAATCGAGACAGACAGCAACAGCTAAGTGGTTGAAATTACATGATAGATGTTGTGGCGTTCAACGATGCCGGGCTGGTTCCGGCGATCGCTCAGGACGCCAACACCAAAGATGTACTGATGATGGCCTGGATGAATCGGGATGCGCTGCAGGAAACCATGGAAACGGGTCGCGCGGTGTATTTTTCGCGATCGCGTCAACGTTTATGGCGCAAAGGAGAAGAATCCGGGCATGTGCAGCACGTCAGGGAGATTCGACTCGATTGCGATGCCGATGTGATTTTGCTGCAGGTAGAACAAGTGGGCGGTATAGCCTGTCACACAGGCCGGGCACACTGCTTCTATCGTAAGCTGGGAGAAGACGGGCAGTGGCAGGCGACGGAGCCAGTGCTGAAGTCTGCCAGCGAAATATACGCAGCAAAAGACGAATAACCCTGATAAAAACAGGGGCAAAGGGCTAAGTTACCTTGAGATTGGCCCAACGCGTCGCCACCTTCGGTACTACCGGTGTGTTGTCGGCCTTGATTAATCGGGAACGGTAAGCAGAACAATGACGAACACTGACGTACTTGCCAGATTGGCGGAAACGTTCGAGCAGCGAAAAAACGCTGACGCGAGCAGTTCCTACGTCGCAAGCTTATTTGCCGGCGGTGACGATGCCATTTTGAAAAAAGTCGGTGAGGAAGCCACTGAATTTTTACTGGCGAGCAAGGGCGATGATAACGCCCACTTGATCGCTGAAGCGGCCGACGTGTGGTTTCACATGCTGGTATTATTGAGTCATAAAGGGCTTGGGCCCGATGACATTTTGAAAGAATTGAACCGTCGTGAAGGCGTGTCTGGGCTTGATGAGAAAGCAAGCCGCGCATAGCCAAACATACGTGTCATACGCGATGGGTTAACGGAATAGAGTTACAGGAGAATATAGTTATGGGTATGCCAGGCCCGATGCAGCTTTTGCTGATACTTGCCATTGTTATCGTTATTTTTGGCGCTAAGCGTCTGAAGAATATCGGCAGCGATCTTGGTGGTGCAGTCAAGGGATTCAAAACTGCGGTTAAAGATGAAGCTGAAGAGTCCGCCGCGCAGCTTGAAGACGCAAAAGACACAGCGGAAAATGCCGTGTCTCGCGAAAACGACGAAAACAAAGTCTGACACCGTGTTAATGATGCTCTACTAGCCCGGTAGTAACTAAAGACTATGTTCGATATCGGTTTTTTGGAAATGATGACCATCGGCATTGTTGCGTTGCTGGTGATCGGTCCTGAACGATTACCTGAAGTGGCAGCAAAGGTGGGTCGCTATGTCGGCAAGGCACAACGTTTCGTGCGTGGTGTTCGGTCTGATATTTCCCGAGAGTTGGAATCAGGTGATTTGAAGAAGTTAATCGGCGACCAGAAAGATCAGATTGATGAACTGCGAAAAATGGTTCACACCGCAACCAAAGACATTGAGACATCCACCAGTGGTGCATTAAAAGATGCTCAATCGTCTGTTGGCGAATTGAAAAGTGAACTGAACAGTAGTTTGAGTGAGTCTGGCAGTGATGCCAGTGCCTCGGTTGCTAAAAACACTGAGCCAGAACAACTTAACAGCCCTGACGATACGAGTGCTGCAAATATTACGAGCTCTGAAGATGCAAGCGATGCTAATCAACAGCAAAACAACAAAGCGTCCTGAATATAATCGTAACTTGCGGCAACCTGTCGTCCATTTTTAAGTGCTCTTACATAACGTCATCTAATTAGAGAAAGCGTGCATTGGCCTCTTCCAACGAAACCGTAAACCAGGAGCAAGGGTTTCTATCTCACTTGATAGAACTCAGAGATCGGCTGCTGAAAATGGTACTGGCTGTCACAGTACTGTTTGTCGTGTTATTTCCGTTTCGCGATCGTATTTATTCGGCGTTGGCTGAGCCACTTTCTCGATTCTTGCCGGAAGGCACTGAAATGATTGCCTACGAAGTGGCCAGTCCATTTCTAATTCCATTGAAGCTTGCACTCATGTTGAGTGTGTTTCTGGCGATTCCATTTCTGCTTTATCAGGTTTGGGCATTTGTTGCCCCGGGCTTGTACACTCATGAAAAACGATTGGTTGGGCCTTTACTCGCATCAAGTACTTTGCTGTTTTACGCAGGTGTTGCTTTCGCATATTTTGTGGTCTTTCCTCTGGTTTTTAAGTTCTTTATTAATGTTGCGCCCGATGGTGTGCAGGTTAGTCCGGATATAGCGCGATACCTGGATTTTGTTATTACCTTGTTCTTCGCGTTTGGTATTGCGTTTGAAGTACCAGTAGCCACCGTGTTGTTAGTGGTAACCGGTGTTACAACACCCGAGAAATTATCGAAAATGCGCCCGTATGTTTTCGTTGGGGCGTTTATCATCGGTATGTTTCTTACGCCTCCGGATGTTATTTCTCAAATTCTGTTAGCGGTTCCGATGTATTTGTTGTTTGAAGTCGGTGTGTTATTGTCGTCGCGATTTAAAATTTGGGTTAAAGAAGCTTCCGATGCACGTGATCAAATGCAAGAGGAAGAGTCGAACGCTCCAACAACAGTTCAATCCGAACGAACACCAACAGGTGGGTATCGGAATTCATTGACCGATAGCGATGATCCGGAGCCTGGCCCCTGACACGTTCTAGTCCGCGGCAGTTAACTTTTCAGATAGTGTTTCTATGAGTGCGAAACCCGCAAGTGTCCGTCGCCCTGTCATTCTTATTATCATGGA
The DNA here is from genome assembly GCA_937981955.1 of uncultured Granulosicoccaceae bacterium. Lineage (GTDB taxonomy): Bacteria > Pseudomonadota > Gammaproteobacteria > Granulosicoccales > Granulosicoccaceae > Granulosicoccus. The sequence goes on from CALJNA010000092.1 coordinate 36,530, forward strand.
TGGCATTGGTGTCAATCCCGCCAAAGAAAACAATGCTGTCGCCCTGGCATCGACGCCTAATCTTGATCGAATCTATTCATCGAACTCAGTGTGTTTGATTGAAGCATCGGGAAAAGCCGTTGGATTACCTGACGGTCAAATGGGTAACTCAGAAGTGGGGCATTTAACCTTAGGTGCAGGCACGGTGTTAAAGCAGGATTTGGTAAAGATATCCGATGCCATAAAAGATCAAAGCTTTTTCACCAACGATGCATTGCTATCGGCGGTGCAACGTGCGGCGAAAAAGCAGCGCCCACTGCACTTACTCGGGCTGGTTTCCGATGGTGGGGTGCACAGTCATGTCGCACATCTGCAGGCGCTTATTCAGCTTTGTGAAAAACATGGTGTTGTCCCGTGTGTGCATATGGTTACCGATGGCCGCGATACCGCTCCTCAATGTGCAAAGGACTATCTGGAAACCCTGGAAGAGGCATTGGCAAAAGCCGGTGGCTCCATCGCGACGGTTATTGGCCGATACTACGCAATGGATCGGGACAAGCGTTGGGATCGTGTCGAACTTGCCTGGCAGTGCATCGTGAATGCGAAAGGTGATAGCGCCACGAACGCTGGTGCTGCACTTGATGCGGCTTACAAGGCCGATAAAACTGACGAGTTCGTTCCGCCAACCGTTATTGAAGGTTTCGACGGGTTGCAAAACGATGATGAAGTGGTGTTTTTCAATTTCCGCAACGATCGACCGCGAGAAATCAGCGAAGCGCTTGGTCTGGATTCATTCAATGATTTTGATCGTGGTGATTTTTCAACAATCAATCTGACAACCATGACTCGCTACGAATCCAGTTATCCATTTGCCTGTGCGTTTACTAAAGATGCGGCCAGCAATACGCTTGGGCAAGTGGTGTCGGATGCAGGGTTGAAACAACTCCGATCAGCTGAAACTGAAAAGTATCCTCATGTCACGTTCTTTTTTAATGGTGGGCTGGATGAACCACTACCTGGCGAAGAACGGTTGCTGGTGAATTCACCGAAGGTCGCCACCTACGACTTGCAGCCCGAGATGAGTGCAGAAGGTGTGGCAGTCGGAATTGAGAAAGCGCTCAACGACAAGGCCCATGATCTCATAGTGGTAAATTTTGCCAATGGTGATATGGTCGGTCATACCGGCGTGCCAGAGGCTGTAATCAAGTCAGTTGAAGTGGTCGATGAAAAAGTTGGCAGGTTATGGGATGCGGCGCTGAGCAACGGCTATTCAATTGTATTAACTGCCGATCACGGCAATGCTGATATGTTGAAAGATCCGATTACCGGTGTGCCGCATACACAGCACACCACGTTCCCGGTTGCTTGTGTTATCAAAGACGAACAGCAGTGGCAATTAAAAAACGGTTTTGGATTACCTTCTGTTGCTCCGACCATACTGCAACTGATGGGACTCGATCAGCCCGAGAGTATGCAGGGTGAAAGTTTGTTGATATCTTAGTTTAGGTATCATCAAAAAACCAAGGATGCATTTAAAGCCGTTTTATCAGTTGCGTCGGCGACGATCAGATTAAAGAACTAAGCTTCCAGCTCCTCCCAGCGCGCATAGGCTGTATCGAGTTCCTGCTGAGTATTTTCAACTCTCTTTAGCACTGCATCGGCATTGTCTTTGTCGTCATAAAAGTCTGGAGCTGCAATAGCGTCATGTAGTTCGCTAATGGTTGTTTCCAGTTGATTAATCAATTCAGGCAGCGCATCAAGTTCTCGTTGATCTTTATAACTTAGCTTTTTCGCAGGCTGATTGGCAGGTTTTTCCGTTGTGCTATTCTTTTCAGTAAATGATTCCACATTTGCCGATTTAGCTTTGCGTGTGATCTGCTCGCTATCGGCAAAGATCGGCCTGAGCGTATTGGATGAGGCCAATTCCCTAAGAAAATCGGTATAACCGCCAACTACATCAACAAATTTTCCATTGCCCTGATAAACCAGACAACGAGTTACCACATTGTCCAGTAACTTTCTGTCGTGACTGATCATGATGACTGTGCCCTTATAGTCAGATAGCAGCGATTCAAGTAGCTCCAGTGTTTCAACATCCAGATCGTTGCTCGGTTCGTCGAGTACCAGCACGTTCGATGGTTTCAAAAACAGTTTGGCTAACAGCAGTCGGTTGGTTTCGCCACCCGACAGTGCCGTGATGGGCGCGCGGGCGCGATCAGGTGCGAACAGGAAGTCTTGCATGTAACTCATGATGTGCTTTTGTACACCATTAATGTTCAGCGTATCTTGTCCTTCACTAACGTTGTCTGCGGCTGATTGTTGCGGGTCTAATGCTGCGCGCAGTTGATCAAAGTAGGCGATTTCCAGTTGTGTGCCGTGTTTGATAGAGCCTGATTGAGGCTCAAGTTTGCCTAACAACAGATTAATCAATGTTGATTTGCCGCAGCCGTTAGGTCCAACAATGCCAAGTCGGTCGTTTCGCATCACAGACACGGACAATTCACTGACAATGTTATTGTCTTCAAATGCAAAACTGATATTGTCCGTTTCAAACACGATTTTGCCGGAACGGTCCGCAGCATTGGCACTCATTTTTACCGTGCCGCTGCGCGAGCGTCGGGCGCGGTGCTGGTCACGCATTGCTTCCAGTGCTCGCACACGGCCTTCGTTGCGAGTCCGTCTTGCTTTGATTCCCTGACGAATCCATGCTTCTTCCTGAGCGAGTTTTTTATCGAACAGTGCATTGTGTTCTGCTTCAACATCAAGTTGCTGCTGTTTTTTAAGCTGATATGTTTCGTAGTTGCCGGGCCACTCAGTTAGTGCACCTCGATCAAGCTCAATAATATTGTTCGCAACTGCATTTAGAAATGCTCTGTCGTGAGTGACAAACATCACACTGCAGTTAAGGCCCAGCAGATATTTCTCAAGCCAGTCAATAGAGCCAATATCAAGATGGTTAGTTGGTTCGTCCAACAGCAATATGTCAGGGTCTGATACCAGTGCACTGGCAAGCAGAACTCGTCGTTTCATCCCGCCGGATAATCCGGCAACATCTGTTGAACCATCGAGATTCATGCGTGAAATGGTTTCTTCAACGCGCTGTCCGAGCGCCCACGCATCCTTTGCTTCAATTTGGTCCTGAACGCGTTGCAGTTTGTTGGCATCAAACGCGTCGGCGTCGGTAGAAAGTGTGTGAAATTCGGCAAGTAAATCGCCAGCCTCCGGAAGCCCTTTTGCCACGACCGAGTAAACATCCCCTGTCATGGTGGTGGGCACGGCTTGTTGTAAGTAAGCTGTTTTGAGTTGATTGCGACGGCTCAGTTCTCCTGAGTCCGGTTCTATAAAACCACCAATGACTTTGAGTAGGGTAGATTTCCCCTCACCGTTTCGACCGACCAATGCCGTTCGACTATTGGCTGCAATAGCAAAATCGATATGGTCGAGGACGGGGACAGCGCCAAACGCGACGGTTAATGAGTGGGCTCTGATCAGTGCCACAGTGTTTTTTCGATTACGCTAAAAACACTATTATGCGCCAAAAAGCGCTTCGCTGATTGCTTTGTGCTGCGTTTTACGCAAGCCGGTGGCGGCAAAGCACCGAATCCGCAGGGTTCGGATTGAATATCATCCAAGCTCAGGTCGCGTTAACGCCTGCTGATCGCGAATCTGCGGCGTTAGCGACATCAATATCTATATAGAATGTGTTGTACAGCAACCCGAAATCCTGCCCAGGCTGTGTGCTGCGAAACAATTGAAACCGAAAACGATTTTTCTGCATCGCTTGAAAGTTTGCCCAGATATGAGGCGATCGAAGGGGGCCACCACCGATAAAAACGTGTACCACGTACTGGTCATTTGCCAGGTAGCCAATGGCTTTGAACCCGGGTGAGTCGAAGAAACTCAAAATAGTGTTCGCTTCTGCTGTAACCAGCTTGCAGGCGAAACCGTTAATCGGGTGTGTCTCGTTTCCGGTGGATTCAACCAGCGTTGGATTCGGCAGAAGGCCAATGCGTTTGCTTTTGCTGATGGTTGTTGAAGCCATATCAATCAGCACGGGAACTTGAATATGTGGATTGCCAGGTGTGAGGCGATGTGGAGACGATAACTGAGGTTGTGCGCCAGGCATTCCGGTTTGCTTTAACAGTTCACAAATACCCTTTGCCAGCTTATGTGGTTTCAGGTCGCGCTGTTCAACTAGCGGACGTATATCTGAAGTTCGTCTGTCTTCGATAAGTATGCAATCGTTCTGACTTGCCATGGCGTGCAGGTAGCGCAGGTTTTCAGGCTGAAGTTCCGACATTTCAGGCGGCACGAACAAAGCCAGTTTGCCGTTCTTCACGTCAGATGAAATGACGGTTTTCAGACTTGGCTCGATTTTGGTGTCTGTCAGGCGGATGATGCTTGACAGTCCATTTATCCAGGATGCGCTCTCTGGAGCAGCGTTCTTTTCTTTTGTGATTGCCAAAACTGGCCCCTTCGCCGAAAAACGTAATGTGCGTTGGGACTGAAGGAAGCTAGATTCGGGCCATAGCACGCCGGTTCAGGCGTGTGTCACGGCTTTCAGGTTGGCTGTTTCGGTTGCGCATAATCCTTGATCGAGCTGATTATGCGACATGCCTGATCGGTGTAAAAGTATAAGCGCCGGATAAAGCCTGCTTTACTGCTGTTTTGCGTCAAATTCTGCCTGGGTGTGGGCCTTGATGGTCAACGCATGAATAGCCCCGGATTTAATGTGCTCCTCAAGGACCGAATAAACCATTTTATGGCGATTGACCGGGCTCACATCGGCAAATGCATCGCTGATCACGAGCGCTTCAAATTTACTGCCTTCAGCTGTCACGGTGGCTTTGGCACCTTCGATTTCTTTCTCGACCAGCTGGCTGAAAAAATCCATTCGCATTATCTGCACTCAAATATTGAAGTTGTCGATGATTATACCGAATTGGTGTCGCGGACAAAAAAAAGGGCTCGACAGGCGAGCCCTATTTGGGGGTGAGAACGTGACACCATGTATTTCCGGAGCACGTGTATAGAGACTAGTAGGGCCTCTGATAAAGTCAATAAATCATTGATATCACACCAATAAATTGACCTTCAATGCGCATAATTTCTATTCGAAATCGACCCGCTTGTCGTGTTTATGAGGGATTGCCATAAAAAACGTACGAAGTGGAGTAGTCACTGAACTCGAAATAGACTTTTTGTTCGCCTGAATCGACCTGACCATTCAGATTGCCATCGAGAATGCCGTAGCCAAAACGGTATGGACGAGATTCGCCAGAGGTTGTTCCCGAGGCTGTGGTCAACTTGTCGATTTTCATAAACCGTTTCACCAGTTTTTCACCAGCATAGACTTCCAGTATGCCGTCAGTACCCGTCCAGTTTTGCACAGCTCGACCCAGCTTGTTTTGTGACTCTTGAGTACAACCGGCCAGCATTAACAGACCGAGCAGAGGGAGAAAGATTTTCATGCGTTTGCTTCCTTTTATAAAACTTAGCCTTAGTGTATCGGGTTGCCTCAGTGATTAAACGCATTATTTAGAGCCCGGGAGCAATATTTCGTTAATTATCGGTAGGAAAACCTGAGATGCATGCGTACAGAATCGGCTGGCCGAACTAGAATACCGCGTAGACAGACAACCGAGGCGTGAGCCGTGACAGCTGCAACAAAACAATTTGGCATCAGCGTAAAACTGCCTGAAAACGATCCTATGGCAGCCAAGCACTTACTGGGTGAGCAGTGGTCGGGCACTCGCTGGTATGAAAGCGCCGAAGAGCGGGATGCCGCGTTTGATTCAATGAACAACCATCCGCGTTACTACCGTAAAGGCGATGTGCCGAGCATTGTACTGGAGAAAATCGACCCATAGCGTTGGGTTCGCTATCGGCTGCTCGAATATCAGACGGTATTTTTAGGGTAGTCATGTAACAGCAGATCTATTTGAGTATCGGGCTCGATAACAAATGTTTTGCTGCGCAGGGAAAAATCCAGCAGCGCGCAAGTTACCAGATTATTCGGTGCGCTCGGGTGCAGTTGGCGGCCTAGCGTTTCCAGCCCCGGGTTGTGAGCAATAACCATCACGTGATTTATCGATTGACTGGTTTGCTGAATGAACTCCAGTAGCGTACCTGCGGAAGCCAGGTACAAGTCTTCATGAAATTCCACTGTTCCTTGTGGCAGCTGATGATTGTCGACAAAAAATTGTGCGGTTTGACGTGTGCGAACGGCATCGCTGCATAAGATAAGATCGGGCGTACAACCTCTGTCCAGCATTCGTTGCGACATGGTTGGCGCATCTTTGAGCCCCCGTTCGTTTAACGGTCTGTCAAAATCCTGCTGACCTGAGTCCGCCCAGCTCGATTTCGCATGGCGTAGCAGCGTAAGTCGCTTCATTGTTTGTGTTCACGTGCTGTGATTTGGGCAGCGTATGGTACCTGCTCTACTTTATAATCGCAGCATCGTTGGTGCGTATATAACCTGATCCGGTACTGGTTTGAATCTTGTACCACTCATTAATCTGACTATCGAGCACAAACAAGGTGCCTGGCGCTACGCGCATGATCAACTTTGAATCATAGGCTGGCTGCGTATAGATACCTTTTGGGTAATAGGTGCCAACCACTTTGACTTGTGCACCGGCTCCGGCAAACGAGCGCGATTGATTCGTCGAGTCGGCATCGATCGGATTCAAGTCGAAATTTCTATTGGTATTGATCGGTGTAACAACCAC